>SVCS01000011.1 GCA_015058205.1 Clostridiales bacterium
CCCCCTATGCTCCACCATTGAAGAACGGAGACCAAAAGATCTCCGTTTTTCTTTTACTGTTTGAAGTGAAATGCTAAAATAGGTAAAAGTATCCAAAAGCAAGTCGTTTTACTGAAAACGGATACTTTTACCATTGCAAGGAGATGAAACATGGAACTGATCGTAAAACAAGGAAGGCCGGACAATTTCACTGAGCGGCCTGAAAAAGAACAGCGCGTCTATGAGTTTCTAGACGAGCTGGGGATCAACTATGTTTATCTGGATCATGAGGAGGAATTCTCAATGGGTGACGCGGCAGAAGCCGATGAGGCTATTGGAGTGGTCGGCGCAAAGAATGTATTCCTCAGGGATAAAAAGCGTCGCAATTACTTTCTCATTCTGGTAAACGGAACGAAGCGAATCGATCTGAAACAGATTGGTGAACTGACCGGTATTAAAAAGCTGACGTTCTGTCATGAAGATGACTTGGAAGAAGTGCTCGGTCTGACGCCCGGCGCAGTGACTCCTTTTGGTTTGCTGAACGATCCGGACGGCCGTGTGCAATTGATCATCGACGATTCTCTTCTGGACGAAGAGCTCTTTGCCATGCACCCTTGCGTCAACACCGTTACCATTCGGATGTCCAATCAGGACTTTATGAATATTGTCATTCCGGCGATGGGCCACGAACCAATCTTTGCCGCATTATAACAAAACTTTTCCCATCGTTTCGGCAAGATCACTTCGACATGTCCTTTTGATTTCTTCGAAGTCCTCTGTCTTTGCGGTTTCATAAATCGCTTTAATGCCAAGTTCCGGGACAGACTGCAAACCGGTGCGATTTCTGCCTGTGACAACTATGACGGGAACACCATGTTTGGAAGCATGCGTCGCAACACCGCAAACAGCCTTCCCACTGAAGCTCTGCATGTCAAAGCTTCCTTCTCCTGTGAAAACACAGTCCGCATCTTTGAGATGCTCATCAAAGTGAACCATCTCCATGATGAACTCAATACCCGGTTTTAGTTCAGCATTCATAAAGGCTACCGCCCCCGCGCCCATGGCACCGGCCGCACCGCCGCCCGGAATCATTGAAACATCAATGCCAATTTCTTTCCTGATGAATTCTGCAAGCCTTCTAAGATTGTCATCCAGAATCTTCACCTGCTGTTCATTTGCTCCCTTTTGCGGGGCGTATACGTATGCCGCGCCATCAGGTCCGTACATAACCTTGTTGGTATCACAGATACAGCAGATCCGGATACCTTCCAGTTTCTTGTCAAGCTCAGCGCGGTTTACCTTTGCAACTCGATCAAGGGTCCCGCCGACCGGCAGGAACGGTTTTCCGTCTGCGTCAAAGAACCGCATGCCCAAAGCGCAGAGCATTCCGCAGCCCGCATCGGAAGTGCAGCTTCCGCCAAGCCCGATGAGAACCGTCTTCGCACCGTTGTTGATGGCACGTCCAATCAACTGTCCGACCCCGTAAGTGGATGCTTCCACGGTGTCGCGCCTCCTGTTGCTGACCATGCCCGCAACTGCCGCCATTTCAATGACTGCCTCGTCACCGAAGCGGCCATAAAACCCTTCGATTTCACCGCCATATGCATCACGCACAGTGATATTAACTTTTTCACCGGCTCTGGCTTTGAGGAAACAGTCAACGGTGCCTTCACCGCCGTCCGCAATCGGAATCGTGACGATTTCACAATCCGGATATCTGCGCGATATCGCGTCGGACATGATTTCGCAGGCCTCTACAGATGTCATCGTTCCCTTAAAGGAGTCGGGTATTACAATACATTTTTTCATAATCTATACTAACTTATACCTGCAGTTTCGGAAGCTGGTGTCAAAGAGGCAGATGCTCTTATACGAACAGTAAGTACATGAAGTTTTCGTCCATCCTCCCGACGATGATTTCTCCTTCTTCGGTGCAATATCGATGCGGCCGGACTGGATATCCCGGCAGATACTTCTGACATTGTCCATCGTGATACTGCAAAGCTCATCAAACTCTTCCGGTGCCAAAAGCGCCCCACTCTTCGGCGTCTTCAGCTCACCAGATGCCAACTGCTGCAAAGGCAGTACTCTGCTCGTTTCCTTCGGTGCAATGGTTCCATCCATGGCCTTCAGAATCTGTTCGTCGCCGACCATGATGCCCTCCAGCCTGCAGGCCTTCGCGATCCTGTCGTCAATGTTGTCGCCCAGGTCTTTGTTCCCGGATGAAGAATCTGCATTGTCGTCCAGATCTTTGATCTTAAAGTAGAACACACCTGCCGGTTTCAGGCTCTCACCGCCATCACCGCCTGCAGATTCTGCTGCGTTCATGTAGACCATCAGCTGAAGCTTATACCCTTCCTTGATTTGATCCAGATTGATCTCATCGCTTCCCGTCTTATAGTCGATGACGCGAATCGCTTCGACGGGCTGCTCAGCGGTGTCTGCGGGCAGAACGTCCATCACATCCAGTCTGTCGATGATACCGGAGAGCACTGCTTTCCTGCCGCTTTCAAGTTCGATCTCGATTGGTTTAAGTCTGGAAGAGCCATAGCCGAACGGTTCCTCAAAATACATGCGCGTTACGTTGCTTTTGCGCACCTGCCCGATCATGGCCCATGCAATATCTGAACAGGTACTGATAATCTGTTCCAGCTGCAGACGGGTTTCATTATCACTGAGGTACACACCTTCTCTATATTCTGTCGTTTCTTCTCTTATGATTCTGTCTATCTGCTCTCTGCATTCATCTTCTGTTATCGTCATCCAAGGAGACTGCGTGTCTGTCACCGCATAGTGACCAGCTTCTGCCTCGGCTGCAAGCTGTGATGAGAGTTTCTGCAGTGCCATGTGGAATACATCACCTCTGGATTTTCCGGATGTTTCATAACTATCCGGCTCATCTGCTCTGAGGCCCTTCTCGATAAAGTACCGGAACGGGCAGCTGCTGTACACTTCCAGCCTGCTGGCGCTGACGTTGATGGCGTTTCTGTCTCCGAAGTAAAGACTGTCCGCAAAATCTTCTTCCAGCTGTTCTGCTCTGTTGTCGAAGTCCAGTCCCTGCTGAATCTTCCTCACACTATCGGAATCTTCCGCACGATACCAGTTCATTGCAGCAAGCCACGCGTCATCGATACGCCCGTTTTCGATGAATCCCTGCATGGCGTCTGCCATGTATGCGAGGGAGCCTTTGCGCGAAGCGATTTTCTCTGTGATTTCTTCCTTGCCCAAATCACCGAGTACCTGAACACCATCTAGATCTGCAAGGATCGAGAATACGCTCGAAGGAGTGATGCTTCTGCCATCCTGATCGGACATGCTGCACATCACGATCAGCTTCTCAGACGGCAGTGAGAACATTCTGTATATCGCAAGCTGCTCCTCCTGTCTCCGCACATCGTCCTTCTTGGCGACGCTGTATTTGAGCTGTTCCAGCCGTTCCAGCTCCCGCTCTGTCAGAAGTCCGCTGTCACCGCCGCTCATAGGCAGAACACCTTCATTCGCCGCCGTAACAATGAGGACAGGGCACTTGCTGATTCTTGTTCTCTGCAATGTGCCAAGCAGTACGCTGTCTGTGCTTGTCGGCACAAGACCGATTTCCATCTCCCGCAGCCCTTCTGCCAGGATATCCTTCAGCTGCCTGTTGCTGATCGTATCTTCTCCGATGACTCTGATCACCTGTGTGAAGACGCCGCAAATCATATTCCAGCTCTGCGCCGCCTCCGCAGCCCCTTCTGTCAGTCCAAGTTCTTTCTGCTTGTCAATCAGCTCCTGAATTCTCTCCAGGATATTAAACTTTTCTTCCAGAAATCTTGTGATGCCGCGGATCTTTTCTTCTGCTGTATTCCTTCGTCCTATTTCATCACGCGCTTCTTCTACGACACTGACAATGTAGCTGCGCATTTCATTCAGACGACCCAGTTCCTCTTCGTAGCGAGCTCCGCCGAAGCTGCCCTTTCCAGCCCATGTAAATTCCTGCTTCCACTTGTTTCCACGGATTTTCGCTTCCGTCACATAGTTGCTCAGCAGTTCTTCATCTCTGCGGCTGAATCCCATCAGACCTGCGCTGACCATTTCCATGACAGCACCGCCGCCGAATCCATCGGAAATCATATCAAGGAACGACAGCAAAAACCGAACAACAGGCTGATGCAGTACTTTCCGCTTTCTATCTGCAAAGGCAGGAATGCCCCACCGCTCAAAGGTCCGGAGCAAAACTGCGCCGCGCACATCCATGTCATTGCAAATGACTGCGATGTCTTTGTATCGATACCCTTCATCGCGGACAAGCTGCGTGATACATGCGGCTGCCCTGTCCGCTTCCGCATAGATGTTCGATGCCTTGATGAGCGTTATCTTTTCTGCCGGATCCTCGTTCCAAATGCTTTCTCTGCTCTCGCCATCGGCAGATTCCATGTTCCATTTCACACCTGCCGCGTCTGCCGCCTTTTGGAGGTTCTCAATGACCATGCCGGTCAGGCTGAAGAGTCCTTCACCGCCTCCTGTCGTCAGCATTCTGGCATCCTGCGGGGCAGCACCTGCTGCACCTATTGCGTGCGCACCGGTCGCACCTGCGGCAATATCCTCCCAAGTCATCACAACATTAACTTCACACGCTGCGGCGAGAAGTCGCTGTATGACTTCCATGTTGACTGGGGTGAACGTATCAAATCCTGTAATCCAAATGACAGATTTTCCAATCAGCTCGGACTCTTCCATCAGTTTGCCGTAGAATCGGATGTAATCTTCCGAATCCGTAAATCTGTCCAGAATAGACTCTTCATAGGCACTATAAATCTTATTGATATCTGAGAGCTTGAGCTGCAGGTAGCTGTCCGTTTCTCCTGCTGCCTGTTCAATATCGGACGCAGTCACTCCATACCGTTTCATCTCTGATATGAGCTGATTGGCGTTCGATACGAAGGTGCTTTTGCCCTTCATGGTTTTGTACACACGAAGTTCCCCATCATCCGCAAGTCTGTCTATCAGAACAGACAGCAGCATTTGGCGTCCGTATTTATCGATCAGTTCCGGTTCTCTAATGCCGGCTTCACTGATTACTTTGTGCCCAAGGGCGGAAAAATCGGCTACCATAAGATCAAGCAGCGCACTGCGTCCATCCCTGTCTTTGAAGTGATCCAGCGCGTCACGTTCCATCTGAAGGGACGCCTGGTCAGGGACAATGATAATGGTCTGCTTGTCCGGATCAATACGGTCAAATATGAACTTTTCTTTATTGCAGGATTCACCTGCATAGTATATGTTCAGCATAACTAAATTATAACCCGCAGAAGATGCCCTCTCAAGCACGTCCTGCGGGTGATTTCATTTTTGATTATTGTTTTTGCAGCCTTTGCACCGTCATCGGTCTTCTCGGAAGTACGGCAGTCCGAGACTTTCTGGCGGCTGATGCTCACGCTTACGTCTCATGCTGGTGATGATCAGTACGATGATCGTTACAACATACGGCAGCATCTTGTAGAGTTCCTTCGTGGCCATTCCTGCACCCGGGATAAACAGGTTCAGGATGTAAAGTCCGCCGAAGAGTATGGATCCGAAGATCGCAATGTTCGGTTTCCACAGAGTGAAGATTACGAGGGCGATAGCAAGCCATCCTCTGTCTCCGAAGGCGTCGTTCGACCATACGCCGTTAGCGTAGTCCATAACGTAGAACAGTCCGCCAAGTCCTGCAATCATGCAGCCGATGCAAATTGCGAAGTACTTATACTTTGTAACATCGATACCGGCAGCATCCGCCGTCGCAGGATTTTCACCTACCGCACGAAGCTGCAGTCCGATGCGGGTCTTTGTCAGGATGAACGCTGTCACGATTGCAATGGCAACTGCCAGATATGTCATGAATCCGTACGAGAGGAAAATCTTTCCGAAGGCACCACAGTCGTTTGCAAACGGCAGTGCTTTTCTGAAGCACTTGCTGGTAGCTGAAAGTGCGATGGACGGAACAGAGGCTCCCGTCAGCTTCATGAGCGATCCGCCGAAGAAGTTTCCGAATCCGATTCCGAATGTGGTCATCGCCAGACCTACTACGTTCTGATTCGCTCTCAGCGATACTGTCATGAATGCAAAGAGCAGTCCCATAATCAGTGAGCCTGCGAGGCATGCCAGGAATGGTATCAGTATCGCTATGATTGGAACGACCTGACCTCCGCAGCTCTGTTCATAAAGGAAGGAGCCGATGACGCCGCAGATCGCGCCGACATACATGACACCTGGAATACCCAGGTTGAGGCTTCCTGCCTTCTCTGAAATTGTTTCGCCAGTACATCCGAAGAGGAGAGGCATTCCCTGCAGTATGGCTCTAGGAATAAAAGCAACTAGACTGAACATTATGCTTCCTCCTTTCCTGATGACTTTCTGAAGTGAAGTTTGTAATTTATGAAGAACTCAACTCCTATGATAAAGAAGATGATGATTCCTGTCAGGATATCTCCGAAAGCTTCATTCAGCCCGAAGGAAGTGGCGATTTCACTTGCGCCCTGTCCCATGAACACAATGAGCAAGCTGCACAGAATCATGACGATAACATTGAACTGTGCCAGCCAGGAAACCATGATGCCTGTGAATCCCATGCCTCCGGCGAGGGTCGTTGTAATGGTGTGGTCGGAACCGGATACGATCAGCCAGCCTGCGAATCCGCAAATGCCGCCGGAAAGGATCAGTGTACGGATGATAACCTTATCGACGCTGATACCTACGTAAGTGGCCGTCCTCTGGCTCTCACCTACGACTGAAATTTCATAGCCGTGTTTACTGTATTTCAGATAAACGTGCATGCCTATGGTGACAATCACAACGAAGCCGACGACCAGCGCGTAGCTGTTGGATCCGAGATACGGCAGCCAGCCTGCTTGTGTCGCCTGATTGATGATGCCGACGTGACCGGAGCCCTTCGGCATCTCCCATTTGATGATGAAGTAAGCGACCAGCTGAATTGCTACATAGTTCATCATCAGGGTGAACAGCGTCTCGTTCGTTCCCCACTTCGCCTTGAAGACGGCCGGGATGAACGCCCAGATTCCGCCGACGACAATCGCCGCAAAGAACATTACCAGGAGCAGCAGTCCGCTCGGAAGCTTATCTCCCAGATAAATCATGCAAAAGGCTGTCGCCCACGCTCCCATGAGAACTTGTCCTTCACCGCCCAAGTTCCAGAACTTCATTCTGTAGGCCGGCGTCAGGGCAATGGAAATCAGCAGCAGGAGTGAAAGCTCTTTGAGCGTAACCCAAATTTTTCTGCTCGTTCCGAATGCGCCCATGAACATCGTTGAATAGATGTCGAATGGATTCATGTGAACCACCAGCATGATGATGATTCCATCGACAACCAGTGCTGCTAAAATTGCAAGGGCTCTGTAAGACCAGCTATGCTTCCTGTCCAGATCCGCTCGTCTGGAGAGCTTGACGAGGGGCTCTTTGATATGTTTATGCTTCTCTTTCATTTCCTGCCTCCTCATCTTCGTCATTTTCAAGAAGTTTCGCGACGTTGATCTTAGCAATGTGATCGCCGCTGTACTTGGTCATCATGACGCCAAGCTCTTCTTTCGTCGTCGTGCGCGCATCGACGATTCCGCTGACTTTGCCTTCGCACAGAACAAGAATCCTGTCGCAAAGTTCAACGAGAACGTCCAGGTCTTCTCCGACGTACACAACGCCGACGCCTTTCTGCTTCTCTTCAGAAAGGATGTTATAAATCGTATAAGAGGTATTGATGTCCAGGCCTCTGACTGCATAGGCCGTCATAAGAACTCTTGGTGCCAGGGAGATTTCTCTTCCGACCAGTACCTTCTGAACATTTCCTCCTGAAAGTTTTCTGACTGGTGTGTAGATGTTCGGCGTGGACACCTCAAGTCTGTCTTTGATTTCCTCAGCCAGTTCACGAGGTTCTTTTTCTCTTGTGAAAATGCCTCTGCCTTCGTTATAGGAACGCAGCAGCATATTTCCTACCATACCCATGTTTCCGACGAGGCCCATACCCAGTCTGTCTTCCGGAACAAAGGCAAGAGAAATACCCAGGTTCTTGATGTCGTTTACATCCTTGCCCAGGAGCTGTATCTCATCATTGTTGTCAATAGCCCGGTACATGATGCTGCTTCCCGGTTCCGCCTTCTGCAGTCCCGCGATGGCTTCCAGCAGTTCCTTCTGTCCGGCTCCTGCGATCCCGGCGATGCCGAGAATCTCACCCGCTCTGATGGTGAACGTGACATCATCAAGGGCTTTGATTCCGTATTTATTTAAGCAAGTCAGATGCTCGATCCTGACGAGATCTTTCACATCTACAGGATCGGTTCTGTCTATGTTGAGTTCAACTTTTTTACCCACCATCATCTCAGTGAGGGAACTTTCTGTTGCATCCTTCGTTTCTATTTCACCGATGTACTCGCCTTTGCGCAGAACGGCAACTCGATCGGACAGCTCCAGAACTTCCTGAAGCTTGTGCGTGATGATGACGATGGTTCTGCCGTGATCCTTCATGGCTCTGAGAACGAAGAACAGCTTCTCGGTTTCCTGCGGCGTGAGTACTGCCGTAGGCTCATCGAGAATGAGTATCTGCGCGCCTCTGTAAAGCACCTTGATGATCTCGACCGTCTGCTTCTCTGATACAGACATTTCATATATCTTCTTGTTCAGATCGATTTCGAAACCGTATCTGTCTACCGTTTCCTGAATGTCTTTCAGTATGGCTTTCTTGTCCAGCCTCAACTTGCCCTGCATGCCGAGGATGATGTTCTCTGCCGCACTGAACACATCGACCAGCTTGAAGTGCTGATGAATCATTCCGATCTGATAATCAAAAGCATCCTGAGGGGATCTGATTACGGCTTCTTCACCGTTGACAAAAATCTGTCCACCATCAGGAGCATAAATACCTGCAAGCATGTTCATAAGGGTCGTCTTACCGCTTCCGTTTTCGCCCAGAAGTGAAAGGATCTCCCCTTTGTATATATCCATGCTTACATTGTTGTTCGCTTTGATCGCGCCGAATGTTTTGGTAACATTCCGCAGGGATATTGCTACTTCTCTGTTTTCAGGAGAGCTCAATGGCGCTCCTCCTTTCTGTTGTGTCTATATAAGAAAATCAGGAAAACCCCGGAGGTTCCGGGGCTTTCCCATAGTATATTGCTTGATTAGAATTTCGTATCGAGGAGCTCGATGCCGTCGATCTGAAGATCGAAGTAAGGAGCGGAACGGAACTTGGATTCCATGAATGCGCCGTCTTCGATAACATTCGTGTCGCCCTTGAAGTCAGGATCAGTATCTACGTCAGCGTTGTACTCTGTAACTTCCTTGCCATCAACTGTGAATGTGGAAGTGTCGAATACCTGCAGTGATCCGTCGATCAGCTTAGCCTTTGCTTCTTCGATTGCTTCTGCAGTTCCTTCTGCAGCAACGTTTTCGTTGATCTCAGTGAGCTGTACGGAACCTGTCTCGAGGTCACCAGTCCAGTCAGCTTCGATTGCTTCGCCGTTCTGAGCAGCCTGGATTGCATATTCATAGTAAGGTACCCAGTCAATTCTGGATGAAACGATGAATGTCTCAGGGCAGGACTCGATTGTGCTGCCGTTGTATGATACGTCAGGAACACCTGCGTTTTCACATGCTGTTGGAGCTCCCATGGAGTCAGCGTGCTGTGAAAGCAGTACGCAGCCGCCGTCGATCAGCTTAGTTGCACCCTCTTTTTCAAGAGTCTCGTCATACCATGAACCTGTGAATGTTACGTCCATTGTAGCGGATTCGCAAACGGAACGTGCACCCAGGAAGAAGGAAGTGTAGCCTGAAACTACTTCTGCGTAAGTGAATGCACCTACATAACCGATCTTAGCCTGGTCAGCAGTAATGTCGCCGTTCTCGATCATCTCATTCAGCTTCATTCCTGCTGCGATACCAGCGAGGTAACGACCCTGATAGATGGAAGCGAATGCATTGTGATAGTTGTCAAGGCCTTCCGTGTGAGCCTTTGTTCCTGTTGAGTGGCAGAACTGCACTTCAGGGAATTCCTTTGCCGCCTGAATCATGTAGTCTTCGTGACCGAATGAGTCAGCAAAGATGATGCCGCAACCGGAGTCAACCAGTTCAGCAGCTGCATCATAGCACTCCTGTCCTTCCGGAACGTTTGTCTTGATGATTGCTTCAACTCCCAGTTCTTCACATGCTGCGTTAGCTGCATCGATGAAGTTCTTGTCATAAGTTGAGTTTTCATCATGCAGGCAGATGAATCCAGCCTTGAATGCTGCATCGCCTGAGCCTTCTTCACTGTCTGATCCGCCGCATCCTGTGAAAGTCAGGGTGAATGCAAACACCATAGTGAGGGCAAGAACCAGTGATAATACTTTCTTCATTTTCTCCTCCTCGTAAAATGAATAAACCTTTGAGAAACAACAAAGACAGGTACAAGACCTGTCCGCCAACTTCTACGTACTCCCAATAGTCGTAACTCAGGCGTTACGGTAGAGACGCACTACACCATTTCTTCGTGCTTATATTGGCAAATATTGAGTTGGTATGGATTGTGGAATGCTGTTTGCCCGTACACAACATATTGTGCTTTTTGCGCAATTTCCTATGATGTGATTACAGCTGTTCTGCAGTCCCTTTACCACAGTTTGAGTGTACCAATTCAGGGGTTCAGTGTCAATGAATTTTACCTCCGGAAGAGCTCATTTTATGTTCATTTTATGCATATTTTTAAATACATTGCCAATGCTTTCCAAATCGTTACAACACTTTCCAAATCATGCAAATCATTTCCAAAATAGGGGTAATTTACAACGGCCGGCATCCTTGCAAGTTACGCGCTGCAGGGGTAAAATGAGTCATGTATTAGTGCTTTTGTATGAAGCTGGGTTTTGATGCTTTTGCATATGGAGGTCAATGATGAATTACGAAGTAGATATCGCCGGATACAAGAAAACTCTCAAACTGTTCAAGGTCTCTGACGACCTGCAGATCGCAGCGTTCATTCTCTACGGAGATGTGGCAGTTACGCAGCATGCCGCCAGGGAACTGCTCGCACGCGCTCCGCAGTTCGATATTATGCTGACATCAGCATCGAAGAGTATTCCGCTCATCTATGAGATGGCCCGCCAGTCGGGAATGAATGATTATATCGTCGCATTAAAATCCCAGAAGGTTTACATGGGCGAACCGCTCAGCGCTGACGTCAATTCCATTACAACCTTCCAGCGTCAGAAAATATATATCGGTGAAGATGATGTTGAGAAGATGCGCGGCAAACGCGTGCTGATCGTAGATGATGTCATCAGCACCGGCCAGTCTCTCGCTGCACTGGAGAAGCTTGCAGAAGGCGCCGGCGGAGAAATCGTCGGCAAGATGGCTGTCCTCGCAGAGGGCGATGCTTATGACAGAACGGACATCACCGTTCTCGGCAAACTGCCGCTGTTCGATGGAGAAGGCAATATCCTTAGATGATATCCAGTAATTCTTTCGGTGTTTGAATAATGAAATCAGGGGCTTCGCCAGGCGCGAAGTCCTCTTTTGTTTTTCCGGCAAGGGTCGCGCTCCAACCGACGAGGACTGAGGAGACGCCGGCGTTGCGGGCGCAGAGAATGTCCAAACGCGAATCTCCCACCATAATGGAGTTTTCAGATGATGAATCCAGTATGTCCAGTGTTTTCAGTACGATGTCGGGGGCAGGCTTACCGTTTTCGGCATCTTCCACTGCCACAACGGTATCGAAGTACTTCATCAGATCGTACTTCTCCAGACCCTGGTGCAGCGTGTACCTGAGACGGGATGACGCGATGGCAGTTTTGTAGCCGCGGCTTTTCACTTCCTGCAGCATTTCTGTGATTCCCGGGAACAGCTTGATCATATCCAGAAATCTTTCTCTGTGCCAGTCGCGGTAGATTTTGACTGATTCATCAACGCTGACTTCCGGAAAGGAGTTCCCCATACTGTACTCCAGCGGTTCACCGAAGGTAGAGAGAATGTATTTCAAATCGCCTTCTTCGCCTCGCAGTGTTTTATATACATGCTGCCAGGAACCGATGATGACATCATTCGTGTCCATAATAGTACCGTCAAAATCAAATATTACTGTATCGATCATTCTTTTCTCCTCCGTGCTTCATTATAGCACGAAATATCTGCAACGAAAAACCCGGCGAAATAGGGTGCGCGCCGGGTTTTTCTAGTGTATAAAAATGATTTTAGAGATTTTCTCTTTAATATCCGCCGTACATACAGAGCATTACACCAGCTGCTACACCTGAGCCGATTACGCCTGCGACGTTAGGTCCCATAGCATGCATCAGCAGGAAGTTTGTAGGGTTCGCTTTCTGTCCCTGCACCTGTGATACACGGGCTGCCATTGGTACGGCTGATACACCTGCCGATCCAATGAGCGGATTGATTGGTGTCTTGGACACCACATTCATCAGTTTGGCGATCAGTACGCCGCCTGCAGTACCGAAGCAGAATGCCAGTACACCGAGGATAACGATCTTGATCGTTGCCCAGGTGATGAACGTCTCGCCTGTTGCGGATGCGCCTACGCAGGTTCCGAGCAGGATAACGAGTACGTTGGACAGAGCATTCGAAGAAGTATCGGACAGACGTGCTGTTCTTCCGCTTTCCTTGAACAGGTTGCCCATCATCAGCATACCGATCAGTGGTGCTACGGAAGGAAGCAGCAGTGCGATTACGATCGTTACGGCAATCGGGAACAGAATCTTCTCACGCTGTGATACGGTACGCAGCTGTTCCATCTTGAGCTGCCGTTCATGCTCTGTCGTAAGCGCCTTCATGATAGGCGGCTGTATAATAGGAACAAGAGCCATGTACGAATAAGCAGCTACCGCGATAGGTCCTACCAGATGGTCTGCCAGTTTCGTTGTAAGGTATATAGCTGTAGGGCCGTCTGCTCCGCCGATGATACCGATGGAACCGGCTTCCTGTGCTGTAAATCCGAGAGCGATCGCTGAGAAGAATGCGAAGAATATTCCCAGCTGAGCAGCTGCACCCATCAGCAGCGACTTAGGGTTCGCAATGAGTGGACCGAAGTCTGTCATCGCGCCTACGCCGAGGAATATCAGCGACGGCAATACAGGTTTCAGCATATAGAATATGGAGAATATACCTGCATCCGATAACTCATTGGAGTTGGTCACCCCTTGGTGAACTACGTCATTGATGAAGATTCCTGTCATCGGCAGGTTTGACAAAAGCATACCGAATGCGATCGGTACCAGCAGCAGCGGTTCGAATCCGTGTCTGATTGCCAGATACAGGAAGAACAGTGCCGCAAGGATCATGATACCGTTCTGGTAACCGAAATTGGCGATACCTGTCGACTCCCAGAACCTAAGTAATGTTTCGCCTATTGCGCCCATAAAATTGCTCTCCTTTGTTTATGCTAATGATGTGTGTCACTTTCAAATGCAACACGACAAAGCGATGCTATCCGCATCACCGATAAAATATTATCACACTGCCCATTTTGATACAAGTTGTATTTTCCCCTTTGCCGGTGAAATACTGTATACAAATCGTGCGTCAGGCTTGCCCCTCGTTTCTTCAGAACAAGCTCAAGAACGCACTCAGAACAACTGCGGTTTGAGAATCTGTTTTTCGGCGCGCTGTTCGCTGTAGATGCCTCCCGTTCCTGACAGGAAATGAGCCATACAGGCGGTGATGAAAAAATACAGCGCCATCTCAGGACTCAAACTGATGGCCTCAAGTCCATAGAGGAATATGGCAATCGGACAGTTGGTCACAGAAGCCAGCGCTCCGACGATTCCGAGCGCTGCTGCCAATGCCGGATCCAGGCTGATCAGATACCCTGCTGCGAAACAGCCTGTCGCACCGATGAATATGGTTGGTGCGATTTCTCCTCCCCGAATGCCGCATCCCAGAGTGAATGCTGTAAGCATCAGTTTCCAGAGAAATGCCAACGTAGCGCTGTGTCCGTCCAATGCGGCATCAACATAGGAGAATCCGATACCGTTGCAGTTCGTATGCCCTAAAATCTGTGTGAGCGCAATGACGAGAACCGTTCCGGTAATCACACGAAGATACTTATTATTCAGCGCTTCGAAACCTTTGACGGTGATTTCGCGCACGAAGCAATACAACCTTCCGATGAGCATTGCCGCAAAGGCAACCACGAGTGCTTTCAAAACGACTGTGACACTGATACTCACCGTAATGAGGTCGTGAAAATCAACGTAATAGATGCCCACTGCGTGTGCGATTCCCCACGTGATAAATGAAGAAATGAGAGTCGGAACAATTAAGATCCACTTCTTATAGCTGAGAATCAGCACCTCAACGCCAAAGACTGCGCCTGCAACCGGCGCATTCAGAATCCCGCAGAATCCTGCCGCGATGCCGCAGGCAAGCAAAAGCTCCGGCGCCGGCGCGAATCTGCGCAGCAGAGCGAACTTCTTTCCGATCAGGACTGCCAGGCAGCCTCCGATCTGAAGCGCCGAACCGACTCGTCCGACGGATCCCCCTGCCAGATAGGCGAAACATGTACTGATGGCGATCATCGGCGCCAGCCAGAAAGACACTGGCTTACCATCCTGCATGTACCGGTACAGGGCATTCATAGTCAGGTCATCTTCCTTCCTGAAGTCATCATACAGAAATACCACTGCAATGCCGGCGAGCGGCAGCAGGAAGATCAGCTTCTCATGGGTGTGAAACACGTTATCGCACATGGTGGTCAGCCAACTGAAAAAGACGGCGGCTCCGCCGCAGACAATTCCGCAGCAAACCCCCGTCAGAATATATGTGATGATTGTTTTTCCTCTTCCAGCAAGTTCCACGTTTGTACTTCGCTTTCCGTGTTTCTATTTTGCTTTCAGTTTCTCGTTGATAAAGTAATCCAGTTCCCCATCCATCACAGCCTGTACGTTACCTACTTCGGCGCCTGTCCTGTGGTCTTTGACCATGGTGTAAGGCTGGAATACATAGGAACGAATCTGGCTGCCCCAGGTGATCTGGTTGTAGTCGCCCTTCAGCTCATCAAGAGATTCCTTCTCTTCTTTTTCCTTGAGTTCAATGAGCTTTGACATGAGCATCTTCATAGCGAACTCACGATTCTGTATCTGTGATCTTTCGTTCTGGCAGGTTACGACAATGTGCGTCGGCAGGTGTGTGATTCTGACAGCCGAATCCGTCATGTTGACATGCTGCCCGCCTGCGCCGCTCGATCGGTATGTATCGATACGCAGATCTTCCGGATTGATTTCAACGGTTGTATCGTATTCGATTTCCGGCGTAACATCTAAAGACGCGAAAGAAGTGTGCCTGCGGGCTGAGGAATCAAATGGAGAAATGCGAACCAATCTGTGTACGCCTTTCTCATTCTTCAGATAACCGTAGGCATAATCGCCTTCGACAAAAACAGTTGCGCTCTTGATGCCCGCTTCCGTATCGTCGTTCATGTCCATGATCTTCGCCTTGAATCCGCGTTTCTCACACCATCTCAGGTACATACGCAGAAGCATCTCAGCCCAATCCATCGCTTCTGTTCCGCCGCTTCCTGCGTGAATTGAAATGATGGCGTTGTTCTCATCGTATTTCTCGTTGAGCAGGGTCTTCAGCTTCAGATTCTCAAGATCTTCCACGAGAGCTGCCTTCTCCGCCTTTGCTTCCTCGGCTGTCTCAGCGTCGTCTGCTTCTTCTGCCATCTCGATCATAATCTTGAGGTCTTCCAGACGTCCGCTCAGGCCTTCGTATTCAGATACGCGATCTTCCAGAGACTTCTTCTCCTTCATGATCTTCTGCGCGCGGTTCTGGTCATCCCAGAATCCCTGCTCTGTCGTCTTCTTCTCAAGCTCTGCTGCTTTTGCACGAAGCTCCTCCGGGTGGAGCGCTTCCTCCGCCTCGTTGAGCATATGATCCAGTTCCGGTATTTCCTGCTTTAACTCATCCAGTAAAATCATCTAAATCTCCCATGTGCTGCTACTGCAGTAATTGCGCTGCCGCAATTACACGTTTCTGCCGCAGCAGTGCTTGTATTTCTTTCCGCTTCCGCAAGGACACGGATCGTTACGACCGACCTTAGGTGTCTCACGGCGCACAGTCTCCTGCTTGCGTTCTCTCTTCGGAACAGCTGCCTGTGCAGGCGCGCTGCTCATATCGACATTGCCGCCGGCTGCCCTCTGACGAGCTGCCGCTTCACGCATTTCAGTGTCGTCGAACTCATCCTTGTGTTCCTGGCCGCTGCCGATGACGTCGCGACGTTCGCTGGAAGTTGTAACGGTTACGTTGTAACAGTATCTGACGAACTCTTCCTGAATAGCGGAAACCATGAGTTCGAACATTGCAAATCCTTCATGGGCGTAAGCCGCTGCCGGATCCTGACCGCCCAATCCTCTCAGACCGATTCCGCTCTTGAGCTGATCCATGGCGTCGATGTGATCCATCCACTTGCTGTCTACGACACGGAGCAGGATCATACGCTCAACTTCACGCAGTCTGTCGACACCGATTTCTTCTTCCTTGGCATCGTACATATCGCTGAACTCACCATAGAGACCATTCTTCAGGGATTCTTCATCCATGTCAGCCAAATCTTCCGCGTCGAATTTGAGCGGCTCGAACTTGCCAGTGATCTTGGCCAGTGACTCATTCATCGTATCGAAGTCCCACTCTTCCGGATACTTGGAAGCGATGACGATCGGATCGACTGCTTCGTCGATGAACTTGCGCACCATCATATCCAGGTCTTCACGCAGGTCTTCGCCGAAGAGCACCTTCTTACGCTCTCCGTAGATGATCTCACGCTGCTTGTTCATGACATTGTCGTACTGGAGGACGTACTTTCTGATTCCGAAGTTTCTGCCCTCGACTTTCTTCTGTGCGTTCTCGATCTGCTTCGAAACCATGCCGGATTCAATTGCCTCGTCTTCTTCGACGCCAAGCTTTCTGACGATGTTCTGCATTCTCTCCCCACCGAAGAGTCTCATGAGTTCGTCTTCCATTGAGACGCAGAACTGGGTCACACCAGGGTCTCCCTGACGACCGGAACGACCTCTCAGCTGGTTGTCGATACGTCTTGATTCATGACGCTCTGTACCGATAATGCAAAGGCCTCCCAGCTCGCGTACTCTCTCCTGTTCCGGTGCGCGCTCGGCTTTGTACTTCTCGAGCAGCTGCTGGAATGTTTCTCTCGCTTCGAGAAGATCCGGGTCGTCGCTCTGTACGAAGCTTGTTGCAAAAGCAATCTGCTCTTCGTCGTACTCCAGTTCCTCCATCTTTTTGCGGGCCTGGAACTCAGGGTTGCCGCCCAGGATGATGTCGGTACCACGGCCGGCCATGTTGGTCGCGATCGTGATCGCGCCTTCACGACCTGCTTCCGCAACGATCTGCGCTTCCTTCTCATGATGCTTCGCGTTCAGGACATTGAAGTCCTTCACACCGCGCTTTCTCAGTGCGTCCGCGATGATCTCGGATTTTTCTATGGATATTGTACCGACGAGCACTGGCTGGCCTTTCTCATGGGCCTCGATGACTCTGTCGATAATGGCTTTGTACTTGCCCTGTTCCGTGGCATATACTGCGTCAGCCAGGTCCTGTCTGACAACCGGCTTGTTCGTCGGAATCACGACGACGTCCATGTTGTAGATGTCCGTGAACTCTGCTTCTTCTGTCTTCGCAGTACCTGTCATACCTGCGAGCTTCTGATACATTCTGAAGTAGTTCTGCAGAGTGATCGTCGCCAATGTTTTGCTCTCGGATCTGACGAGAACATTTTCCTTGGCTTCGATGGCCTGGTGGAGTCCGTCGCTGTAGCGACGTCCGAACATCATACGTCCTGTAAATTCATCGACGATGATGATCTCGCCGTCGCGGACAACGTAGTCGACATCACGCTTCATCATGTTGCGCGCTTTCAGCGCCTGCATGACGTGATGGTTGATTTCCATGTTCTCCGGATCGGAGAAGTTCTCAATGTCGAAGTAGTCTTCGCACTTCTGGACACCTTCTTCGGTCAGGGAAATCTGATTGTCCTTTTCCTCTACGACGAAATCTCCGGTCTCGACTTTGGTATCTTTGTCCCTGGTCCCCTTGACGAGGGTCTTCACGAAGCTGTCCGCTCTGCGGTACATGTCCGTGGACTTGTCGCCGCGTCCTGAAATGATCAGCGGTGTTCTGGCTTCGTCGATCAGGATGGAGTCGACCTCGTCGACGATGGCGTAGTTGAGTTCACGCTGCATCATCTGCTCCTTGTAGGTGACCATGTTATCCCTGAGGTAGTCGAAGCCGTACTCGTTGTTTGTTCCGTATGTGATATCAGCCTGATAGGCCGCTCTTCTTTCTTCTTCCGTGATTCCGTGGATGACGCATCCTACTGTGAGCCCGAGGAATGTGTAGAGCTTGCCCATCCACTCCATGTCACGCTTAGCCAGGTAGTCATTGACTGTGACAACGTGAACGCCTTTGCCTTCCAGCGCGTTCAGGTAAGCCGGCAAGGTCGCTACCAAAGTCTTACCTTCACCAGTCTTCATCTCAGAAATTCTGCCCTGATGGAGAACGATTCCGCCGATGACCTGCACATAGAAGTGTTTCATACCCAGACTTCTCCAGGCGCCCTCACGGCATACCGCAAAAGCTTCCGGAAGAATGTCGTCAAGTGTTTCTCCCCCTGCTATCCTCTCCTTGAATTCAGCAGTCTTGGCTCTGAGTTCCTCGTCTGAGAGAGCTTCCATCTCAGCCTCATGCGCCATGACCTTGTCTGCAATTTTTGATACTTTCTTGACTTCCTTCTCATTCAGGTCGCCAAAGACTTTCTCCATAAAACCCATTACTTATCCTCTGTCCTTTCTGCTTCATCCTCTTCTTCAATGACGTCTTCGCAGACGAGATTGATCTCTATCGATTTCCTTGCGTCAGCTTTTGTGACTCTGACTTTCAGTTTCTTTTTGTCTATCTCTGTTTCAAATTTATCGTCCTTCTTCGGGAGGTGATCCAGCATCATGGCGACCCACCCGTTCACGGTGTTGACTTCCGGAATGTCTTCGTCGATATCAAAATAATCGAATACCTTCGCAAGGTTGGCGCTGCTGCGCACCCGATAGCTTCCGTTCTGCAAAGGCATGATTTCCTTGTTTGCAATGACGTCGTACTCGTCATAGATCTCGCCGACAAGCTCTTCAATGATGTCTTCCATGGTGACGAGCCCTGATGTGCCGCCATACTCATCGATGACGATGGCCATATGGGTCTTGAGCTGCTGCATCTTGCGCAGCAGATCGAAGATCTTCATAGTTTCCGCAACGAATACAACAGGGGAAACGTAATCCACGATGTGTTTATCCGTTCCGACAACGTGGTAGTGGAAATCCTTCTGGTTGATGACCCCGATGATCTTGTCGATTTCCTCTTCGTAAACAGGAACTCTGGAGAATCCCGTCTCTTCAAAGATCTTCGCTAGTTCCTCCTCGCTGCACTCCGTATCGATGGCGACCATCTCAGGTCTCGGCGTCATGACCTCTTCCGCCGTCAATTCGTCGAACTCGATGGCGTTCTGAATCAGCTCGCTTCTCTGTTCATCGATGCCGCCGCCTGTCTCTGCTTCTTCTACCATGGTCAGAATCTCATCATCCGTAATCGCTTCATCACCGTTGAGTCTGAACATCCTCGTGATGAACTTCTTCCATCCTGTGAAGATGAAGTTAATCGGCGTGAGGATTATCATGAAAAAGCTGATTAACGGCGCTGAGAATTTCGCAAAAGCTTCCGGCCGCTCCTTGGCGATGTTCTTCGGTGTGATCTCGCCGAAGATGAGTACGACAACAGTGATCACGATGGTCGAGACCGCAGCTCCGTTATGGGCCATCAGTCCGACGAACAGCACAGTGGCAATGGCTGTCATCGTGATATTCACAACGTTGTTTCCGATGAGGATGGTCGTCAGCAGCTTATCGTACTTCTCCGCCAGATCGAGAACTTTCTGCGCTTTGTCATCGCCGTCGCCTGCCTGTGTCTTAAGCTTAATCTTGTTGATGGACGTGAAGGCGGTCTCTGTCGCAGAGAAGTATGCCGAGAACAATATTAAAATTACAATCGCAATAATCTGTCCCGTCATTTTCTTTTATTCAACAAAGGCTTTGTATATTGCCTTGATTGCCGTTTCGAAATCTTTCTCTTCCACGCCGACGATGATGTTCATTTCAGAGGATCCCTGGTCGATCATTCTGATGTTGACGCCTGCCTCAGCGAGAGCGGTAAACAGTCTGGCGGATGTACCCTTGCGGGCTGACATGCCTGCGCCTACTGTCGCAATGAGGGCCATATCTTCAACAACTTCAATGCTGTCCGGCTTCAGCTGGTACTTGCATTCTTCGACGATCTCATCTTGTTTCCCGTTCAGAACTTTGTTGTCGATGACGACGGACATGGTATCGATTCCTGTCGGAAGATGCTCGATGGTCATGTCGTGGTCTTCGATGATGCCGGCCAGTCTTCTGATGAATCCCTTTTCATTGGCCAGGTGGTTCTTGTAGATTGCGATGACAGTGAAGTTCTTCCTGCCTGCGATACCTGATATGATCTGATTCTCATGGACCTCAAGGTCAGCGGTGATCATCGTTCCCGGATCCTGCGGTCTGTTCGTATTGCGGATGTTGATCGGAATACCTGCGACCTTTGCCGGGAAGATGGCGTCTTCATGAAGTACGGATGCGCCCATGTAGGACAGCTCTCTGAGTTCCATATAAGAGATCTTCTCGATCGGTTTCGGATTCTTCACGATGCGCGGATCCGCCATGAGGAATCCTGATACGTCGGTCCAGTTTTCATAGACTTCAGCGCCGACGCCTCTGGCAACCAGTGCACCTGTGATATCAGAACCGCCGCGCGAGAACGTTTTGATTGCGCCGTCCTCCAGCTTCTCTCCGTAGAAACCAGGGATGACTGCGCTCTCATGGTTCTGAAGGGTCTTGCCAATCAGATCGTTCGTCAGATCCTCCATGAGTTTTCCCTTCTCGTTGAACTTGATGATTTCCTTGGCGTCTACAAAGTCGAAGCCCAGATACGCTGCGATGATCTTTGCATTCAGGTATTCACCGCGGCTTGCGATATAATCTACGCTGGCGCCTTCCTCAATATCTTTTTTGATGGTTCTCAGTTCCGCTTTGATGTTCACATCGACGCCGAGATCCGCTTCCACTGCCATGAATCTGTCGTAGATGACCTGGAAAATCTGCTCGTACGGAATCTTGTGCTCGATGTGCGTCTTGCACAGGTAAAGCAGGTCCGTGACTTTACTGTCATCTGCATATCTCTTGCCCGGTGCGGATACGACAACGTATTTGATAGACTCGTCAGCGCTGACGATGTCTCTCAGTTTTCTGATCTGTATTGCGTCGGCGACAGATGAGCCGCCGAACTTTGCAACCTTAATTCCCATTGTGTTTCTGATTACTCCTTTATTTCATGTGTTTGATGATTGTTCCCACCATTCTGTCTGCAATCTCCTGCTTGAGTTCAGCAACCTTATCCAGTCTTTCCCAAGGAAGGTCGATATCTGTTCTGCCGAAGTGTCCGTATGCAGCTACCTGTCTGTAAATCGGTCTTCTCAAATCCAGGTCACGAATTATGGCAGCTGGTCTCAGATCGAAGTGCTTAACGACGATGTCCGCAAGATCTGCATCCGGGAAGATGCCCGTTCCGAAGGAATCCACCATGATGGATACTGGTTTCGCGATGCCGATGGCATAGGCGACCTGTACTTCGCACTTTGTCGCAAGACCTGCTGCGACCATGTTCTTGGCAACCCATCTTGCCGCGTATGTGGCGCTTCTGTCGACCTTTGTAGGGTCTTTGCCGCTGAATGCGCCGCCGCCGTGATGTGCGTATCCGCCGTAAGTGTCGACGATGATTTTGCGTCCGGTCAGTCCTGAGTCACCCTGCGGTCCGCCGATGACGAACTTACCTGTCGGATTGACAAAGTACTTTGTGTCGTTGTCCAGCAGCTCTGCTGGAATGATTGGCTTAATGACGTGCTCGATCAGGTCAGCTTTGATCTGTTCCTGCGTGGCGTTCGGGTTGTGCTGTGTGGAGATGAGGACGGTGTCGACTCTCTTGACCTGGTCATCGTCGTATTCCACGGTAACCTGCGTCTTGCCGTCCGGTCTCAGATAATCCAGCGTACCGTTCTTTCTAACTTCCGTCAGTCTTCTCGCCAGCTTATGTGCCAGGGAAATCGGCATCGGCATGAGCTCCGGTGTCTCGTTGCAGGCAAAGCCAAACATGAGGCCCTGATCTCCTGCACCGATGTCATGCTCTGCATTCGTGCTCTCATTGACGCCGAGGGCGATGTCCGGTGACTGCTCATCGATCGATGTCATGATCGCGCATGAGTATCCATCAAAGCCGTACTTCGCTCTGTCGTATCCTATATCGACGATCACCTGTCTGGCGATCTTAGGTATATCTACGTAACACTCTGTCGTGATCTCCCCCATGATCATGGCATATCCTGTGTTGACCGTGGTTTCTGCTGCAACTCTTCCCTGTGGATCCTTTTCCAGAATTGCGTCTACAATCGCATCGGAAATCTGATCGCAGATCTTATCCGGATGTCCTTCTGTTACAGATTCTGATGTAAATAATCTCTTCATTTCTGTCTCCTTTTTCTATTCAAACGCATACACAGTTATTATAGCACAAAAGCAACAGTAATTGTGTTATACTTCTAATATGTCAAATACAGATTCCAGCACATCAAAACCGACATTCACCCTCATAGAAGGAGGTCTGAACTGCAGCATACCGCAGGCGCATAAACGCTTTGTTTCCGCCTATGTCACCAACACCCGTCTCATGGGTGTGCTTGCTGTGTACGCCCACTGGGCGGTAAAGGACGGCGGGGATATCCACCAGTTCTTCTACATCGACTGTGAAGAGACCGGACTGGAAACGTGCACTGTCTACCGGGGCGACTGGAATCAGGAGATGCAGATGGCCGAGCAGGCCCTCGTCGGAGGCCTTGGCGCACAGAAGCTGCCGCTTACTGCGAAGACATTCCGCTGGCTCATGGGCTACTGGAGACATTTCAATCGCAAACACAACATTCCGCTTCCGCCGAACAAGGACAACTACGAGTTCATCTTCCAAAAGCCTGTGAAGCTCACACGGGAAGAAAAAGCCGACCTGATGCGCCGCATCTGCGGTGAGATTACGACGGATTACCAGGTCGTGAACTACTTCCTCATGAGGTGCTTCGGCCGCGATTATGTCGGCGCTGCCTATCTGGCGCAGGAAGATGTCCCTCTCGACACCTTCGATAGCTACCGCAAGGCTACCTTCTGCAAAAACATCATCGACCGCGTTAAGCCTCACGTATACCTCAGCGAATCCCTGATCGAAATGGGCGGAAAGTACGAAACGATTATCACAAAAACCACCGTCAGAAATCTGCAGGTGGTTGATTTTGAACACTGTTCTACGACTCCTGTGACAGAAACAGAGGCCGCGCTCATGCTGCGAAAAAGCGAATTCGCCACCGTCTATGAAGTACTCATGGACGACGAGGACATCCAGGACAATTTAGGCGAGTTCGTTCTCAACACGAACACTGTCATGACGCTCCAGCCCAACGGACGTCTGCTCATGGCGTACAAACCGACGAACGATCATGTGAACGAGCGCGTATTCATGCTGAGCAATGACGTTAAGGGCGTCTACTTTCTGACCAAAAACAAAGAGCTCATCGTCGTCGCCTACAATCAGCCTGACATTGTGGAGATGGAGATTGGTCTTGCCGCAAGTCCGCTCAGGAAATATCTCGTCATGACAGGCCAGTATGAACTGCTGGATCCTGTTCTCTTCGAGTTCATAAAAAGCGATTGCCCGGACTTCCGATCGTTTATCAGTCCGATGGAGTAATCCGGGCATTTTGTTCTGCTTTATCTATTGGTTCAAATCCACTGGTTCAAATCTACTGACTCAAATCCGCTGCTTCGAGTCACTTTTTATTTGAAATACTTCACAGCAGATTCGAACATCTTCATGTCGTATCTTCCTGGTACATTCTTGTAGAGTCCGTATCCTGTTCTCTCCGCGTGCCCCATCTTACCAAAGATGCGTCCGTCAGGAGACGTCATTCCCTCCACAGCGTAAACCGATCCGTTCGGATTGAATCTGATGTCATCGGACGGCTTATCGTCAAAGTCTACGTACTGGGTCGCGATCTGACCGTTGGTTGCCAGCTCTCTCAGGAGCTTTTCGTCCGCCAGGATTCTTCCTTCTCCGTGTGATACAGGCACTGTGTAGACATCTCCGACCTGCGTCGCCGCGAGCCAAGGTGACTTGTTGGATGCCACTCTGATTCTGACGAGGCGCGACTGGTGACGTCCGATTTCATTGAGCGTCAGAGTCGGACAGTTCTCGTCCGTATCCATAATCTTGCCGTATGGCACGAGTCCCAGCTTGATGAGAGCCTGGAATCCATTACAGATTCCGCACATGAGTCCGCCGCGGTTGTCCAGCATATCGGTGACTGCTTCTCTGACGGCTGGGTTTCTGAAGAATGCTGTGATGAACTTCCCTGATCCGTCCGGTTCGTCCCCGCCGGAGAATCCGCCAGGAATAAATACCATCTGTGACTCTGCCAGGGCTGCCGCGAAGTCTTCTACAGACTTGCTGATCGCCTCTGCTGTCATGTTCCGGATGACCATGATCTGCGGCTCTGCGCCGGCGGCTGCCATAGCTCTTGCCGAATCATACTCGCAGTTCGTGCCAGGGAACGCAGGAATGAGAACCTTCGGTTTTCCCGTCAGGATTGCCGGTGCCTTTGCAACAGCTTCCGCGCCGGCTGCCGGACCATTGTAATCCAGATCAGGGATGTCCTGATGTTTCGTTTCTATGTTGCAAGGATAAATCGGCTCAAGAACGTCCTCGTAGATTTTCAGAAGCTCGTTCAGCGCTACTGATTCACCGCCGAGGGTGATGGCACCGTCATCCGTCGTCTCACCAAGCAGACTGCAGTTCACACCTTCCAGACCATTGCAGCCACAGACATCTGCCGCAACTTCCAAAATGAAGGAACCGTAGTTATATCCGAAGAGCTCCTGCAGACCTGCCGCATCAGCAAAAGCTTCATCGAACCGGAATCCGACCATGTTTCCGAAGCACATCTTCATGACTGCTTCTGCAATGCCGCCGTGACCCGGAACATAAGCGGAATAGATTCTGCCGTCCTCGCCCAGATTCTTTACGACTTCAAATATCTTCTTGAGGGAAGCGATCTCCGGAAGCCCGTCACTGTTCTGTTCAGGCTTGAGGAAGATGACCTTGTGGCCTTTGCCCTCGAATTCATTTGTCATAATGTCATTGACGCCGGCTGTCGTTACCGCGAAGGAAACGAGCGTCGGAGGAACATCGATATCCTCGAAGGATCCGCTCATGGAGTCCTTGCCGCCAATTGCCGCTGCTTCCAGTCCCATCTGGGCTTCGAAAGCACCCAGGAGCGCTGCCAGAGGTTTGCCCCATCTTGCAGGGTCCTTGCCCAGCTTCTCAAAGAATTCCTGGAAGCTCAGGTAGATGGCTTCACGACCGCCGCCTGCTGCGATGAGTTTCGCGTAGGAATCAACGACCGCCAGGTACGCACCGTGGTATGGGCTCTTTTCAGAAATGAACGGGTCATATCCCCACGCCATGATCGAGCAGGTATCTGATACTGCATTCTCCACGGAAATCTTCTGCACCATGGACTGGGCAGGTGTCATCTGATACTTGCCGCCGAACGGCATGATTACCGTGCCTGCTCCGATTGTGGAGTCGAACTTCTCAGAGAGACCCTTCTGTGAGCAGACGTTGATGTCTGCAGCCAATGCCTTCAGACAACCTGTAAAGGATGCTGCCTGTCCATCAGCCGCTGCTGGCAGTTCTTTCTCGAGCGCATCCTTTGATGCTGTTGCCGCTTTGATTTCTATATGTTTTTCCGCGCCATTTGAGTCGAGGAATTCTCTTGAAATGTCGACGATGACATTGCCCTTCCAATGCATCACAAGGCGAGGTTCTTCTGTGACCGTCGCGACAACCGTTGCTTCCAGATTCTCCGCATCTGCAATCTCAAAGAATCTGTCTTTATCCGCTGCTGCGATGACGACAGCCATTCTCTCCTGTGATTCACTGATGGCCAGTTCTGTTCCGTCGAGACCTTCGTATTTCTTCGGAACGACATCCAGGTTGATGTCCAGTCCGTCAGCCAGCTCGCCGATGGCAACAGAAACGCCGCCTGCACCGAAGTCGTTGCATCTCTTGATCATGCGGGATGCTTCGCCGTTTCGGAACAGTCTCTGGAGCTTTCTCTCTTCCGGGGCGTTCCCCTTCTGGACTTCTGCACCGCAGCTTTCCAGTGAGCTTACATCGTGGGACTTGGAGGAACCAGTCGCGCCGCCGCAGCCGTCCCTTCCTGTTCTTCCGCCAAGGAGAATGATGATGTCTCCAGGAGCCGGTCTTTCACGGACAACATTGGCAGCAGGTGCTGCACCGATGACTGCACCCAGTTCCATTCTCTTCGCAACGTATCCGTCGTGATAGAGTTCCTGAACCAGCCCGGTTGAAACGCCGATCTGGTTTCCATAGGAGGAATATCCGTCCGCTGCTGAAGTGACGATTTTTCTCTGGGGCAGTTTTCCCTTCATCGTCTGATCAAGAGGCTTTCTCGGATCTGCTGCGCCGGTGATTCTCATGGCCGTGTATACGTAAGCACGTCCCGAGAGCGGGTCCCTGATGGCGCCGCCGATGCAGGTGGCCGCTCCGCCGAACGGTTCGATTTCCGTCGGGTGGTTGTGTGTCTCGTTTTTGAAGAGCAGGAGCCAGTCTTCCTGCTGACCGTCGATGGTGACTTTGACCTTGACGGTACATGCATTGATCTCTTCTGACTCATCGAGACCTTCCATCTTTCCGGCAGCTTTTAATGCCTTTGCGGCAATGGTACCCAGATCCATAAGGGTCACCGGCTTGGTTCTGCCGAGATCCTCGCGGGTCTTCATGTAGTCGCCGTAAGCTGCCTTCAGGGTCTCATCTTCAAATTCGATCTTGTCGATGACTGTATTGAATGTTGTATGTCTGCAGTGATCGGACCAATAGGTGTCGATCATCTTGATTTCTGTAATCGTCGGAACTCTTCCTTCGCTTCTGAAGTAGTCCTGGCAGACTTTGATGTCTCCCTCGTCCATGGCCAGTCCTCTGTCGGCGATGAACTGCTTCAGCGCTTCCGCATCCATGTCGTTGAACCCTTCGATGGATTCCACTGTCTGCGGCAATTCGTATTCTACTTTAAGGGTTTCCGGCATATCCAGGGACGCCTGTCTCATCTCAACAGGGTTGATGACATAGCTGATGATTGCCTGCAGTTCTTCCTTGGAAACTTTGCCCTCAATCAGATAAACCTTGGCACACGCCACGAGAGGACGCTCCTGCTGGGAAATGATCTGGATGCACTGGGCTGCAGAATCTGCTCTCTGGTCGTACTGACCCGGCAGGGCTTCTACCGCAAAGACCGCGTCGCCCATTTCAGCAAATGTGGCTTCGTCGCCTTTCCATCTGTAGACATCATCTACCTGCGGTTCGGAGAACACGCTTCCGATGCATTCTTCAAAGAGTTCCTCAGAGATTCCTTCTACATCGTATCTGTTGAAGATCCTGATTTTCTCTACTGAACTGATGCCGAGAAATGTTTTGATCTCAGAAAGCAGCGCCTTCGCTTCATTCGCAACCGCCTCTCTCTTCTCGACGAATACTCTGTAAACCATTTTACTTCCTCCCTGCTTTCAGTGCTCTGGCTCCGATGTCTTTTCTGTAATATGCGTTTTCAAAGTGTATCTTCGCAGCATTTTCATACGCTGTATCGATGGCTTCCTGCAGTGTTGGCGCTACGCTTGTAACACCCAGTACTCTGCCGCCCGAGGTGAGGAGTCTGCCATCCTCGAGTTTCGCGCCTGCGACGAACACCTCTGTATTTCCTGTAAGCTCATCCATTGTGATCTCGCAGCCCTTCTTGTACTCCAGTGGATATCCGCCGGACGCCACGACAACACAGCAAGCGTTATCCTCTGAGAATTTAACCTCTGTATCGGCCAGTTTCTCGTCTGTCACCGCTTCCATCACCGTCAGCAGATCGCTCTCAAGCAAAGGCAATACAACCTGCGCTTCCGGATCCCCGAATCGGCAGTTGTACTCGATTACCTTCGGTCCGTCTTCTGTAATCATGAGCCCGAAGTAGAGGCAGCCTTTGAACGGTCTTCCTTCTGCATTCATGGCTTTGATGGTCGGCAGGAAGATTTCCTCCATGCAGCGCGCTGCAACGTCTTCTGTATAGTAAGGGTTCGGTGCAACCGTGCCCATGCCTCCTGTATTGAGTCCCTTGTCTCCGTCTAGGGCTCTCTTGTGATCCTGGGAGGAGATCATCGGGACGACGGTATGCCCGTCTGTAAAGGAGAGGACGGATACTTCCGGACCGGTCAGAAACTCTTCTATGACGACCCTCGATCCGCTCTCACCAAATTTCTTCTCTTCCATCATGCTGCGGACTGCTTCCTTGGCGTCTTCTCTTGTCTCGGCGATGATGACGCCTTTGCCCAGAGCGAGTCCATCCGCTTTGACGACTGCCGGTACAGGCGCATCGTCCAGATAGGCGAGGGCTTTCTCCATGTCTTCAAAGACTTCATATGCAGCAGTCGGAATGCCGTACTTCTTCATGAGGTCTTTGGAAAAGACTTTGCTGGCTTCGATGACTGCCGCCTTCTTGTCGGGGCCGAAGCATCTGATGCCTTCTGCCTCCAGAACATCCACCGCTCCCATGGCGAGAGGATCATCCGGCGCAACCACTGCGTAATCGATTCCTTCGGACACAGCAAATTCTCTGATGCCTTCCAGGTCCTTGGCCCCGACGTTTACACACGTTGCATCCGCTGCAATACCACCATTGCCCGGGAGTGCGTAGATGACTTCCACCTTCGGGCTTTTCGCCAATCCTTTGATGATTGCATGCTCGCGGCCACCGCCGCCTACTACCATTACTTTCATTGCTTTTGCTCCTTAATGGGAAGAGTCTCACCTTAGTGGTGGAAGAGTCTCACCTTGTTGAAAATCATTACCATGTTGTATTTATCCGCTGCTGCGATGACTTCATCATCTCTGACGGATCCGCCTGCTTCAACGACGTAGGATACGCCGCTTGCTTTCGCTCTCTCAATGCTGTCGCCGAATGGGAAGAACGCATCGGAGGCCAGTACCCCGCCGCTCTGAGCGTCAAGATATGCTCTCTTCTCTTCTGCGGTCAGCCTCTCCGGCTGGCGGCTGAAATACTTCTGCCAGTTTCCTTCCGCGCAGACATCTTCTTCGTACTCATTGATATAACCATCGATGGCGTTGTCTCTGACTGCTCTCGGAAGTTTCTCCTTGAACGGCAGATTCAGAACCTTGTCGTGCATCCTCAGATACCAGGTATCCGCCTTGCTGCCTGCCAGTCTGGTACAGTGGATCCTGGACTGCTGTCCGGCGCCGATTCCGATGCACTGGCCATCCTTGGCGAAGCAGACGGAATTGGACTGGGTGTACTTGAGCGCGATCATCGCAATGATCAGATCGTCTTTCACACTCTCAGGCAGCTCTTTGTTCTCCGTTACAATGTTCTCTAAAAGATCTCTGCCGATTTTTATATCATTATGTGTCTGCTCGAAATTGATGCCGAAGACCTGACGGGTTTCCTGCCCCTCAGCACTGTAGTCCGGATCGATTTCGATCACATTGTAGTTTCCGTTTTTCTTTTTACTGAGCATCTCAAGTGCTTTTTCTGTGAAGCCCGGGGCGATGACGCCGTCGGACACTTCGCGCTTGATGATGCGCGCTGTTGCTTCATCGCACACATCTGAAAGAGCGATGAAATCTCCGAAGGAACAGAGTCTGTCCGTTCCTCTGGCTCTGGCGTAAGCGCAGGCGATCGGTGAGTCGTCCAAGCCTTTGATATCTTCGACGAAGTATGCTTTTTTCATCTTCTCGCTCAGCGGTCTTCCGATGGCTGCCGATGTCGGGCTGACATGTTTGAATGATGTCGCCGCAGGCATGCCGGTTGCTTCTTTCAGTTCCTTAACCAGCTGCCATGCATTGAACGCATCGAGGAAATTGATGTATCCCGGCCTGCCGTTGCGTATTTTGATCGGCAGATCTGTGCCGTCAGCCATGTAGATTCTTGCTTCACTCTGATTCGGATTGCATCCGTACTTAAGCTTCAGTTCGTTCATTTCGCCGCTTACCTTTCGTTTCTGTTTATGAGTCTTTCTTCGTATGTACCCTCGCCCAGATTGGTATATCTGACGTAGAGGGATATTCTGTTGTCTTCATCGAGGGCATTCCAGATTTCATCGGTGAACGCATCGATATCATCTGGTATCGCAACTCTCTCCGGTTCACCCTGGAACGTCGGAAGGGGAGATCCATCCTGCACATAGGTGTGGAGGAAGTGTCCCAATCCCGGAAGTGCTGAATAGGAGAAGGTGAAGCGGTTGCATGCTGTCCCTTCTGCATCGGCGCTCTTCAAAATGCTCATATTGTAATCACCGCTGGCCAGATCTGTAATACTGCTGATTCTCGGCGTCAGATTCGGCGCATCCGGCTCAAACTGTCTGCTCTCCAATGCCTTTGAAAAGGACAGTCCATTGTCCAGTCCTTCATAAATCGTATCTGTCTGGTCACCGTTTGTGACAATCAGACTGTCGCCGTATTCTCTGATAGCAGCATAAATGATGAGGCTTGGGTCTTCGACTTTCGATGCATCAAATGGTTCTGTGAACACCTCTTCATCACGTATCGTAAATACACGATTTCTGCTGTTCGCGCTTCTTCCCATGATGAAATAGGCTGTGGCAGCTTTGCCGGAAGGCGTCATGCCTGTGACGATTCCGCGTCCCACATAGGAATTGCCTTTCACTCTGTCTGTGAATGTGTCGATCTTATATACATCCATCTGTTCAGTTCCTTTCTGTGTCACCCTTTGTTTCACGCCTCTGCGTCATCCTTTATTTCCCGCCGATGATCTCAGCGCATATCTTCTCTGCCGCTGCAGGCAGTATGATCCATTCCGCTTCTTCCATAACGCGTTTCTGAAGTACTTCCGGTGTATCGCCTTCTTTGACTTCGACGGCCTTCTGCATGATGATCTCGCCGCCGTCAGGAATCTCGTTCACATAGTGGACGGTTGCTCCTGTCACTTTAACGCCTTTGGCGAGGGCTGCCTCATGGACGAGGAGTCCGTAGAACCCTTTGCCGCAAAAAGATGGAATCAGGGATGGATGGATATTGATGATCTTATGGTCATAATGTCTGGTGAAGTCCTCGCTGAGGATGCTCATGAACCCGGCCATGATAATCAAATCGATGTCCCTGCTGTCGAGTTCCTCAATAAGCTTCTTCTCGAACCCTTCCTGTCCGCCGCAGCTTTTTCTCGTAATCGCCAGAGCTTCAATGCCTGCGTTTGCTGCTCTTTGCAGTGCAAAAGCATCCTTCTTATTGGATATGACGAGGCAGATGCTTCCGCTCTTCAGTTTGCCGCTTTTCTCTGCGTCAATAAGAGCCTGAAGGTTTGTTCCCCCGCCTGATACGAGAACCGCGATTCTTGCCTTTGCCATAGCGCCTCCTAAATCAGTTCGATTTTGCTTTCGCCCTTTACGATTTCACCGATGATGTACGGATCTTCTCCGGCGTCCCTAAGAATCTGCAGCGCTTTCTCCGCATCCTCGTTTCGAACGACGATGCTCATGCCGACTCCCATGTTGAAGGTGTTGAACATATCACGTTCTGTGATGCCGCCTGTCTTCGCAATGAGGTCAAAAATCGGAAGCACTTTCACAGAAGCCTTGTCGATCTTCGCGCAAAGGCCATCCGGAATGCTTCTAGGAATATTCTCATAGAAACCACCGCCGGTGATATGCGAGATTCCTTTCACCTGCACTGCTTCTATTAGTTTCAGTACTGGCTTCACATAGATTCTGGTCGGGGTCAGGAGTGTTTCCCCAATGGACTTCCCGCCCAGCTCAGGAACCGGTGACTTGATATCGGCGTTCTCCACGTCAAATACTTTTCTGACAAGAGAGAACCCGTTTGAATGCACTCCGCTTGAAGGCAGCGCAATTACAACGTCTCCCTCTTCCATGGTTTCGTTATCTATGATCTTGTCCTTGTCGACAACGCCAGTGACATAGCCGGCAAGGTCATACTCGTCTTCCGGATAGAATCCCGGCATCTCTGCTGTTTCTCCACCGATTAGCGCTGCGCCCGACTGTATGCATCCGTCGCAGACGCCCTTGACGATCGCCTCCATTCTCTCCGGCACATTCTTGCCGCAGGCGATATAGTCAAGGAAGAAAAGCGGTTTCGCGCCGCCGCAGATGATATCGTTGACACACATGGCAACGCAGTCGATGCCTACTGTATCATGCTTGTCCATGAGAAAGGCAAGCCTGAGTTTGGTGCCGACGCCATCCGTGCCGCTGACCAGAATTGGTTTCTTGATATTTGTAAGGTCGAGTTCAAACATGCCGCCGAATCCGCCGATGTCAGAGCATACGCCCTCTGTTCTGGTGGATGCGATATGTTTCTTCATCAGTTCCACAGCCCTGTATCCTGCTGTGATGTCTACTCCGGCTGCAGCATAAGCATCTGATCTTGAATTCTTCATGTGCTATTCCTTTCCGTTCCAGCAGTATGTGCAAACACTGTCTTCATCCAGTCCAATGGCTTCCAGAATGCCGTCAATGTTCTGATAGTCCAAAGAATCAAATCCGAGTTTTTCGCTGATGGCCTTACGGAGAGCTTTGCCCCTCTCCGTTCTGCCGTCGCTATACTCATCGATATACTTTTCACCTTCTTCTCCTTCGAGTTCAAGGATCGTCTTTCTTGCGATCAGATCACGTTCCGGAGTCTGTCTGGTGAAATTGAGGTATTTGCAGGAATACATAATCGGAGGACAGGCTGATCTCATGTGGACCTCTTTCGCTCCATGCTCATAGAGAAAGTCTACTGTTTCCCTGAGCTGCGTGCCTCTGACGATGCTGTCATCCACCAACAGCAGTTTCATATCTTTGATCAGCGGAGTAACAGGGACTTGTTTCATCTTCGCCACTCTGCTGCGTTCTTCATGTGACATCGGCATAAAGCTGCGCGGCCACGTCGGCGTATACTTGACGAACACACGGCCGTAGTCCTGACGGCATTCATTGGAGTATCCAATGGCATGCGCAATACCTGAATCCGGAACGCCGCAGACATGATCTACCTGAGGAACGCCCCCGTGTTCCGCTTCATTTCTCGCCATAATATGCCCGTTGAGATTTCTCATTCTCTCAACATTGATTCCCTCATAGTCTGAATTCGGATATCCGAAATAGGTCCAGAGGAACGCACAGATGCACGTTTTCCCCGTCGCCGGCGAGAGAACTTTAATGTCCTTCGCTGTAACTTCCACAATCTCCCCGGCGCCCAGCTCATACTCTGTTGTGTAACCCAGCTTCTCATACGCGAAGGACTCAAAGGAAATGCTATGGCCGTTCTCATCCTTGCCGATGAGCATCGGTGTTCTGCCAAATTTATCTCTGGCTGCGATGATCGTTCCGTCTTCCTTTAGAATCATGATAGATGCGGAACCTTCAATCGCATCCTGCGCGAATTTGATTCCACTGACGAAATCACTTTTCTGGTCGATCATGGACGCCAGAATCTCCGCAGAGTTGATGCGGCCGCCGCTCATCTCTTCAAAGTGACCTCCGCTGAAGGCCAGATACTGTTTCACAAGCGTATCCTGATTGTTGATTCTTCCCACAAAAACGAGTGCATAGGTTCCCAGATTGGAACGAATGATCAAAGGCTGCGGGTCTGTATCACTAATCGTCCCGATTCCGGCAATGCCGTGCATCGAACCGATCGCATTTTCAAATTTTGTTCTGAATGGTGAATTCTCTATGTTGTGGATTTCTCTTTTGAATCCCGTCTCCGGATCGTAGAGCGCCATTCCTCCCCTGCGTGTACCAAGGTGAGAATGATAATCCGTTCCATAAAAAACATCCATCGTGACGTCTCTCGTTGAGACTGCTCCGAAATATCCTCCCATCAGATTGTTTCTCCTGTCTCTATTACTGTGTTGATTAATGTGTTTGTCGTATATCCGAATACTGCATCCGCCAAAGCGCCGTAGTAAATAATTCTCTGCGTGCACTCGCCATTGATTTTCATGGCCAGATCTCTGTCCTTCATCATATTTGTGTTGATGTAGATGTTGAAGCTGGCTGCCTGCATGGCCGCCTTGCACAGCACTGCGCTGGATGCGGAATCTGCGATGACAACTTTGTTGCCTTTGATTGCAAATTCCTGGGCAAGCTCAATCGCCCTGCCGCATTTGATGATGATTTCCATCGGTACCTGACAGGCTGTATGAAGCGCCTCTTGCTTCATTTCATCAATTCTTGCCTTTTCTTCCGGATCCTTGGATTTCATTTTGTAGAGTTTTGCCAGCGGTTCGAAGTTGTCAATATCCTTCTGAACAAGCTTGACGAGATCTTCCTGAATCTTCGTGATCTCCGCGATGTTCTTTTCCATCTCTGCAGCAACGGCGATGTACTTTTTCTTACCGACGGTAAGACGAGCCACCATAGCGCTGAGAGAGGCCCCAAGAGCACCTACCAGAGCGGCGACACTGCCGCCGCCCGGGATAGGCTCTTTGCTTGCTACTGATTCTATAAACTCTTTGCATGTTTTATCGGTGTAAGCCATCATATCTTCCTTTCAGTCAGGGTCTGCTGCCCTTGTGTTTCAGTATCTTCTTATTCTGCAAAGAAGAGTTCTGAAAGCTTGAGTGGTTCAATGTATTCGCCGTCCTTGTAAACTCTCATGTTGCCGGATGCGATCTCATCGATCAGCATAACCTTGCCATCCTTATCGTATCCGAATTCAAACTTGATGTCATAGAGCACGAGGCCCTTCTCAAGCATGTCGTCTGCGACGATCTGCGTGATTTCCTGTGTCATCTTCTTCAGATCTTCATACTGTTCGTCTGTCATGATTCCCAGAACGATCAGGCCATCCTTGGTAACGAGCGGATCTTCCTTCTCATCATTCTTGAATGTTGTTTCAACATATGCAGGGAGATCTGCGCCTTCTTCGATGTATTCACCGTATCTTCTGTAGAAGGAACCAACTGCCTTATGTCTGCAGATGACTTCCAGTCCGTTGCCGAATACTGTTGCCGGCTTGACTTCCATTGTGGTGTTCTCCAGATCGGAGCTGATGAAGTGCGTTCTGATGCCGGCTGCATTGATTTTCTCAAAGTAGTAAGTTGTCATTCTCAGATTGACATCACCAACGCCTTCGATGGTAAGTCCTACTTCGTTCATGCCCGGATCGAACACGCCGTCCTTGCCTGTTACGTCATCCTTGAACTTGAGCAGATAATTGCCGTTGTCCAGTTCGAATACGTTCTTTGTCTTTCCTGTGTAAACTAATTTTTCCATGGGTTCCCTCCTATGTTTTATAAAAAATGAATTATTTAACGATGGTTGTGGGCCAGAGACAATACCTCAGACTTTTGTCTGCAAAAGCAAGGCAGCAGCCTTGTTCAACGGCCCGGGACATTTTATTCCGCCCCATTAAGCCGCGCGTCCTTTGCCAGGACCGCTTCAGCTGCTGCTTCTCTTTCTTTTTTTAACTTTTCAGCCAGTTCAGGATCGCTTACCGCGATGATCTGTGCTGCTAAAATGGCCGCGTTTGCCGCGCCGTCGATTGCTACTGTTGCTACCGGAATTCCTGACGGCATCTGAACTGTCGACAGAAGCGCGTCCAGTCCATCCAGGGTTGATGATTTTACCGGAACTCCGATGACCGGCAGGAGAGTGTTGGCTGCCAAAGCCCCCGCCAGATGGGCGGCTTTTCCTGCCAGTGCGATGATGGCCCCGAAGCCATTTTCCTCTGCATTGACTGCAAAATTCTTCGCCTGCTCCGGCGTTCTGTGCGCAGAGTATATGTGGACTTCGTAAGGGATTCCATATCCTTCAAGTCTCTCTATTGCCTTCTGTGCGATAGGCATATCGCTGTCTGAACCCATTACGATTCCGACCCTTCTCATGAGCCTCACCTGCCTTTCGTAAATACATCACGATTATATCATGAGACGGATAGTATAATCTATGTTTTTTTGATCGGATTTACTGTCTTTTTATGACTGACACAAAAGGAGCCGCGGCATAACGCCGCAGCTCCGGTTTGATTGCTTTTGCCCGCGAATGCGGGTGTCTGTCTGCCCGACTATACGAGCTCGAGGAATACGACCTCAGCGTTGTCACCCTGACGAGGGCCAAGCTTGAGAATCCTTGTGTAGCCACCCTGACGGTCAGCGTACTTAGGAGCGATTTCCTCAAATAACTTTGTTACTACAGATTCGTCATAGATGTAAGCCATAGCCTGTCTTCT
>SVCS01000063.1 GCA_015058205.1 Clostridiales bacterium
GTTTTTCCATCTATTCCGTCTGGTCCGGATCTTTTTCGAGTTTTTTGTAGACGAAATGTAGACATGCACACTTTCACTGTACTACATAGGACCTGTGGTTCTCCGCGCAATTAACCAGGTTCGAAAGAACAGCCTGAACGGAACCCCCAAATGCATCGTCACTGCTATTTATGCTTATCCTCGAAGAATATTCCTTCCATCCTCCATCATTCTGGATAGCCTCGTATATTCCTCTTCCAACATCCACCGACCTTTTTCTGTAATAACATACCATTTCTGCCGACCCTCCTGACGTGTCTTCCTGATTATCCCACTCCCCTCAAACTTAGGAAGCATGGCATAGAGAGTTCCGGGGCCGACAATAACCCGCCCCTGTGAAATTTCCTTCACGCACGCCATGATGTCCACACCACAGCATTCCTGTACAAGTGCAAGGAGAATATAATACATTGGCTCCGACAGAGTCTGAAACTGTTCTCTAGCCACAGAATTTCTCCTCTCTTAACATAAAGGACTGATCACAATCCCAGCTTCTCCCGGAATGTTGCGATTTGTGTTTGGTTCAACGTCTCTGTTATTCCTTGTTTAAATCCAATCACAAGGATTGCTGTTTTTTCAGATTCATGTTCCTGTGCGGGAAGAATATAGCGAACAAAATACAATCCCCCTTCTGCATTGCCTGCCTCAAGATAGATGGCCTGATCTGCATTCCATTCAACTGTCACGTCCCGGATTCCTTCAGCATCCGCTTCTGAAGTCCTTTTCGCACTGGAAACAAGTCTATTCCAGACGAAATCAGCAACGACTCTGTAGGGGGTTTTGCAGAGCTCGTATTCCAGAAATACTCCGTCTTCATCAACAGGCGGATGATTCTCCCATTCTGTAAGTTCCTCATCTGTCCAGGTCCTGCCGGGTCTATTCATTTCTTCTTCCCATGCCTGTAATGCTTCCTCAAATCCCGGAGTTGGGCAGTCAATCTCATAACGGATGACAGTTCCAAGGACGTTGTGCCTGAAGAATGTCGAAAAGCTCTCTGTATCACGCTCATCCCGGATTTCTATAAGATCTGTGACTGCAATAGGCGGGGAAATCTCTTGAATGGGCTTTGGCAGGCTGTCATCTTCTTTCCCATAGACACTTTGAATCATGGAAAAAAACCACACTGCAAAAAGGCAGAACAGACCTGCCAGAATGATCCGGCGCTGTCTCGTTTCGCGAGTTGGACGCCCAAGCTGATTATAGAATTTCACGCCATATATAGCAAACAGGGGAAGCCAGGCAATGCCAAAGTGTATGCTCTGCCATCCTGATGGATGTCTCTGCACCAGGTTCGAAATAAGGAAAACCGCGAGCCAGATAACCAGAGCTGTCCAGGCACAAAGAAGAATCCTATGCAAGATTTTTCCCATACGTCCAATCCTGCAGTTCAGCTGACCTGTCTGCCCAATCTCCTGTTTTTTACGCTTATGCCAGATATATGTATACAAGAGATAAAAAGCCTGCTCCAAAAGGAGTAAAAAGTACATTACTCCAACAGCTAAAAAGATGGGATTGAAGACATTCACTGCAGAATGGGAGAGGCGAAAGTCAAGCAGCAGTATATAGCCCCAAGAGATCAGAAGGATCAGCAAGGAAACAATGAAACCTGTTACAGCTGAGATCTTCTGAGCGCCAAATGATGTTTCCAGACGCTCCTGCGGTGTCAGAATCGGAACGGCGTCCTCCCGGATCCTCCGAAACACTACAAACCGCCCTCGGGAATCGACAAGTTCCCAGCCTGCAGCCTCACAATAAGAGGCAAAATCAAGCGTATCTTCCGTCGGTGCCAGATCGTTTTCCGTGTTCTTTAAAAAGACCTGCACATCATACACCTGCTCCTCCGGCTCACAAGCATCAAATAAAAATCCAAAACAAAACCGGCGGAAGTTCCATCCTCTTCCTGCCATCTTTCCCAGCCAGTCCGCCATTTCGTCACACTGAAGATAGTTAAAGGATACAGGAACCCATTTTCTTTTCACGATCAGCCTCCTACATATCGTGTGTCGATATTACTATATTCACAATATAACATCGATACTCGATATAGTCAACTGGTGTTACTTGGATAATGGCTTTATCTCTATCCCTGCTTTTATATCTCATAAAAAACAGGGATTGCCTGACTGCAAAATCTCTATATTTTATCTAAAGCCCAATGCAATTCTCATCTCCTATACATCGGTTATGCGACCGTTATATCTGACATACAGACACTTCCGTGTCGAATTGGCTAATCACATTTTGACGAAACAATTCATCTTCTACAAGGTGCTCTTTTCTGCTATAATAGTTTACGTGCTGCCATATACGGTAGGCGGTTATCAGCCCTCACGAAGGCCTGAAAAGGTAATACGGAGGGGCGCTGGACGTCCAGGGGACGTCCGTTCAGCGCCGACCGTAGTGGAACGAAGACCTGTGACCCTCCGATCAGATAACCGGATCCGGAAGACCAAATCGAACGGGAAACCGTGAAAAATGGAAAACCGAGGAAAGGAATCCTTAGAAAGGAGGGCTGAGCTATGTTGACACTTGAAGGACTGGTAGGTATCCTCAGCCTTGTGCTGGGTGCGTTCAGCCTCGTAAAGACTTTAGTCTTTTGCCATCGGCAAAGATAGAGGAAGAAGTAATTCTGAATCGAAGACACAGAAATGACCGCCCAAGCTCTGCAAAAGTGAGGCGGTCATTCTGTGACTAACTTATAATTCGGGCTGGCCGTCTATCGGCAGCACTTTTTCTGCTTTTATATTACCATCCAGATAATTGTTCGTCAAATTGATTTTAACGGTAATCAAGTCTGTCCTGTTCTACCTATCTGATTATATCCTCATTCGACATCTTTTTCACCATCGAGATACGAATCACCTTATATACTACGAACACCAGGAATACAATTAGCAATAGGTTCATTTTACACAGATCCTTGATTTCATCTGCAAAAGAAAACGTGAAAGCCAGTTCCACCAACACAACGAAAACAGATATTTCATCAGCCTGCCCCTTTTGGACGTATTTGATTATTGTTCCAAGGCATAAGAGCAGAGGTATGTCTATTATCCCTATAAGCAGGAACACAATAATCACCCACAGGATTCCCTGAATAACCCGGGCGAGTTCATCCTGAGGAATGATCTGCCCCAGGCTAGATACACTTGAGGCAATATTGCCGATTCGAACCCATATCCACTCGATCACCTGTCCGTTCATATGGAAAAACTCCTCTAAATCCTGCATGAAGACTTCGGTTCTGTAAGCTGTAATCATTGTCATGACTGTCGCAAAGGACAGCGTAAAGAACACAAATGCGGAATAACCTCTCCTCATCCTGCGATAATGCGTCTCGAAGGTTTGCAGCTTATCCCTTATGATCTGCTTTGAGCGCCGTTCCACTTCTTTCTCCAACATTTTCTCTCTGCCTGAAACAGCAGTTTCCCGTTCGCCCAGTTCAACTTCCAGGCTTTTCAGAGTTTCCTTCCGCTGTGTGTATTCTCTCCTCGCCTCCCGTATCGCAGACTCTGCTTTCTTTTCAGCGGTCGAAACCGCGATTTCTGCTTCTCGTCTTACGCTCTGTACGCTTTCCCTGGATTCTATGATCTGCCTCTTGAGTATTTCGTTCCGCTTCAGCACGAGATCGCTCTCGCTCAGTTTCCCGATCTGTCCGTTCAGTGACACGATGGTTTCGCTTTTCTTCCGAAGCTCGTTCCTTAAGATCGAGTTCTGCGAGGAGAGCAGCGATACCGTCTGCCGGGCTTCCAGGATTTGAGCCTGAAGCGTCTCGTTTTCTTCCTGCTGCTCCTCCAACAAGGTAAGAAGCTCGTCGGTTTTTGAGTCGTTCAAGCCTTTCATCACGTTCCGCCTCTCTTTCAGCAATAAGCTGCTTTAATTCTTTAATTCGCTGATCTGTTCCTTCAATTTCCCGATCTGTTCGTTCAATCTCTTCCCCTGCTTCAGCAACTGCTCGTTGGAGTTCATAGATTCGTCCAGCTGTTCTTTCAAGCTCCGGTTTTCCATTCGCAATTCCTCGATTTCGTCCTGCTGTTTCTCCAGGATCTCCTGCATCTGTTCCTGCACCCTCAGCATCTCGAGCACGTCTTCCAAGTTCTTTAAATCGTCCATAGATCTCCTTTGCCTTTTCTGTGATCAATCGGGTCAGCTCCATCGCCAAATCTTTCATCTGTCGGCGGATAGAATTGCGTTCATCAATCTGCCTGTTAATCCGGCATCGGTCTGAGGATTTCCCCTCCTTTTCCATCTGCCTGGCAACAACTCCTTCATGAATCGTCGGCTCTATCTCAAGGCCCTGTCGTTTATAGCTTCGATGATCAATGCGATTCTCTTCTGCAAGATATCTGTTGCAGTGTTCTGCCCAGGAAGCCCGCCATATTTCCGCCATGGAGTGTTCATTCCAGTCATTGGCCGGAATAGAAATCTTTTCCCAAAGATACTCTGTTCCTTTTCCTTTCCGGACACGTGTTTTCTGTCTGCCGTCCTGGTCGAGCGCCGGAATCCGGTACTGAAAAGTATTCTCCTTATCTTTCGGATCATATACAGGAAGGCCGGGATCATAGATTGGTCTTCCCTGAGCATCCCGTGTATTTGCGAAAACAGTTTTCTGCTTTTTCAGCCACTGTTCATGCTCATCAAACCCACGCATTGTCAAAAGAATGTGCGCATGGGGATTTCCGTCGTTTTTATCATGAAGTGCCCAATCCGCTATCATCCCTCTACCTACGAAGTTTTCCTGAATATAATCACGCACACACTCAATCTGCTGATTTCGATCCAGCTCTGTGGGAAATGCCACTTCCACTTCTCTTGCTAACTGCGCATCCGACCGCTTCTCAATTGTCTGAACTTCATTCCATAAGGTCTCCCTGCTTTTATATCTGACAGGAGCATTTTGAGGGAGCAGAATTTCATTCATAATAACTCCGCCCTTCCTGGTGAAATCATGAGTCAGACCGGTCTCTTCATTGTATAATTTCTCGCCTGCCCGGTAAGCGGCCGAAGCTACAGCTGATCTTCCGCCGGTGCGGCTGATGATCTTTATAGAGCAATGATAAATTGACATTCCATACTTCCTTCCCTACAGCAAGTTTTTCCTCAAACGTCTGACTTGCCGGTGCCCCGCAGGGCAGCATAGGTGGTCACTTTTCTGGGGAAACCTGGCTGTACCGTCCGCAGCACTTCATGCAGATGAAACCTGTCGCCGTCCGCGCAGGACCGCCTCCCCGGCGTAAGGGGCCTGCATGGAATGCCCGCCGACGGAACGCGCCCGGCTTGACCGGTTGGGGCAGTGTGCTGCCCCAAACTTATACATGTGGGTCTCCGCCCACATATAAGTGCGCCCTTAATGTATTAAGGGAACTGCGAAATCACTGCTCCCACCGCTCCGGATTTGGATTCGAGACTGCTTCCGCATTCATGGCGCGAGTAAAATAGTGTCCATTTGTTTCCTGTTTTTTCAAAAAATTTAACAGTTTCGGTTTATCATCCTCTGTCGTAGATCTTCCCAAAACAGATTCAATGATTGCTCCAAGTTCAATCAATCTGTGACTGCGCTTTTTCGCTTCATCTGCAGCCTGTTTTTTCTTCAGCGCATTCTCCCGCGCTTTGAGCTGACTCTGCTTTTTCTGAAGGTCTGCAATTCTCTCTTCATACGATTTTGCCGCCACTTGTTTCCTCCTTTTCAAATCTTCTGTCAATGATTTCAAGAATTGTTTTCAGTGTCTCTGCCTGAGCCGGATCCATCTCCTCCAACCTGGGATTGCGATGAATCGTTTTTGCCAACTCCTCAATCCTGTTCCTGATCTCGGTAAAGGACCGGATATTTCCTCTCACAAGAATTGTCTGGTACAGACAGCTCTGGATAAAAAAATCTGCTTTTTCCATTCCGGTCGCTGATATTCGAGCCTCAATCAATTCCTTTTCCTTCGGTGAAACACGAAAATTCATAATCGTATTTCTCAATCTGTTTTTCTCATTTTTTCTTTTTGGCTTTGTCCCTTTCGACTGCGTAGATCTGCGGTAGATCCTGTCTTCGCCTCCATCAATCTTCATCGATCTCCTCCCCGGTTTCCTTAAAAGCCTGGTCAAGTTTTTCTGCCATCTCCTGCTGCACAGACGGATACAGATGTGCGTATCGCTCTGTGATTGTGCTGCTCTCATGCCCGAGTCTCTCTGCAATCTGGACCGGTGAATAGCCAAGGTCAATCAGAAGAGCACAGTTTGAGTGCCTGAGATCATGGATCCGGATCCGCTTTACACCCGCAGCCTTTGCCCCACGGTTCATCTCATGGTGCAGATAACTCTTTGTAACAACAAAGATCCGGCTTTTATCGTCGACTTTATAAAGAGAATCAAAATACTCCTCCATTTCATCACACAGCGACTTTGGAATGTCGATCACGCGGATGCTCTTCATGGACTTGGGGGTGAGAATCTTTTCCACACCCTTGATCACCTGATAATTCTTATTGATCCGCAGCTTACGGTTTTCCAGATCAAAATCCTCTTTTGTAAGCGCCAGCAGTTCCCCGACGCGGATGCCGGTCCAATACAGCACCTGGAAAGCATAATAGGAAATCGGCTTTTCCTTCATTTCATTTGAAAACTTCTGGTATTCCTGCTTTGTCCAGAAAAGCATCTCCGCATTTTTGCTTGTCCCCATTTTCTTTGTCGCATCGCACGGACTCTTCGGCAGGTCATAGTACTTGACGGCATGGTTGAAAATCGCATTCAACTGATTCTGGATCGTCCTTAGGAAGGTGGGGGCATATCCTTTTCCATCTTCATCCCGGCTTGACAATAATTCGTTCTGCCACTGCAGAATATCTATCGCAGTGATCCCTGAAAGACTTTTCTGCTCAAAATAAGGTCTGATATGGGTGTTGATAATGTTTTCCTTATTTGCCATCGTAGTCTCTTTCAACTGCGGCCGGACATCGTTCAGATAGCAATCAATGAAAGAGGAAAACCCCATCTTGATATCCTTCCTCATTTTTGCCAGGAATTCCCTTTCATAAGCCAACGCCTCCTTCTTGGTTGAGAACCCGCGTTTCTCGTGCTTGACACGTTCTCCCTTCCAGTTTGTGTAATAGCAGGCAACACGCCAGCTATTGCCTGTGTAACCGTTCCATTTGTCCCTGTAAACAGCCATTAAGCTACACCCCCTCGATACAATCGATAATTCAATTTTCTGCCTTCAAAAACGATAATATGTCCCCGGCACATCTCTATCAGTCTGCTTCCGACAGCCTCATCGAAACTGATCAGTTCATCCAAAGTTTTCTCCGTGCTGATGATCAGCGGCAGGTGATTGTTGTATCTGTAATTCACGATTTCGTAAACAATGTTTATATCTGCTTCCGTGATCTTTCCTTTCAGGAAATCATCGATAAACAAAACTGCAGCTTTTTTATATCGGTTCATTTCATCCCTGTATGCCTTTTCATCTGTCACCTTTGCTTTCAAAGCTGTCATCTCCTCTCGGTAGCCCATATAAATCACGGGAATCCCCTGATCGATCAGCCGGACACTGCAGGCTGTTCCCAGATGTGTTTTCCCTGCACCGACTTGTCCGCAAAGCAAGAGGGAATTGGAATCTGAGTCGGTCCTCTCTGCAAATGATTCTGTATACTGCATTGCAGTCCTCTTTGCGTCCTCAAGCAGAGGGTTGCCGCAGGTCATGAAAGAATCAAATGTCTTTGATTTGAACAGCTTTGCCAGTCCGCTTCTCTCAAGACGTTTTCTCGCTTCTTTTACAGTGGTACATTTGCAGGGCTTCGAATAAGTGCGTCCGTTTTCGTCTTCGAAATAGACATATCCAAGATTTCTGCAGATCGGACACATCTCTTTCCTCTCATCCATACATACCTCCTTCCCTTTCCCTGGCCAGTTTCCTGAGTTGCTCAGAGTATCCGGATTCTTTGTGCTCCATGGCAGGAATACTTGTCTTATATCTATGTTCTGTGCACCATGCATAGATGGTCTTGTAATTCAGGCACCCATGATATGGCTTTCTGAGTATTCTTCCGATGACTCCATCTACAACAGGCTTTGAAAACGTATGAACAAGTTCCCGATACTCATCTTCGGTAAGAAATTCATTGCCAAGGCGGAATATGGGGGTTTGTGCTTCTGGTGTGACAGGAACTCTACTCACCTCTCCTCTACTCTCCTTACCTGCACTTTCCTTACCTCTACTACACTGTGCGGACATAGTGCCGTCCACGGACGGTCCAGATTTCTTAACCAGGTCTGACCTCTCTTTTTTTTCGAGAAGCTTTACTTCCGGAAGTGTCTGCTGAAGAAGCTCTTTATGAATACTATCCTTCTTTCGATCAGGCCTGATTTTGTTCTGCTCCCGCCAGTCCATGACATAGGTCACCAGATCTTCATTCAGGATCCGGACAAACCCTCTGGCATGCAGGACCCTCAAGTCGTCCTCATTTGCTCTGATCAGGTTGATTACAGAATATGCTTCAACGATCCCGTCATCATCAGCGTTCATGACCAGGTGAAAATACAGATTCTGAGACGATACCGGCATCTTTAAAAACCTGGCGCTCTCCACAACGGATCGGGAGAACATTCGTCTCTCTGCCATATCTATTGCTCCTTTCATTCCGTTTTCATTCCCTGCACTCCATCAATGTGCCCCCGCTCCCAGACAGGCTTCCTCATACCAGATCCGGTTAACCTTTCCGGGCACCACAATTGCCTTCGGATACGCTTCTTTCATGGAAGCATTCAGTTCCCTGATTACTTCGTATGCCTTGGATCTCGATACTCCAAGATCCGCTCTCACAGTTTCTACTCCAACAAACAAAGATTTATTCTTATTATTCATAACCCCTCCTTCAATATGTCTATCACATTCTTAAACAGCCATATATTTATGTCTGT
>SVCS01000064.1 GCA_015058205.1 Clostridiales bacterium
GTGACCGATCGTTCCGATGTTGATGTGTGGCTTAGTTCTTTCGAATTTTGCTTTTGCCATTGGTTTTTTCCTCCTGTAAAATAACGTTATTATACATTTCTTCTGCCCCGGGCGTCCCCGTGACAGTAACTATTGGAGCTGACGAGCGGACTTGAACCGCCGAACCTCCTCATTACCAATGAGGTGCTCTACCGACTGAGCTACGTCAGCGCGCCCATACATCGAAAGTATAACCCAATTCGACAGCTATTACAAGAAAAATCCCGCATTGCGCGGGATTTAATTGTTTCTCTATTGTTCCTCTATTATTTCTCTATCTCCCCTTTGTATCCGGTCACTCCGCCGAGGCTTTCACAATTCACAAAGCCTATCCGCTTCAGCCTCTTGGCTGCCTTGTCCGCCCTTCCGCCGTTAACGCAGTAGGTGAATATAGGCGTCGCCGGATCCGGTATCAATTTCTTGGCCAAGCTGAGTTTGTTCAGCGGAATATTGATACTTCCCGGAATAACACCCTGTTTACATTCGCTTGGGTTGCGTACATCAACCAGGACTGCGTTCGGTGTCGCTCTGAACTTCGAAAGTCCTGCATTGATGTCTTTTCTTTCTTTCAAAAAAAACATCTATTGTTCCTCCTGTATTATAGTATATTCCCTTTCATGCGATGGTTTATAATCCTGCTGTTATTTTACTGCTATTTTTATACTAATATTATACCGCAATTCTGAACTGATAGAAAACAGCTTTTCGTTACTTCAGGCCGTCCGTTACTGCCTTTGCCTGTTCATAACTTTCAAACTGCACGGCTTGTATGCCCAGCCCCTGTGCAGCGGCAACGTTTTCTTCCCGATCATCGAAAAACAGACACTCTTCAGCGCTAAGCCCGTACTTCTCAAGCAGACACTGATAGATTTCCGGGTCCGGCTTGATCTTCTTCACATAGCACGAAAACACGCCTCCGTCCATGTGCGGCAGGAAGTCCAGCACGGATGGATTGACGCGCATCAGGTGCTCAGAGTAATTGGATAGATAATAGACATTGAAGCCTTTGCTCTTCAGTTCGTCGATCCATGGAATTGCGTAGTCGCACCGGAGCAGACACTCGCCGACATTGTCAAAGGCTTCTTTGATCTCCTGCCGGTGGTCCGGCGCCTCACTGTAAAACAGCTCCAGAATCTCTTCGTCGCTCAATACTGCCCGATCCAGTTCCGACCAGTAGTCCTTCTTCCAAATCGCATCCGTTACGATTCGGGCTGTCTCCTCGTCAAACCTCGCGCGGATATGATCCATCCACTCAAAACCAATGAGCACATGCCCTATATCTAACACAATGTTTTTTATCATGCCGTCTTCTCCTTCGCTAGCCTGTGGCTGTTCTATGGCTGGGTTGCAGCAGCTCTGCATCTGTTCTGTCATGATGAAATTATACCACTCAATTGCCTCGCCACAGCATGCATGATAAAATTTATTACACAAATGCAAAGGCAGAACTCGCCAAGTGTGATGTGCTTATTATGACTGGCGGTGAAGATATCGACCCATCCTACTACGGTCAGGAACCGGATCCGAATCTGGAGGATGTAAACAAAGACCGTGATGTGTCTGACATGGCAATGCTGCAGGAAGCCATCGAAGAAGACATGCCTGTGCTCTGCACCTGCAGAGGCGCGCAGCTCCTGAACGTGGTCTGCGGGGGAACGCTCATCCAGGATATCCCTACCTCCGTAGCATACAAAGACTCCGACATTCTTCACAGGGATCCGGCGGATTAAAAAAGATGTGGCGGCATTTGCCACATCTTTTTCTTTTCTGTTCATCTTCCTAATCGTCATCTGAAGGCTTCGCCGGTTTGCTGCTTTGCGCTGCCTTTTCAGCAGCTTCCTTTGCAGCTTTTTCTTCTGCAGCTTTTTTTGCCGCCTCTTCAGCTGCCTTCTTCTCTGCAGCCTTGAGTTCGTTCCTGTATCCTGTCAGCAGATCCAGATTGGCTTTCTCATATTCATTGAGCCATGCATTATCAAATTTCTCCGGCTCATACATCGGGGTGTACCATTTGAACCCTCTGAAGAGCTTATCGTAGTATTCGCTGCCGAAGATCCATCCATGACGGGCATAGATTTCGTTGATTGCCTGCTGAACGGTGTCAGGATTTCCATTCGTACTGTAAACGACGTCTGCTCTGCTCAACTCCTCTCTGTCGCTCTGCGGCAGGATGAAGTCGTCGTAATACGCGTGGTAAGCGTTCGGATCATATGCCAGATCCTTTCCGATTTCCAAACCCTTGACTTCATAGGTTGCAGGTTTCGCTATTATCTTCAGCTCCGCCTCAGCTGCCAGATTCTTATCGTACTCTATCGTAATATTTACAACATCTCCATTGGAGAGATCTTCCGTTTTGTCCGGCGTGTATTTGACGGTATCGAGGACTTTGGCGAAGGCTTCTTTGTCGACATCGAATTCAACGGTGTCCAGCCATGCGTCTTCCTTGGCGTTGTCAATCTGCGGCATGAGCGCCATCTCGCCGTATCCATCATAGCCTATGACTTTAGGTTCATTCATGATGGAATTCAAATCCACTTCGTAGGTCTTATCTCCTCCGAAAAGGAAGTATGCTGCAACTGCAATCGCAGCACCGAGAAGCACCAGGAGAATAACGATCACAGCTGACGGCACTTTCTTTTTCGGTGCCCTGTCTGTTGCCTTTGCATCCTCTTCTTCATCGTCTTCTTCCTCTTCATCATCCCATTCTGCGTCTTCCTGATGAAGCTGCTCTGCCTCAATCTGGTCCGCCTCCACGAACTCACGCGCCCATTTGATAGGATCATCACTAGGAAGCTCATCAAGCGCATTGAAATCATACTCCGGTTTTTTGCCAGTCTCCGGATCCAGTTCTGCATCAGGACTGTTGTAGAATCCCCACTCTGAGTAGGAACGAATCGCCTCGGTGGCGGCGTTCGTTCCGATTTTAGCCATCGTAAAGATAGGCGGTACGTGTACCGCCTTGGTACCGCAGTAGCCGCAGTAATTCAGAGCATTTTCAATTTCTCTGCCGCAGTGGATACATTTCATAATACTCTACCCCTTGTTGATTCGAGATGATTCTTTCCCGAATATGATTTTATCACGGGGATGCGTCAAATATGGGTAGCTTAAGGAATTTAAAGATAAATGAAAAGAAGCAGCCGCAGGCTACTTCCACAGATAGGCGTTGACTTTTTTTCTGGTGCGCTGAAGCGCATTATCTACAGACTTGCTGGTCTTGCCCAAACGCTCTGCAATCTGACTGGATGTGAATCCCTTGATGTACTCGCTGAGCACCTTCATCTCAAGGTCGCTGAATACATTGTCGCCGTTGTTGAGAATATAGTAGGCAACATCTTTGATGACAAGCATCTCGTCAGGGCTGTCTGCCGGATTAGTGCTCAAGGTATCACCAAGTGTAATCTCTGTCTGATCCGCAGCACCTGAAGCTGCATCGGCACTGACGGGTTTATTTAAAGATACTGAAGTGTTCAGGGGTTTATGCTTGATACGGTCGGCAGAACGGATGGCGCTGATGATCTGATTGGTAACGCATCTCTCTGCGAATGTTCCGAAGCTGGCGTTCTTATCCGCATCATAACTGCGCACGGCTTTGAGAAGTCCAATCATTCCTTCCTGGACAACATCTTCCGCATCCGCACCCGCCATGAAATAAGCTCTTGCCTTCTTGTAGACGATGCCAGAGTAATTCCTGATCAGTGTCTCCTCAGCAAGCGCGTCCCCAGCCTGGGCTTCCGCCGCAAGCTGTATCTCCGGGTTTTCAATTGAGTTGATGAGTTCCTTCTTCAGCATTTTGGTTATCGTTCGCTCCTGCTATAACCTCTGTTTGACCACTTCGTACATTGCGATGGCTGCCGCATTGGATGCATTGAGGGAGTTCACTTCTCCCTTCATCGGAATACTGATGACAAAATCGCATTTCTCACGGACCAGGCGGCTGATGCCGAATCCTTCGCTGCCGATAACGATGGCGCACGGTCCTGTCATATCCTGATCGTATAGAAGCGTGTCGCCCATGTCGCAGGCGTAGATCCAGACGCCCTGATTCTTCAGCTCATCGATCGTCCTTCCGATGTTGGTCACTCTGGCGCAGAGCATATGTTCCGCTGCACCCGCGCTTGTCTTAAGCACTGTTTCGTTGACAGAAACACTGCGGCGCTTCGGAATGATAATTCCGTGCGCTCCTGCACATTCCGCCGTTCGGATGACCGCACCAAGATTGTGCGGATCTTCCAGTCCATCCAATATGATGATGAATGGTTTCTCGTCCCGCTGCGCAGCAAGCTCAAGAATGTCATCCACATCGCAATAGGAGTAATCTGAGGCTGTCGCAATGACACCCTGGCAGTTGACCTTTGCACCGTCCAGCAGCTTATCCATGAAAGCTTTGTCGCTGTGGTACACAGGAATCTTCGCTTCTTTTGCCTTTGCGATAATCTGTTTAACGGAGCCCGATTGATGGGCTCCGGCTTCTAGTTTCTGAATATTGATTTTCTCGATTTCGCGGCCGGATTTGAGAGCTTCCAGCACTGCGTTTCTTCCCGCTATAATTTCGGACATATCTATCTCCGTCTATTCCTCACACACCGCGCTCATATTTTCTGAACGTATAATTGATTCCTGTTGCTTCGTCCGTCTGTACTTCTGATTCCCAGGTGACAACGAAGCCCTTCTTCTCCAGATTCGGGAAGAACCTGTCGGCGTCAAATGATTCGTCGATTCTCGTCACGTAAAATGCGTCGCAGTCTTCAAAGAACAGTTCGTAAATGGATGCGCCGCCGCAGATAAAAACTGCATCCGAAGGATCTTCCCCTCTGTTTGCTGCGGCCGCTTCATACTCTGCTGCCAGCGCAAGAACTTCTTCCTTTGTGTGGCAGATGTCACAGGCAAAACCTTCTCTTGGCTCCACGCTGTAATTCGGATCATCGCTGAGCACAATATGGTTTCTCTTCGGCAAAGGCTTCGACCCCGGAAGAGATTCCAATGTTCTCTGTCCGAAGATGACACACTTGCCCAATGTCTTTTTCTTATAGTATTTGAGGTCGCCCGGCAGATGGACCAGAAGGTCGTTGTTCTTGCCGATACCCCAGTTTCTGTCTGTTGCTACAATCGCGTTCACTGTTATCTCCTTGTACCGCAATCTGCGGGTTTTCTATACTGCGATCGGAATATTCTTAATCTGCGGATTCTTCTTGTAGTCCTTGATGATAATATCGTCAGTGGTGAAATCGTAGAAATCTTTGATTTCCGGATTCAGGCTGAACTTCGGCGCCGGATACTGCGGGCGCTTGATCATCTCACGGATGATGTCAACATGTCTGTCGTAGATATGTGCATCAGAGATGACGTGCACCAGTTCACCCGGCAGCATATCATTGACCTGCGCCAGCATATAAATCAGAACTGCGTACTGCACGACATTCCAGTTGTTCGCCGCCAGGATGTCCTGGGATCTCTGGTTCAGAATCCCGTTCAGAACGAAGCGGCCGCTGCCGCCTTTGCCTTCCGCGCCGCCGCCTTCTTCACGCGTTACGTTAAACGTCATGCTGTACGCGCACGGTTCCAATCCCATCTCACGAAGATCAGCGAAGTTGTACATGTTGGTCATGATACGCCTGGAATACGGTGTGTTCTTCAGCTGCCAGAGCACATTGTCCACCTGATCCATCTCACCCTGCGCGAAGTTGTATTTCTGAGCCATCTGGTATCCATAGGCCTTGCCGATCGTTCCCTCGTCATTGGCCCATTCATCCCAGATTCCGCTCTTAAGATCTGCCGTTCTGTTGGATTTCTTTTGCCAGATCCACAGCATTTCATCCACAGCACTTTTAATATATGTCGGCCGCAGCGTAAGTGCCGGAAACTCTTCCCGCAAATCGTATCTGTTCACTACGCCGAACTGTTTGATCGTATGTGCAGGAGTCCCGTCTTCCCATCTGGCACGGACAGTCTGTCCTTCCGTTGAGAATCCGTTGTCCAGAATATCCCGGCACATATTTACAAATAAAACATCTGCTTTACTCATATAAAACCTCTTAAATTCCTGTTGTCCAGAACCCATGGCCCAGCAGGAAATACTTTATGAACATACCAATCAGCGCCAGAACGATGATAACGATGCAGCCCAGCTCAAAAGAGTTGAGATTGCGAAGTCCCTTTTCCTCTTTTTCACCAGCTTCTTCGCGGCGTCTGCGGTTATCTTTTTCCCATTCCCGTCCGGTCTGGTAGTAATCTGTGAGCCAGTCTTTTGACTTGTTTCTCACTTCTCTTTTTTTCTTATACTTGTTCGCCATCTGTAATCTCCACCGCTTTATACATGGCCCAGGTCAGTCTGTCTTCTTCCCCTGCCAGGTACAGATACCCGATAAATGCTTCAAATCCAGTTGCCCATTTGTAGGTCAGCGGATCTGCATTCTTCGCTTTGGATCTGAATTTGTGATTCCGCGCCCGCTTCACAAGGCTCTTCTCATCTTCCGAGAGCTTATCAAACATGCCCCGAATCGCTGCTGCCTGTGCATGGGCGTTTACATATCCTGTTACGGTCCTGTGCAGGCCGGAGGCTTTGTGTCTGCCGCTCTCCAGAACCAGTTCACGGACAAAAAGCTCATACACCGCGTCGCCCACATAGGCGAGCACATCTGTATTCAGCTGTTTTACTTCTGATAAATCCATGTGCGAATGACCTGTTACTTTCTAATAACCTGCACTCCCTGCGGAGTATCCTTCAATGTGATACCCTGTGCTGCCAGTTGGTCTCTGATTTCATCTGCGCGGGCGTAATCCTTCGCCTTACGCGCTTCCTGGCGTTCGTCGATCAACGCCTGGATCTCAGGTTCGATTTCCACTTTCTCTTCCACTTCCTGCTGGAGAAGGCCGAGCACGGAAGCCAGTTCCATGAGCACATCCATTGCTGCCTTTGCAAAAGCTTTCGTGGCGTTTGGACCTGCCGCAGTATTGATTGCTGTAACGAGTTCAAAGACTGCTGAAATCGCGTCAGCTGTGTTGAGGTCATCATCCATCGCCTCAATGAATTTTTGTCTGTACTTGTCGAACCCCTCAACTGCTTCTGCTTCTGCTGCTGTCATATCGCCGTCCACGCCATTTGCCATCAGATGCTTCAGGTTTGACTTGGCATTGCGCATTCTCTTCAAACCATTCTGGGACTGCTGCAGGATTTCAGGATTGAAATCAATCGGTCCTCTGTACTGTCCGCTCAGAATCAGAAAACGAAGAACCTCTCCGTCGTACTGTGAGAGCAGGTCGCGCACTGTTTTGAAGTTGCCGAGAGACTTGCTCATCTTCACGCCGTCAATGTTGATGTATCCATTGTGCATCCAGTAGTTTGCAAACTGTTTACCGTTGTGCGCTTCTGACTGGGCGATTTCATTTTCGTGGTGCGGGAACTGGAGATCTTCACCGCCTGCGTGAATGTCCAGGGTGTCTCCCAGATACTTCTTGGACATGGCAGAGCATTCGATATGCCAGCCAGGTCTGCCCATTCCCCAAGGAGATTCCCAGGCGATTTCGGAGTCTTCCTTGCGCGCTTTCCAGAGAGCGAAGTCCAGCGGGTCTTCTTTCTTTTCGTCATCTGCGGAGCTGGTTCTCTCGCTGGCGCCGAGGCGCAGTTCATCTACATTCTTGCCTGACAGTTTACCGTAGCCTTCGAACATTCTCGTTCTGTAGTAAACATCTCCATCCACCTCATAGGCATAGCCTTTGTCGATGAGATCCTGCACGAATTTGATAATGTCATCCATGGTTTCTGTGACCTTCGGATGAACGGTCGCCTTTCTCACGTTCAGTGCAGCCGCATCCTTATAGTACTCTTCAATGTACTTCTCGGAAATTTCTCCGGCGCTTACGCCTTCCTCTTTCGCGCGGTTGATAATCTTATCGTCCACATCTGTAAAGTTCTGTACGAACTTAACCTTATATCCTCTGTACTCCAGATACTTTCTCATCGTATCGAATACGACAAATGGTCTGGCATTTCCGATGTGGAAGTAATTGTATACAGTAGGACCGCAGACATACATCTTGACCTTGCCTTCTTCCTGCGGTACGAACTCTTCTTTTCTTCTTGTCAGTGTGTTATAAATTCTCATTCTGTCCTCCTGAACCAAATATCTGTAGCTTCTATCTTTTACGCATTATCTCTCGTTTGCTGTCTTGTCTGCTTCCGCCAGATCTTTTCCGTGGAAATCCGATCCTCTGGTAATATGAAGGTGATACTTCTCCGCCATTTCAACGAATCGCATAGACTGTTCGAAATTCTGATCCGGATGGAAGCACTCAAGTCCTTTGAGTCCCTGCTTCTTGAGTCTTCCAATAATCATATCCATATTCTGAAAGAACTCTTCGCTTCCCGGACGGCCTATGCCGCGGGTCTGTATCGGATGGGCGAGTACCGGCGTACCGCCTGCTTGCTTGATCACATCCATTGCCTCACTGGCAAGGGGCTTTACCTTCCTGATAGCACGGCACTTCTTGCTTCCCAGAATGTCTTTTCCAAAAGCCTGCCGTGGATCATTGATGTAGCCTTTGCGCACCATTGCACGGGCAATGATCGGTTTGCCGATGAACTCATTCTTGCCATACTCAATATCATCCTTCGTCAGCTCATAACCCATTTCACTCAAGGCCCTAAAAAGCTGCTCATTTCGTTCTTTGCGCCGTTCAACCATGGCTCTGAGAAACTCCTTCAGCTCTTCGTTCTCCTCGTCGATGTAGTAACCGAGCATATGAAGACCTGTCCCTTCTTCTGTGACCACTGCGATCTCGATTCCGGGAACAAAACGGATGCCTACCGCTTCAGCCGCGATTTTGGCT
>SVCS01000065.1 GCA_015058205.1 Clostridiales bacterium
ACGCAAACTGTGAAATCCGGATTTTTCGCTTTGATCTTCTTCAACTGTCCCAGTGTCCCGAAGAAACGTTTATCCGCATTCTCCCTGATGCTGCAAGTGTTGATGATCATGATATCCGGATTGTCCTTTGCGCCGCCTGATGTTTCCGGCAGTTCCATGTAACCGCGCTGGGCGAGCATACCAGAGATGACCTCGGAATCATGTTCGTTCATCTGACAGCCAAAGGTGATGATTTTGTATGTTTTTCTGTTGTCAGTGATGTTAGTTTTATTGTTCATATTTGATTCTACTTCTGTTTGGGATTCATCTTGGAGCGCCATTCTTCATCCACATCTAACGGATCTCCCTTATCCCATGGCATTTTTTCCTTAACTTTCGGGATACTAGGCTTCGCTGTAACAATACAGTAAATCCCATAAACTATGAAGGCAAAAATCGGCAAGCCCCAAATTGCGATGACGACTGAATACCCAACCCATTCGGGATAGTGATCCAAAGCGTCGAGCGCTGCTGTCGCTTGCAGTACCGCAAACAGCCCCCATGATAAAGGAATTGTCAGGCCGATGATGATCAGTGGGACATTTCGTTTCTTTTTCATTGACACTCCTTTGCTACTCCTTCACTTAATACTATACGGCATTTTTGTGCTGTTGTCTAACGCCTAAGACCAATGCATTTCCGTTTTTCCGCAACGAAAAAAGGAGCCGGCGCATGCTGCGTCAGCTCCTTTTTAGTGATTCATTATGTTTTTTGCCCGTGCCGCAAAGCACGATGTTAGATGATCACGTTTCGTCGTAAGGTTTCAGGTCAGGTGACCAGATGAGTTCTACGCCTGTTGCTTCCTGAACTTCTTCCTTTGTGTAGTCAGGATGCAGTTCTGTAACAACGATGCCTTCATCTGTAACCTTCATGACAGCCATCTCAGTGATGATGTCTGTTACGCACTTCTCTGCTGTCAGAGGGAGTGTGCACTCTTTCTTGATCTTGTGGTTGCCCTTCTGTGTGTGAAGCATAGTGATGATAACTTCAGGACATCCAACGCACAGGTCCATTGCGCCGCCCATTCCGGCAACCTTCTTGCCCGGAACGATCCAGTTCGCCAGGTCTCCGTTTTCGGCAACTTCCATAGCGCCAAGAACTGTGGCCTTAACATGTCCGCCTCTTACGAGACCGAAGCTTTCAGCTGTGTCGAAGAACTTCGCTCTTGGAAGAGCTGTTACATACTGTCCGCCTGAGTTGATGATATTAACGTCGAGAGTTTCGTCATCTGCCAGGACATCGATTCCTGCAAAACCGTTTTCGGAGTGGCAAGTGATGATAACATCCTCAGGAAGATAGTCAGCTACCATTGTAGGAAGACCAATTCCGAGATTGATGAAATCGCCGTCCTCAAAGTGTTTCGCACATCTCTTCGCGATTCTTGCTTTTAAATCTGCCATTTTGGTTCTCCTTCCACGATTGATTCAACCAGTACGCCGGCTACCTGCCAGATGTCAGGATCTACGGAACCAACTTCGACCAGTTTTTCTGCTGCAATAACGGTGTGATCAGATGCTCCTGCCATGACGATGTTGAAGTTTCTGGTTGCCTTTGAACACATATAGTTACCGAACTTATCTGCCATGGTTGCTCTGATGAAGGAGTAGTCAGCGTGGAGCGGTCTTTCGAAGAGGTACTTCTTACCGTCGATTTCCATGACTTCCTTCTTTCTTCCCAGTTCGTCAAGGTCTGTCTCCATTGGAGTACCAAGTCCTACCGGTGTCAGGACGCCGCCGAGTCCGTAAGCTGCTGCTCTGATTTTCTCTGCCAGTGTTCCCTGCGGAACCAGAGTGTACTTCAGGCTTCCGTCAGCAAACTGTTCATTCAGACGAGGGTTAACGCCAACATGTGACATGATAACGTGGTCAACCATATGGTGCTCTAACAGTTTGCCGATTCCTCTTGGAGTCTTGCCTGCGAAGTCGCCTGCCGGCTGGCCTTCTGCCAGACCGCCGTCATTGCCGATAACAGTAAGGTGCTTTACGCCTTTGCGTACAAGAGCGTCCATCAGAACTTCCGGGGAACCTGTTCCCAGGAATCCGCCGACCATGATGGTCATGCCGTCCTGTACACCTGCAACTGCTTCATCAGCAGTTAAGATTTTATTGAACATTTTTCTGCCTTTCTCGCTTATTAGTAATAACTGATTTGAATAACTTGAGTGGTTTATTATAGCACACCGCTGCGCTGTAATCTATCACTCTTTTAACATGCCGCAGCTGTGCCTTTATACCATGCCGCGGTTTACAATCTCAGTAAGAACGAAGGAAGCAACATCCTCAGCATACTTGTGCTGACCGAATCCTGCATCGTAGCCGAGCTCCTGTGCCAGTTCGTGGGAGATTCTCGGTCCGCCGCATACGAGGATGACCTTGTCTCTCATTCCCTCTGCTTCCAGAAGTTCAACCATGTTCGTCAGATTCTGGATGTGGATATCCTTCTGTGTTACTGTCTGTGATACCAGAATCGCATCCGCATGAAGTTCCTTCGCATGGGCGATCAGATCTTCATTCGGTACCTGTGATCCGTAGTTGTAAGCTTCGATGCCTTCATATCTCTCAAGACCGAAGTGACCGTGGAAGCCCTTCATGTTCATGATAGCATCAATACCTACTGTATGTGCGTCTGTACCTGTTGACGCGCCTACGATTACGACAGGTCTCTTGATGTTTTCCTTGATGTACTCAGCGCACTCAAGCCTGTCCATAACGTCTACGTCGACCTTCGCTACCTTGATTGTCGTGTAGTCAACTGTGTGCTGGCACTTGCCGTATACTACGAAGAATGTGTATTCCTTGGTCATCGCCTTGGAATAAACAACATTTGGTTCGTCAAGCCCCATTTTCTTTGCGAGGATCTTAGCTGCTTCATTGGCTTCATCACCATAAGGTACAGGAAGTGTAAATGCGACTTCCGTCATACCATCGTTAAGCGTGTCGCCATATGGCTTTACTTTCGTCAGATCAATCTGAGCTACTGCTGTATTGCATTCTGCCATTATTCTACACCTCCTAACATAAGTGGAATGAACGGATTGAAGTATTCATCATCCTTAACGCAAACGCCTGCCAGGCCCTTGCCGCCGTCTCTCGGTCTCTTAACGCCGCCGAACTTGCCCTGTTCGATTGTTGAGAAGAGTCCTTCTTCAACGATTTCTTCCAGAAGTTTGTCAGCCTTGTCGAGTACGAGCTGTGCTCTTGACTGGATGATTCCGCCTTCCTTGTAATATACATCGCTTCCTAAATCTCTCATGTTGTTGAAGATGTACTGTGCATTTTCAATGGAGAGATATCTGTCGTGCATATGCGGTGTGTGAATTGCCTCTGTCAGCATTCCGAGGAGCTGCAGTGACTGTCCTGACCAGATTGCGATCATGTTGAACAGCGCATCCTGTACGTTGCCCTTGAAGATATTTCCTGTCATGTACTTCGTAGGAGGCATGTACTTCAGAGGTGCGTTCGGGAAGATTTCTCTTGCCATGATTGCCTGTGCCAGTTCGTAGAGGAATCCGTTCTCGATGTCAGGATCCATTTCGAATGCGTGGCCAAGACCCATCTGCTCTTCCTTAACATTTGCCAGAACAGCGAACTGCTCGTTGATCAGCTGTGAAGCCAATACTGTGTGAGCGTTCTCAAAGGCATCGTCCGTTGTGAGGTAGTTATCTTCACCGGAGTTGAATATGATATCGCAGTATCCGATGATAACTCTTGAGAAGTACTGGTCAACCAGTGTTCTCTGCATGTTGATGTCTCTGAACAGGATTCCGTAGAGAGCGTCGTTCAGCATAACGTCCAGTCTCTCAATGGCGCCCATTGCAGCGATCTCAGGCATGCACATTCCGGATGAGTAGTTACAAAGTCTGATGTATCTTCCGACTTCTTCACCAACTTCATCAAGAGCTTTTCTCATGATTCTGAAGTTCTCCTGCGTTGCATAAGTACCGCCGAATCCTTCTGTTGTCGGTCCGTATGGTACATAGTCAAGAAGTGACTGTGCAGTCGTTCTGATTACTGCGATGATGTCCGCTCCCTGACGTGCTGCAGCCTGTGCCTGTACAACGTCTTCGTAGATGTTTCCTGTTGCTACGATTACGTAGAGGTAAGGTCTTCTGCCCTCACCTATCGTTGCCAGATAGTTGTTTCTCTTCTCTGTCTGCGCTCTGATGACCTTAAGAGCCTCCATTACCCTTGGCATGATCTTCTCTTCTGCTTCCTTAGCAGGAGCCAGCGGGAGCTTGGTGATATCAAGGTTTCCTGCAGCCATTTCCTCAGCGATTTCCTGAGGTTCTTTGCCTGTCTGAATCATTGCGTTACCAATCCAGTAAGCAACTCCTCTAGGCAGTCCGCCTGCATCAAGAATCTGATCAACTACTACGTTAGGCAGTGGAGTATCAACTTCATCAACGCCGTCTACGCCCAGCAGTCTGAGAATTGTTCTCTCTGTGCTGACTGTAGTGTGTCTGTCGATGAATTCCTGCATGCTCTCTGCGATCTTTCTGGCGCTCGCTCTGGCATGATCGACCTTTTTAGGGTCCAGGTTGAGTTTACTTTCCATCCTTTTTCTCCTTTAGTTCAAGTATTGTTTTGCCTTTTCAATAATGTTTGCGTCTATGCCAAGCATTTTCGCAATGTTCAGGGCGTCCTTCGGAATCTCCCTGTTGTTGTCCACGCGGGTGAGACGGTAATCCATATACTTCTGTATGATGTTTATCCTCTCTCTCCGGTTCGCGTAGCGGAGTTCCTTGTCCAGTCTGTCAAAGTCTGCATTCGCAAGGCCTGTTACCTGCATATTCACAACATCCTTGTCCTCTGTAACTGTCTCGAAGTGAGTTGTTATCAGAGAGATGAACGGCTGCTGCTTCAGGTAATCCGTAATGCTCTTTGTCAATGCCAGCCCCTCTGCCGGATTTGTTCCACTCGCAATCTCATCGATGAGAAGAAGCGATCTGTCCCGGCTGTTGTCCATAATTTCTTTGAGCTCCTCCATTTCACTGCCGAAGCTCGAAAGGCCCCTTTCTATGGACTGACTGTCACCTATGAGAATCTGCATAAAGTTTGAAAGGCCGACACGCGCCTTCGCCGCTGGTACGAAGTATCCGTACTGGGCAAGTATCGCGATCATGCCCACCAGTTTCAGAGAAACAGTTTTTCCGCCCATGTTTGCTCCTGTTATGCAGGTGACACCCTGTTTCAGAGAAATACTGACCGGGCAATATTCGCCGCCCTTCTTGTCAATAATTTCTTCCACCTGAAGGTGCCTGCCATCCTCAAACTCCAGAACGTGTTCTTCCACAATTTCCGGCCTGACACAGTTGCGTTTCTTCGCAAACAATGCTTTTGCCAATGTCACGTCCAATTGTCCGACCCGCTCACATGCGGTCAGGAGCACTTCCGCCCACTTGTGTATCTCTTGTGACAGTTCCTCTCTTACCTTGAGTTCCTCTTCTTCGATTTCAGCAGTGGTCTCATCCATCTTCTTCTGAATCTGATTCTCTGCTTCCGTTGGCGCGAGGACATAGGTAACAGACATATAATCTTCCTCCGATTTTACCAAATCGGAAATCTCATTAATCATTTCTATACGCTTCGCATCACTCTTCGATACTGTAATATCGAATTTCGGTGTCAGGTTCAGGCCTGTTTCAGCCCTCAGTTCATTTTTTCTCTTTTTCTTTTCTCTCCTCGTCTGTCTCTCAAGCTCCTTCTTCTCGCTGCGAAGCTGTGCGAGTTTCTCTGAGAATGAGTCGTAGATGTAGAAGGTATTGAGTCTGTCTTTTCCTGGATCGAGAACGTCCAGAAGATCCGTGATGTCCCCTGGTACGAACTCCTCAGGTAAACCTACCTGATCCGCAAGCTTTCTCACTTTATCCAAAAGCAACAGCAGACTCTTGATTTCAAAGATCTCGACGACGGACAGCGCTGCACCTGCGCTTCTCTCAATGGTGAAAGAATTGTCCTTCATCATCATGAACGTTTCCTGAAGTACGCTTATCTCGCGCTTGTTGGCACCTGCAATTTCAGCCATTCTCTGTACGCGGTCAAACTCTGCTCTGAGTTCTTCCTCCTGCCCGGGCATAAAAGGTTTCTGTTCCTTTAAGATTCTGACGCCAAAGGGAGTAAGCACGTTAATAGCGCTTACGACATAATCCAGTCCTGTCTCGCTTCTTGTTTTTTTGTTTGCAAGTCTTCTGGCTCCTTCGCTCATCTCACCTAGCCCATCATTACATCTATTACAGGAATATCTCCAGCTGCTTTCTGCATTTCGGATGTCAACTCATCGTGATCGAATGAATATCCTGCAGGACTCGTCGGGTTGACGGTTATTGCAACCACCTTGATGTTCTCAAGGACTTTCACCTGAAGGCCGTACTTTCTCAGTTTGCCCCAGACCGTCCTATCAATAAATATCTTCGTAGGATCCTTGAGAACAAAGGTGACATTCTTCAGTTTTCGACGATCTATGTTCGTCACAACACTTTGGGTGAATGCACCCGGCACGAAAACATGTGTGACTTCTTCGTCAATCGCATTATCAAGGAGTTTTCCCGAACCGAGTCCCGTAGCTATATTCAATGTAACGGCTTCGCCGTTTTTGACTGTGAATAAACGATCACTATCCGCCTGCTCTTCTATTATTCTTCTCTCTTCACCATCTTCGAGAACCGGCAGGCTGTAGAGTTCAACGGTATAAGCTGTTTCTTCTACGACCTTGCTCAGCTTTCTCGACAAAACCGCTCCGGTGGAAAGGATGATCGCATCCGAGATGTCCGGCGCCGCAATCGATTTCCTGTCGATCGCACCGTCAATAAGCACCAGATCAGCCCCAAGAGCAAGCATTTCTTCGCACATGGTAATGTGCTGGGCGTTGATTACCGGCCCTGCTACCTGGACGTATCCTGCGTCAGCAACTCTGCAGAGCATGATTTGCCCGAGAGAAGTGCCGTATTCCGTCATCCTGAGTATTTCGAGTCCGGCATCCGCCAGTTCATATAACTGTTTCGGCACCGATACGATAGTGCCCTGATCCAGATATACCCGGGGTTTCTCTGTACCTGTCACTACATCTGTTCCTTCTCCGTCTCTGCCTGTGGAAGTGACGGCGAGCGTCAGGCCTTCATCCATTGCTTCCTCAATCAGATAATTGAGTGCCGTGGTCTTGCCTGCGTTCTTCGCCATTCCTACGATGGAGATCCTTTTGTAGTTTTCAGCCAGTTCTTCTAACAGATACATTTACCCGATTGATTCTTATTTCTTGTTTCTTTCGTGTCTGAGCAGGTGAGCCGGCTCCATGGACATTCTTTCGCCCTGTGCCAATCCTGCAACACCTTCATAGTGATAATCTTCTACATTCTTGCAGTTCTCATAGCTGCACTGCAGCTTAGGAAGCATTGTAGGCTCTGTGTAAGTTGTGATAACGCCTTCGTAGTTTCTCAGGATAACCTTTTCCGGAGTCTGAGAGATTACATACTGAGGCATTACCGGAGTTTTGCCGCCGCCGCCCGGAGCATCAATTACAAATGTAGGAACTGCATATCCGGAAGTGTGACCTCTGAGTCCTTCGATGATCTCGATGCCCTTGGATACCGGAGTTCTGAAGTGCTCGATACCAAGTGACAGGTCGCACTGATAGATGTAGTACGGACGAACTCTGTTCTTGCAGCAGAGCTGTACCAGATTTCTCATAACGTGAACATCATCGTTTACGCCTCTGAGCAGTACTGACTGGTTTCCGAGAGGAATACCTGCGTCAGCCAGCTTTCTGCATGCTTCTGCAGCTTCCGGAGTCCATTCTTTCGGATGGTTGAAGTGAGTGTTCAGCCAGATTGGATGATACTTCTTCAGCATGTCGCACAGTTCATCTGTGATTCTCTGCGGCATAACGACTGGTGTTCTTGATCCGATTCTTACGATTTCAACGTGGTCGATCTTTCTCAGCTCTGAGATGATGTACTCGAGAACGTCTGTCTCTACGCAGAGAGCGTCTCCGCCGGAAAGCAGTACGTCTCTGACAACCGGAGTTCTTCTGATGTAATCGATGCAAGCGTCGATGTCTTCTCTGGATCTTGCGCCGTCTGTTTCACCTGCCAGTCTTCTTCTGGTGCAGTGTCTGCAGTACATGGAGCACTGGTCAGTGATCAGGAACAGAACTCTGTCAGGGTATCTGTGAGTCAGTCCAGGTGCCGGTGAGTCTTCGTCTTCGTGCAGAGGGTCCAGCATATCTGCTTCGCCTCTGTGCGTCTCAGCCAGCGTAGGAACAGCCTGCATTCTTACCGGGCAGTGCGGATCATCCGGATCCATCAGGGAAGCGTAGTAAGGAGTGATGCCTACTCTGAAGCCATCCATTACCTTAGTGATGTCTTCCTCTTCCTGCGGAGTAAGGTTGACGACCTGCTTGATCTGCTCAACTGTGTTCAGACGGTTTGCAACCTGCCAGTGCCAGTCGTTCCACTGTTCTTCTGTGACATCCTTGAAAAGAGGAATGTCTTTCCAATTTCTAATAGCCATTGTTATCTCCTTTACATCTCTTGTTTATCTGTAATGATTATGCATACATCTCTTCAAAGAGCTTTCTGAGGCCTTCATGCTCTCTCAGTTCCTGCAGAGTGATCTCAGCGTGGCCCTTAGTGTATCCGTTACCTACGATCATGTTAACGTCCTTGCCAACGCCCTCTGCTCCCAGAGCAGCCTTTGTGAAGCTTGTAGCCATTGAGAAGAAGTAAACTGTTCCGTCGTCCTTACAGCTGAGGATGGAGCCCATCTCAGTGTTCTCGATGGATACGCAGTTGAT
>SVCS01000012.1:0-2282 GCA_015058205.1 Clostridiales bacterium
TTTGCCATGACATGCTTGGCGACAGCAGGAGAACCGGTGTAAAAGATTTTGTCGAACCGCTGGTCGAGGCACATGTCAGCAACGTCATGTCCGCCGCCGATGACGGTGATGTATTCCTCCGGATAGATTTCGGAGACCATTTTCATCATCAGATCCGTGCAGTGAGGCGTTTTGGAGCTGGTCTTGATCACAGCAGTGTTGCCTCCCGCAATGCTTGCGGCGAGCACGCCGAAGGTCAGGGTAAACGGGAAGTTAAAAGGACTGATAATCAGAGAAACACCGTAAGGTTTGTGGTACACCTTAGTAAACAGACTAGGGAAACAAGTCAGTCCGCTGAAGAGCAGATCAGGTTTCGCCCAGCGCTTCAAACCTTCGATCATCTCATTGATCTCCAGAATCACAGTGCCGATATCACAGAAGAAGGCCTCCGCTTCGCTGCGGCCCAGATCCTCTGCCAGTGCTTCCATGATTTCTTTCTCATAGAGAGACATCTGCACCTTGAGCCGTTTGAGCTGCACGATGCGCCAGTCCGTCTCCAAAGTCACGCCGCTGCGGAAAAAATCCCGCTGTCTCTGCGTAATATCTTTTATGAATGCCTTTGTATATTCCATATCAAAACCTCTGTCAATTGTATTATAATATATTATGACATAAGAAAAGCAAAAGCACCATACAGAGAGGAAGAAAATGCTTTTTTGCCCACTTGGATTGTTTGATTTAATACCTGTTCTCATCGGAATCGGAATCCTGTTCCGAATTGTATGCCGCTGGTTCATCTTCAGAAAAATGGGAACCAGGCCGTGGCTGAGTCTGTTTCCTATCATCCGCGAATTTCTGATATTCAAGAAGTGCTGGAAGGTATGGCCTTTCCTGGTTTTGCTTGCTTTATCAGTGGTGTTCGGACTGATTGTGCAGGTCACTGCTTATTTCGACGTATACATGCCGATTCCGCACTACATCAAGTCCAATCTGTTTGCCCTTTCCATCATATGCCTGATCATCCTGACCATACTCATGTACAAGCATCTTGCTTTTGCATTCGGACATGATATCGGCTATCTGATGGGCCTGCTATTCCTGAATCCGATTTTTCTGGGCATGATGGCCTTCTCCAAGAACACCTATCATGAGGAACTGGCGAAGATGACGGGCAAGGAAGCCAAGGAATATACGGAAAAGAGCCGAACGCTCCGGAACAGGATTCTGAGCGTTGTTTCCGCCCTTGTCATTGTAGGCGCATCCGTCGGATACGTCGCTTATTACATGTACACGGAACAGCAGCCGCCGATTCTGATCAACAAGAGACTTGCGGATGCCTATGAGAAGACAAATGGAAAGGTCAGCGGGAAAGGGAAAGTGATTTACCCGGCTGCGGAGAGTACTGCGGCAGAAGATCACAGCATACGCGATCACTATTTCCCGGATAAGTCCCATGTCAAAGAGACGACGGTGTATATGTACCTCGTAGGGTCCGATCTTGAGGACACGACGGGCGCTGCATCCATCAATCTGGCACAGATCAAGGATGCAACGGCGGCAGGAGATAAGCTTACGTTCATCATCGAAGCCGGGGGAACGGGCAGATGGTTTACCGACGGGTTCAAGAACAACAGGACCGCCAGATATATGATCAAAGACGGTGAGGTCACGTTACTTGACACGCTGCCGAGCAATACGAGCATGTCCGATCAGAAGACACTGCAGGACTTCCTGATATGGGCGAACAACAACTATTCATCCGATCGGAAAATGCTGGTGTTCTGGGATCATGGCGGCGGGTTCTCAGGGTTCGGCGCGGACATTGTCAATCCGGGGGAAAAGGGAAAGATTCTTTCCATGGATGCTATTACCAAGGCTCTGCGTGCATCCGGTCAGAAGTACGATGTCATTGCTTTTGATGCGTGTCTCATGCAGACCATGGAAGTCGGGCAGTGCCTGGAGCCGTTCGCTGATTATCTGCTGGCTTCTGAGGAGAGTGAACCCGGCAGCGGTCTGTATTACACCACTGCCTTCTCGAGGCTTGCACAGGATCCGACCCTCGACACACTTCAATTCGGCGCCATGATGTGTTCATCCTATGACCAGTCTCTCAAGCTGCTCACCGGAACGCCGCAGGTGGCGTTCACCTTATCCATGGTGGATCTCAGATACATCCCGTCTGTGCAGGAAACCTTTTTCGGTTATTTAGACCGCCTTGACCGGGAATTCAGAACAGATAAGAACAGTTTCGCGAAGATGTCTTCCGCCCGTTCAAAAGCCTACGAGTTCCAGATGGAAGACCA
>SVCS01000012.1:2382-3814 GCA_015058205.1 Clostridiales bacterium
TTCAGAACAGATAAGAACAGTTTCGCGAAGATGTCTTCCGCCCGTTCAAAAGCCTACGAGTTCCAGATGGAAGACCAGATCGACATGATTGATTTCATCGAGATGAGTGAACTGACGGCAGCCAGAAAAGATGAGATGATCAGTAAGGTAGAGAAATCCATTGCCGTGCGCAGTGCAGCAAGCGCGAATCACATCAATGGACTGGCGGTTTATATGCCGTACGATGATCTCTACAGCTACTCAAATGTGTATCCGGACATGCTGAGCCTGGGGATGAATGATGAGACAGAAGTCTACAATGATTTCGCGAGCATCATCGGAAGCCAGAAAACAACGAAAGATGATCCGAATTACGGGGACTACAAAGATGAGGCTTGGTTCATAGATGATTTTGAAAACTACAATGCCTCGCTGTTCAAGCAGGACATTCCGCTTCTGGAACGCGGGGACGGCTATGTCATCGATCTTTCGGAGGAGGAAAAAGAGTCGATCGTCAGCTATGAGCAGGGTGTCAGGATGAAAATCGGCAGCCGGTACGCGGATCTTGGAACTTACTATGTATTCGACGATGACGGGGATGAAGATTACGATCTGAACTTCAACGGCAAGTGGGTATCGATAAACGGCGCGCCTGCGGCCCTTCATCCGGGTACGATCATGGAGGCAGAGGACGGAACCGTCGTGTACAGTGGAACGGTGGACGCCACACTGAACTTCATGATTCCGATCACAATCTTTATCGAATGGCCGGAAGACGGAGGGCAGGGGACAGTCATCGGATATCTTCCGAAGACCCAGGATTCCGATGATATCGATGAATCCGGCATGCCGAGAGGAATCAAGCAGTTCAAAGGAAGCAACATCATCACGCTGACCTATGACTGGTACGATAAAGAGGGGAATTATCTTTCGACGGCACTGGGACATCTCCCGATCAATATCGGTCTGTACGGACTCGAAGTCACCCAGGAAGATATCAGCGACCGCGACTATGAATACTACGGCGTTCTCCACGATGTCCTGAACCGAACCCTGAAAACCGAAATCATAAAACACGAGAAACAATAAACTGCAAAGGCAGTAAAGAAAAGAATCCCAAATCTTATGATTCGGGATTCTTCATATTCACATCTTATTCATGCAGCGCTTATGCTGCGTTCTTACGTCTGTTGCGCAGGAATACTACGATAGCAGCGACTGCGATAGCGATGAGCGCCAGAATGATTGCGATTGTAGTCGCACCACCTGTACTTGATTCGCTGTCGAGGGACTTGCTGCCGCCTACAGGATATACGTGAACAGCATCCTTTGAGTTTTCATAGTACTCAACGACGACTTCCTGACCGATTGCAGTGTCAGATGACAGATCACCGTCTACCTTAGCACCCTTGAGGTTGTAAGTCGAGCCGTTGTCCAGAGTCAGTGTGTTTGC
>SVCS01000012.1:3914-7472 GCA_015058205.1 Clostridiales bacterium
GCTTTTGTTTCAGTAGCCTTTGTTTCAGTCTTTGTAGCCTTTGTTTCCTTCTTTGCGGCAGGATCCTTTAATGTCAGGTAGCTGGAAGCGATGTAGCAGTCCTTATCGTTAAACTTGACTCTGCTCCATCCGTTGCTCAGCACGCCGGTTCTTGTGATCTTCTTGCCTTTCTTGAGCGTTCCGACTTTCTTAGCATCTGTGCTGCTGTCAGCTCTGACATTGACATTTGTCGTTGCCCATACTGACTCGTTTACAGCCTTGATAGAAACAGCGCCCTTTGTAGCTTCCGTAGCTTCAGTTGTTTCTGCTACTTCCATACTTCTGACATATGCGTGGCTTGTGTCTTCACCCTCCAGCACACCGGCATACTTGATTTTTACCGTTGAACCGCTTTTGACAGAACCAGCTTTGTCAGTCTTGAAGGTGAACTTCTTGCCGTTGCTTGAAATCGTAACCGTGTTGTCGCTGCCTACAGATTCCACTTTACCTTCAATGGTTGTTTCTGCGGCCGCAACATCTGTTACTTTTAATACTTCACACTCGGAAGTATCGCCGTTTGAAATCTTTCCTTCGTATTCAACAATAGCAGTGTCGCCATTCTTGATACCATCTTCCGATTCTATTGAGGCGTTTTCGATGTTGAACGTAAGATGCTGGTCAGCCTCAGTATAGATGGAAAGATTTGCATTGGACAGTTCCTCGACAAGTCCGGAAACTTCATGCGTCGTCGCCGCAGCTTCGGTTGTCGTTTCAGGCTCTGGCTCTTCTGACTCGCCGCATGCCGCGAATGCGAATACCATCATCAGAGCGAGGAGCAGTGCAGTAAGTTTTTTCATGTCTTTCCCCCTTCATATGATTTATGAATGTAAAAATTAAAAACACACCTATTTAGGACACATCAGTATAATACAACAGCAACCATATGTAAAACACTTTTTTTATAAATTTTAAGTTTTAAGTATGGTACAATTATGATTGTATAAATGACAATGAAACTTGCTTTTCAGTGAAGAGCAACGGGGAGAATCATTATGAAGAGGACACTGAATCCAGGGACGATGCTGAGCCCTGTTCCAGCAGTTATGGTGAGCTGCGGAAGACCTGGTGAAAAACCGAATATCATTACAATAGCGTGGACAGGAATCATCAATTCTGTCCCGCCGATGACCTATATCTCTGTACGCAAGGAACGCTATTCTTATGATATTATCAAAGAGACAGGAGAGTTCGTGATCAATCTCACGACGGAGGATCTTGCCTTTGCGGCGGATTGGTGCGGTGTGAAGTCAGGCAGAGATGTAGACAAATTCGAGGAACAGAAACTGACCGCCGTTTACAGTCAGGTGGTGGATTGTCCGTCTATCGGAGAGTCGCCGGTGAATATTGAGTGTCAGGTCCGTGAGATATTGGAGCTCGGATCCCACGACATGTTTATTGCCGAAATCGTAAGTGTCTCTGCAGATGAGAAACTCATCGACGAGAAGGGTGCTCTTCACATGGAACGCGCCGGGCTGATCGCCTACAGCCACGGACACTATTTCCCGCTCAAAAAAGAAGAGATTGGGAGATTCGGGTATTCGGTCATGAAGCCTAAGACACGCAGAAAGTATGAGGCGCAGAAACGGGCGGAATACAGGCAGGCGAAACGCATGGCGTCAAAAGGAAAAGGGAGGTAGAAATATGGGAAGACAACTACGCGGCAGCATCATGCTCTTCATGACAGCTCTCATTTGGGGAACTGCTTTTGTCGCGCAGAAAAGCGGTATGGATTCTGTGAGCCCGGTTGCATTCAATGGCGTGAGAACGCTGATTGGAGGTTTTGCGCTGCTTCCGGTCATCTACATTATGACTAGCGTGGCGAAAAAAAAGGGCACGTATCATGAAGAAACGCCGCAAGAGAAGAAGATATTGTGGATCGGCGGCATCTGCTGCGGCCTGGCGCTCATGCTTGCGGGGAACATCCAGCAGATCGGCATGTGCTATACCACGGCCGGAAAGACGGGCTTTATCACAGCCCTTTACGTCATACTGGTTCCATTGCTCGGACTTGTTCTGAAAAAGAAAATTCGTCCTATATTCTGGGCCTGTGTTGCTGCATCTGCTGTTGGACTGTATCTTCTGTGTATCCCTGCAGATGGAGGATTTGGAAACATCAACAAAGGAGATGTCATCATTCTGGTTTGTTCGCTGATGTTTGCTTTCCACATACTTACCATCGATTATTTTTCACCGAAGGTCGATGGTGTTAAATTGTCGTGTATTCAGTTCTTTGTTGCCGGTTTACTATCGTGTATTCTGGCGCCGATACTGGATCCTGCCATGGGATTTGCGCTGCCGGGCATTGAAAATCTTATGGATGGATGGTTCGAGATATTATACGCCGGCATCATGTCCTGCGGCGTAGCCTACACGTTCCAGGTGGTGGCCCAGGCGGACGTTGAACCGACGCTGGCATCTATGATACTCTGCCTTGAATCCGTCTTTGCGGTCATTGCAGGCGCGATTCTGCTTGGAGAGACTATGGGCGCAAGAGAAATCATTGGATGTGCGCTCATGTTCGCGGCTATAGTGGTTGCCCAGCTTCCATCAAAAGATCCCGCCGTTGAAATAGACGGGAAGCATTAAGAAGTCATAAAACAATGGCTGAGAGTTAAGAGATGATTCCGCTGCGTAGGAGACGGCTGCGGACGGCTCGCCCCAATACGATTGTAATGACGATCTTGATCAGATCGAAGACGATAAACGGGAGAACGCCGACAGCCAGCGCTGCACCGAAGGTCATGCCTGCTGAATAAGCGAGCCAGGCTGTTCCAAAAGCGTAGAGCACGGCAAGGGCGAGCACCATGCCCAGGAACTGGATGACCACCTTATCGTAGAAACGGTGGATGAACCAGCCTGCGATAAGTGCGAAGATAATATATCCAACAAGATATCCGCCGGTTGGACCGGCCAGTTTGCCGATACCGCCGGTAAATCCGGAAAATACAGGGACTCCCACTGCGCCGATCAGCAGATAGATCAGCAGTGCGATGGTCCCTTTTTTCGTACCCAGAATGTAAACGCTGAGCAGGATCGCGAGAGGCGCGAGGGTAATCGGAACCGGACCGATCGGCAGGGTAAAAGGTCCCACCACGCAGATGACCGCAGCCATAAGCGCGATTGATGTCATAGAATAAGCCTTTGATGTCGTTGTCCTCTCCTGCATGGTGGGTGCTCCTTTTCAATAGATTCCTTATGATAGTCAACAATTAACAATGGTTGGTTTACAATTGGAATGGTAACACCTGAAGGTATGTCTGTCAACTCCTGCTTCTCTTGTTATCTGCTCTTAAAATGTACTATACTATTCGCATGAAAAAGTTTGCGTACTTACTACCAATCATGGCCGGGGTGTGCTTCGGGTCCATCGGATTATTCATACGGTTTTTCAGTGAGGCCGGGTTCAATAACATGGCGATTCTTACAACAAGGAATGCCATTTCCGCGCTGATACTGTTTCTGTTCATGCTGATATACGATAGGAATCTGCTGAAGTGCAGGGTGCGGGATCTGCCGATT
>SVCS01000012.1:7572-9102 GCA_015058205.1 Clostridiales bacterium
CTTCCGTATCTGATGCTGAATGTTTCTCTGAAGCATATTGAAGCGGGAAAAGCATCCATACTGACCTCCAGTGAACCGGTTTCCGCTATGCTTTTTGGTGCTTTTGTATATGGAGAAAAGCTGACCATCATATCCGTGGCGGGTATGGCGATCGCAGTCACGGCATTCGGAATCATCAGCACGGGAAAACGTGAGGAATAAGAGCAGGGGCTTTGTAGTTTTTGCTTGATATCATTGCCCGATGATTTATAATTATTGTATTGAGAAAAACGGAGGAAAAGCGGATGAAAGTTAGATATAATGAAAATCAGGAAATCGTGGATTCAATCAAGGAAGGTCTGGAGAAAACCGGCGGTTACTGCCCGTGCAGACTGGAACGAATCGAGGACAACAAATGCATGTGTAAGGAATTCCGCGACCAGATAGCGGATCCGAATTTCGAAGGTTACTGTCATTGCATGCTTTATTATAAATCCCTGGAAGACTAATGCAGAAACAGGGCGCCTCATGCAAAGGCAGGACAATTAATACAGAACAACAGGTAAAAAAGAAAGAGGTGGAAGTAATGGAAATGAAATTCTATAAGTGCGCACATTGCGGACAGATGATTGCAATCGTGAAGGAGACAGGAGTACCTGTCATCTGCTGCGGCGAACCGATGCAGGAAATGGTTGCAGGAACGACGGATGCAGCTGTTGAAAAGCATGTTCCTCAGTTTGAAGTGAAGGACGGCGTCGTTGAAGTAACTGTCGGCGAAGTAGAACACCCAATGCTCGAAGAGCACTACATTGAGTGGATCGCAGTTCAGACAAAGCAAGGTAATCAGAGAAAGGCTCTGAAGCCGGGTGAAGCGCCTAAGGCTTGCTTCGCACTGTGCGATGGAGATGAAGTCGTTGCAGTTTATGAGCACTGCAACCTGCATGGACTTTGGAAGAAATAATCTGCCTGGTAAAGGCTGAAGCAAGGCTATAGCAAAGGCAGGAACAGATGAAGGCGAAGACCATATTAATTCTGAATTCAGTTCTGACGAAAGCGGTCTATGCACTGTATCCGCTTTTGCTCATTTATCTTGCGGTATATCATTTGACAGACAAAGAGCCCGGCTTCGTGCCGGCTCTTCTTGTACCCGGAATCTCTTTTGTGCTCGTCAGTATCTTCAGGAACTGGTATGACGCACCGCGTCCTTATGAGATTCCGGGGGCGAAACCGCCGCTCATCAAAAAAGACGCCCCGGGAAAGTCCTTCCCGAGCCGTCATATCTTTTCTATTTTTGTCATCGCCGTGACATTTTTCTGGGTCTGGCCTGCGCCCGGCATCCTCATTGGAATCGCCGGTGCTGCGCTTGCCTGGAGCCGTGTTGCAGGCGGCGTACACTTCCCGCGTGATGTCATAGCAGGCGCTTTGATTGGCGTCTTCAGCGGCGTCATAGGATACTATGTGATCCTGCCTCTCTTATAAATCCAATCTGTTCAATTCTCCGCCTTCGAGCCAGCTGCGGAGATTTTTTTCGAGCACATCGATGACCATCTG
>SVCS01000012.1:9202-35639 GCA_015058205.1 Clostridiales bacterium
CCGATGCTTTTGCCTGCCAGAAGGGTAATTGGCTTTTTCCAATAGCAGAAGAATGGGTTGCTTGTCCATTCGCCGGCGCTTACGGATTCTGTATGAAGCCCCACGTGATTTGTCAGCTCCAATATGAGCGCCAGGGTGTGCTGTGCCACAGCATCTGTTGCATAGGCAGGCACATTGGTAACTGCAATGCCAAGATCGGCAGCCGCCTTCACATCCACATTGTTATATCCTGTCGCTGTCAGGCCGATGTATTTCAGATTCGGCGCCTGTTCCATCACCTGTCTGGTAATCTGGGTCTTGCTTGTAAAAACGATTTCGCAAGTGCCGATGCGCGGCACCAGATCTTCATTGTAACTGCTGTCGTAAACGGTGAATTCATCGCAAAGACTGCCGAGCTTCTCCCAGCTCAAATCACCGGGATTTATCGTATACCCATCGAGTAAGACTGCTCTCATTCACAACCTCCTTCTGTGTCCTGTCATAACGGGGTCATTGTACAACAGCCGGTGTGGAAAGTCCAGCTCGCTTGTGATACAATAATTATGTATGAAAACTATTGTTGCAGCGACGAGAAACAAACATAAAATTGAAGAGATAGGTGCAATTACCAGCAAATTCGGAATGACAATCATGTCAAGAGATGAAGCTGGAGTTCCGCCTGTCGAAATTCCGGAAACGGGGAAGACCTTTGAGGAAAATTCATACATCAAAGCTCTGGAAATCATGAAGCTCTGTGGGCAGATTACAGTAGCAGATGATTCGGGTCTTGTTGTGGACTGCCTCAACGGTGCCCCCGGAGTTTATTCTGCGCGTTTTGCAGGTTTCGAGGGTCTTTGGCCGGAAGACGCAGCAGGAATAGACACCAATGACAAAGACAATAACGCGAAGCTCATCAACCTCATCAAAGAGTTCCCTTATGAGGAACGGACGGCCCGATTCGTCTCCGTGATCACAATGGTGTATCCGGATGGGAAGACGATCGTTGCAAGAGGTACTGTTGAAGGCCACCTGGTTCTGGAAGAACGGGGAGATGGAGGATTCGGATATGATCCGCTCTTCGTGCCGGAAGGATATGACAAGACCTTCGGTGAGCTCAGTCAGCAGATAAAGAATTCGATCAGCCACAGAGCAAATGCTCTGAAAGCGCTGTACGATCAACTGGAGAATAATATTGAGTAATCTCATCAACAGATTCAAAAGAATGTTCATAGTGGGATTCCAGCAGATTCAGGATCCTTATTACCACGGATTTGCAGCGCAGATTTCCTTTTATATGATGCTATCTGTAGTTCCGATCCTGATCCTGATCATTCAGCTGCTGGGCCTCATTGGCATCAGTATGGAGACAGCGCTGAATGTAGTGGAACAGTATACGGGAAACAGTATCTCCAATGTACTCAGCATCATCTTTGAGTTCAGTTCCATCGGTTTCGGAAATATCATCTTCCTTGTCATCGCCCTGTGGGCGGGATCCAGAGCATCCTTCGCCATATCCCGTATCGCCAACTATACGATGACAGAAGGACAGAACACAGGAAAGAATTACTTCATCGAAAGAGCCCGTGCCATCCTGACCATGCTGCTGACCATGATCAGCCTCGTCGTCGCCATTGTCATTCTCTGTTACGGCAAAATCATCCTGATCGGTGCGCTGACAGCGCTCCGTATCGATGACACATCCTTTGTAGACAGCTTCTGGCTATGGCTGAGATGGCCTCTGGCATTCGTGCTCTACTTTTTCATCATCGGATACAATTTCTATATACTTCCAACAGTCAGGAAACCGTTCAGGACGGTCATTCCGGGGGCGCTTTTCGCATCCATCGGAATGTTGATCGTGAGCTGGGCCTACACCTTCTATACCAGCAGTCTTGTCAACTATGACATCATGTACGGCGCCCTGTCATCGGTCGTCGCCCTCATGATCTGGTTCCTGCTGCTTTCCTGGGTCCTGATTCTCGGACTCATGTGCAACAAGGTTGTAGAAGATACCAGCCATCCGTACAGCAAGAGAGAAGTTCCGGAAGAACTGGAGGAAATCAGGTGGTTCAAGCAGCGCGATTATGGACATGTCAGCAAGTTCGATATGGCGCCGGAAGATGTCAATATATCCACGATCAAGGATATCCTCAAAGGGGGACGGGAAGCGGTGGAACAGAACACCAGTGAAAACACGGAAGAGGCAGTGAGAAAGCCGATAAACAAGCAGTAAAAAGGGATATATCCATACTGCCCGAGGGGCGGATTTATGATATAATCAAAGTAACAGAAACTAATGGAGGAAAGGTTGAAAATGAAAGAAATCAAAATCGGTCTTCTGGGCCTTGGAAACATTGGAACAGGCACCTATAAAGCCCTGGAGATGAACAGAGAGATCATAGAGAAAAGAGTTGGCGCAAAAGTCAATATCGTCAAGATTCTTGAGAAGGATATAGATAGAGAACGCGACATCACAGTATCAAGAGATCAGTTCGTTTCCGATCCTGATGAGATCTTCAAGGATCCGGAAATTGATATCGTCATCGAGCTGCTGGGCGGCGTTGAACCTGCGGCTACATTCATGGAAACAGCCATGAAGAACGGCAAGCATGTGATCACTGCCAACAAAGCTGCAGTGGCTGCAAATTATCCGCGTCTGATGAAGGCCGCTGAGGAGAATAACGTGCAGTTCAAGTTTGAAGCCAGCGTAGGCGGCGGCATTCCGGTTCTGAATCCACTGGACTGCGGAGCAAGAGCAAACGACTACACAGAGGTGCTCGGTATCGTAAATGGTACGACAAACTACATTCTTCACAAGATGAGCACAGAAGGAATGAGCTACGAAGATGCGTTGAAAGACGCTCAGGAGAAAGGCTTTGCAGAAGCGGACCCGACGGCGGATGTAGAAGGAATCGACGCAGCAAACAAGCTGAGCATCCTCATGGCGCTCATGTTCGGCAAGTACGTACATCCGGATGACATTCCAACGACAGGTATCAGCAGCATCACCCACGAACAGATCGAAGAAGCGAAAGCAAACGATTGCGTGATCAAACTGATCGCCCATGCGACAGTCAAGGAGGACGGAGATATCGATTACGAAGTACGTCCGACATATATCAGAACTTACCATCCGCTGGCAGGCGTTCTCGAAGAGTACAACGCTGTTTACGTCAAAGGCAACCTCGTAGGCAAGCTCATGTTCTACGGTCCGGGCGCAGGCCCTCTGCCGACAGGCAGCGCAGTGCTTGGAGATGTGATGGAAATCGCGAAGACAATGGATCTGCAGGATTAAGGACGATAGAGCGGAGGAACATAGAATGGCAACTTTATTCAAACAGTGGCAGACACTTATCAGCAATCAGACAAAGGAAAGTTTTGACGAATTCTGGGAAGAATACAGCGGTGCTGAGACAAAAATCTACAGCGACATCCTGGATCACCCGCAGGAGAAGATGACGGGAACCATCGGGGAACTGGCGGAGAAATATGATGTCAGACCCGTTATTTTCATGGGTTTTCTCGATGGTATCAATGAGAGTATCACGGCACCGAATGATCTGGAAGGCATGGACGAAGCGTCCGAAGTCGAAGTTGAAATCATTCCGGAGAAGCTCTTCTTCAACATGCTGAAGGCAGATGCAGATTATCTGTACAGTCTTGAACAGTGGGAAGACATCCTCGGCGAGGAAAAGATGGTCCAGATTGCGAAGGAATACAAGCAGTCGAAGACAGTGAGAAGAGCCACACCTAAGATCGGAAGAAATGATCCTTGTCCTTGCGGCAGCGGCAAAAAGTATAAGCACTGCTGCGGCAGATAGCGTATCAGATTTTGGCTGCGGTCGCAGACCACAGCAGACTATAGGCTATGAATGACATTAAACTAGGCTTTGACCTGACAATTGAGCAGTCTCAAAAACTGGTGATGACGCCGGAGCTGATCCAGGCAATCCAGATTCTCCAGTTCAATACTCAGGAGCTGGATGCTTTTGTGCAAGAGCAGCTTCTGGTGAATCCTGTGCTGGAGCAGGACCAGAGCGCACCGTCAAATCCTGAAGCGGAGACTTCAGAGAAAGAACGGGAGAAACTGGACTGGAAAGAATTCATCAGAAACGGCAGTTACGATGATATCAGCTACAGAGGGTACAGAGACAAAGACGAGGAACGGTCTGATTCATTCGAGCGGTACGTTACCAACGAAGTGACTTTGCCGGAGCATCTCATGTTCCAATATCAGTTTGCGACCGTGGACAAAGGATGCCGGCGCGTTGGAAAATATATCATAGAGTCACTGGATGAAAATGGGTATATGACCTCGACGGTAGAGGAGATCTCCCGCGCGACAGGAGTACGTGAAGAGAAGGTCGGGGAAGCCCTTGATATCATACACGGATTCGACCCTGCAGGTGTAGGCGCCAGAGATCTGAGCGAGTGCCTGCAGCTTCAGCTTGCCGCCAGAAAGGAGCTGACGCCTCAGATGGAAGAAATCATCACACACCATCTTGAGGACATCGCCAACAACAGACTTTCAGCGGTGGCCAGAGATACAGGAATGACAGTGCTTCAGGTCCAGGAAGCGGCGGATGTTATCAGAACGCTGGAACCGAAACCGGGCAGACAGTTCGCCTCACAGATGGAGACCAAATATGTCATACCTGACGTCATCGTTGAGAAGATCGACAACGACTATGTTGTGATCATAAACGAAAGCAGTACGCCTCACTTGACCATCAGCTCCTACTACAAGGGACTGCTGGGAAAGGCGGAGAAGGATCAGCAGCTTTCGGATTATCTTTCGGAGAGAGTGAGCTCCGCAAACTGGCTTATCAAAAGCATAGAACAGAGAAAGCAGACCATATACAACGTGGTATCTGCCGTCGTCAAATACCAGAGGGATTTCTTTGATCTGGGCAGCAAGCACCTGAAGACCCTGACGCTCAAGGATATTGCGGAAGAACTTGGAATCCATGAATCGACGGTCTCAAGATCCATCAGCGGCAAGTACCTGCAGTGTCCGCGAGGCGTCTTTGAGATCAAGTACTTCTTCTCAGCCGGCGTTTCAGACGAGGTGGGAGAAGGTGTTTCGTCGAACAGCATCAAGGAGTTCATCAAGGAGATCGTTGAGGGAGAAGACAGACACAAGCCTTACAGCGACCAGGCAATGGTCAGCATTCTGAAGGACAAAGGTTTCAACATCTCCAGGAGGACCGTCGCCAAGTACAGAGATGAACTGGGCATACTCTCGTCCTCAAAGAGAAAGAGATATTAACCTGCGGGCTGTGTTGCCTTTGCAGGCCGATATATAACTATTTCAATCCATAATTTAATTAAAGATATTTGTTTCAGGAGGAAAGATTTATGGCTATCAAAGTTGGAATCAGTGGTTTTGGACGTATTTCACGTCTCGCAATTCGTGCTTCATTGGACATGCCGGATATTGAAATTGCGGGAATCAACTATCGTAATGCAGACCTTGACTACCTCGTTTACATGCTGAAGTTTGACTCCGTATTCGGACGTTTCCCGGGAGAACTCGGCACTTATGAAGGCGGCATCGTCATCAACGGCAAAGAAGTTCCTGTATACAGCGAGCCAAACGCTAAGATGATCCCTTGGGATGAATGCGGCGCTGAATATATCGTAGAAGGAACCGGAGCCTATAACACAGCTGAAAAAGCGCAGGATCACCTGGATGCAGGCGCAAAGAAAGTCATCATCACAGCACCGGCCAAGGATGACTCCCCGACATTCGTATGCGGTGTAAACCTCGACAAATACTCACCTGATATGAACGTCGTATCAAATGCTTCCTGTACGACAAACTGTCTCGCACCTCTCTGTAAGGTTCTGGAAGACAACTTCGGTATCGAGATGGGACTGATGGCTACAATCCACGCAGCGACATCCAAGCAGGTAACAGTAGACAAGAGAAACATGAAAGACTGGCGTATCGGAAGATCTGCATTCAACAGCATCATTCCGACAACGACCGGCGCTGCAAAGGCAGTAGCTAAGGTTATCCCTTCCCTGAAGGGAAAGATGACAGGTTTTGCTTACAGAGTACCTACAAACGACGTATCCGTTGTTGACCTGAATGTCATGCTGAAGAAACCGACAACACTGGAAGAAATCAATGCAGCTGTCAAAAAAGCTTCCGAAAATGAACTGAAGGGCATTCTGGAATATGTTGAAGATAAATGTGTAACAATCGACTTCGTCGGTGATACGAACACTTCCATCTTCGACTCAACGATGGGCATCGCTCTGAACGACAAGTTCTTCAAGCTGATTGCATATTATGATAATGAGTATGGTTATGCTACGAAAGTTCTTGAGCTCATCAGACACATGTACAGTGTAGACCACAAGGAAAAATAAATCAGAAAGTGAAAGGATCAGCATTATGAAAAAAACAGTAAGAGATGTTGAACTGAATGGTGTAAAAGTTTTGTGCAGATGCGACTTCAACGTTCCGATGAAGGACGGTGAAATCACGGACGACTTCAGAATCGTCTCCGCACTGCCGACGATCAAATACCTCATAGAGAACAAAGCCCGCGTCATTCTCATGTCACATATGGGAAAACCAAAGGGCGAGCCGAAACCGGAACTCTCTCTTGGACCTGTTGCCAAGAGACTGGAAGAACTGCTCGGACAGGAAGTCAAATTCTCATCCTGCCCGACCGTCATCTGCGATCACATCAGAGAAGTTGCAGATGGACTTCAGCCGGGTGAGGTAATGCTTCTTGAAAACACCAGATATAGAAAGGAAGAAACCAAGAGCGAAGAACCGTTCACAGGAGAACTGGCTTCTCTGGGAGAACTGTTCGTAAACGACGCATTTGGAACGGCACACAGAGATCACAGTTCCACAGCCGGTATCGCAAGGTACCTGCCGACGGTTTCCGGATTCCTGATCGAAAAGGAAGTCAAGTTCCTGGGCGACGCTCTGGAATCTCCTGAGAGACCTCTGGTTGCCATCATGGGCGGCGCGAAAGTCGGCGACAAGATTCCGGTCATCGAGAACCTGCTCAAGAAGGTTGATCAGATTCTGATCGGCGGCGGAATGTCCTACACATTCTTCAAGGCCCTCGGATATGAAATCGGCAAGTCGATTCTTGATGAAGAAAGCATCGACCTTTCCAAGGAACTGCTCGCAAAAGCAGAAGAAGCCGGTGTTGAAATCGTGCTTCCTGTCGACACAGTATGCACAGATGATTTTGCAGAAAACAATGTCATCGAAACATATGATTCAGACAAGATTCCTGCAGATCTGATGGGAATGGATATCGGTCCTAAGACGATTGCCAAGTATGAAGATCTCATTGCTAAGGCAAAGACAGTTGTCTGGAACGGACCGATGGGCGTATTTGAGAACCCGAAGTTTGAAGCTGGAACGAAAGCAGTTGCTCTCGCACTGGCAGAGTCAGATGCAATGACGATCATTGGCGGCGGCGACTCCGCTGCAGCAGTGGAACAGTTCGGGCTCAAGGATAAGATGACGCACGTTTCAACAGGCGGCGGCGCTTCCATGGAATTCCTCGAAGGACGTGTACTGCCGGGCATTGCATGCATAGAGGAGAAGTAATATGAGAATACCGTTTATCGCAGGAAACTGGAAAATGTTTAAGAACAGAGCAGAGGCTGAAGCCTTTGCTCTGGAGTTCAAAGACCTCTATCAGGGAACGGACATCAGAGCTGCTATCTGCGCACCGTTCACTGATCTTGATACCCTCGTGAAACTCTTTGAGGGAACAGGCATCGGCGTCGGTGCACAGAATGTGCATTTCGAAGAAGAGGGCGCATTCACCGGAGAGGTGTCAGTAAGGATGCTGGAGGACATCGGTGTAGACTATTGCATCGTAGGACACTCAGAAAGAAGACAATACTTTGCCGAAACCAATGAGACAGTCAATCTCAAGCTTAAGAAGCTGCTTGCAAGTTCGATCAGACCGATTATGTGCTGCGGCGAAAGTCTGGAGCAGAGAGATTCGGGTGTACTCTTTGATTTTGTCAAGACTCAGCTGGAGGAAGGTCTTGCGGGCATCAGCGCTGACGATGTGAAGAGAGTTGTCATCGCATATGAACCGATTTGGGCGATCGGCACTGGTCGTACAGCGACACCGGAACAGGCGGAAGAGATGTGCGCATTCATCAGAAAGACGCTCATCGAGATGTATGATGAAGAGACTGCTGATGAAATCATCATTCAGTACGGTGGAAGCGTCAAACCGGCGAATGCTTCCGAAATAATGAATCAGGATGAAATCGATGGAGCGCTTGTGGGAGGAGCTTCCCTCAAAGCTGCAGATTTCATGCAGATTATAGATTTCTGATTAAAAGGTATTCTGATTATAGATTTCTGAAGGAGGAAAAAGAAAATGGCTTTTATTGAAGATGTATTAGCAAGAGAGGTTCTGGATTCAAGAGGTAATCCTACCGTTGAGGTAGAAGTTCTGCTGGACGACGGAACAGAAGGAAGAGCAATCGTGCCATCAGGAGCATCAACAGGTGTTCATGAAGCGGTTGAACTCAGAGACGGCGACAAGAGCAGATACCTCGGCAAAGGAACGCTCACTGCTGTTAATAACGTAAATGAAATCATCGCAGACGAGATCATCGGATTCGAAGCATTCGATCAGCCTGGTCTCGACAAGCTGCTCATCGAGCTGGACGGCACACCTAACAAGGGCAACCTGGGTGCGAATGCCATTCTGGGCGTTTCACTGGCTGTTGCAAGAGCTGCTGCAGAATCCGTTGGACTGCCTTTGTTCCAGTATCTCGGCGGAGTAAACGGCAAGGTTCTGCCGGTTCCAATGATGAATATCCTGAACGGCGGATCACACGCTGACAACTCAGTTGATATTCAGGAGTTCATGGTAATGCCTGTTGGAGCTACAAGCTTCAGAGAAGCACTGAGAATGGGTGCTGAAACATTCCACAACCTGAAGAAGATCCTGAAGGAAAAGGGTCTGAACACTAACGTAGGTGATGAAGGCGGATATGCTCCTGACTTGAAGACAAACGAAGAAGCAATCCAGGTTATCATCGAAGCCATCAAGAAGGCCGGCTATGAGCCTGGCAAGGACATCTGCATCGCTCTGGACTGCGCAGCAAGCGAATTCTATGATGCGGAGAACAACATCTACGATTGGCAGGGTGAAGGCAGAAAGATGAATGCAGAAGAGCTCTGCGCATTCTATGAAGATATCTGCGGCAAGTATCCTGTTATCTCTATCGAAGACGGCATGGCTGAGGACGACTGGGACGGATGGAAGATGCTCGTTGAAAAGATCGGCGACAGAGTCCAGCTCGTAGGAGATGACCTCTTCGTTACAAACACAGAAAGACTGAAGAAAGGTATCGAAGAAGGCGCTGCAAACGCAATCCTGATCAAAGTAAATCAGATTGGTACACTGACAGAAACACTGGATGCAATCGAGATGGCTAAGAAAGCCGGATTCACTGCAGTTGTTTCACACAGATCAGGCGAAACAGAAGACACCACTATTGCAGATTTGGTTGTCGGCGTGAACGCAGGTCAGATCAAGACAGGAAGCGCTTCCAGAACAGACCGTATTGCCAAGTACAATCAGCTGCTCAGAATTGAAGAGCTTCTGGGAGATGCCGCACAGTATGCCGGAATGAACGCTTTCTACAACTTAAAGAAATAAGGCTAAATATATGTTGCTTTTGCCTATCTCGCATGGTAAAATGACCAAGTTAGAGTAGGAGGAGATAAGAAATGACTTTAGCGCTTAAAATAATTCTTTTAGTTGCAAGTATTGTACTGATCATCAGCATCCTGCTTCAGGAGAGCAGAAGTGCCGGTTTATCAGGTTCGATCGGCGGTGGTGCAGAGCAGCTCTTTGGTAAGAAGAGAAGCTCCGGTTATGATGCACTGCTCAGCAAGATCGCAACGGTAACAGCGGTTCTGTTTATCCTGCTGTCAATCGTGCTGGTGGCTGTAGAATAAATTAGTTTAATATTATTGTTTTTCTAAATAGTTTCGCATAAGGCGGTTTAATTTAAGAGGTGTCAGACAAGGCGCCTCTTAAACATCGTGTAAGACAGATGGAATAACTTGTCTGGTGCGAGGAGGAGGTACGACAAAAAATGAAAGGAATTGCTGTGATTGCTGTTTGCGCAGCGATCGTAGGACTGATCGTAGCTGTAGTTCTTGCTACATGGATCAAGAAGCAGGATCAAGGTACTGACAGAATGAAGGAAATCTCTGGATTTATCAGAGAAGGAGCTTTCGCATTTCTGAAGAGAGAGTACAAGATCATGGTAATCGTTATCCTGATTCTGTTCCTGCTCATCGGGTTCTGCATCAACTGGACAACAGGCATTCTCTACATCTGCGGTGCTGTTCTCTCAGTACTTGCCGGATTCTTCGGAATGAATGTTGCGACATGGGGTAATGTAAGAACTGCAAATGCTGCTAAAGAAGGCGGCATGAACAAGGCTCTCAAGGTAGCATTCAGATCAGGTGCTGTTATGGGTCTGGCTGTAGCAGGTCTGGGACTGTTCGGACTGGGCATGGTCATGGTTTGCCTGAATCTGGCAACTGTAGTACAGTGCGTAACAGGATTCGGATTCGGTGCATCTTCAATGGCACTGTTCGGACGTGTCGGCGGCGGTATCTACACGAAGGCTGCTGACGTAGGCGCTGACCTGGTAGGTAAAGTTGAAGCAGGTATCCCTGAAGACGACCCTCGTAACCCTGCAGTTATCGCAGATAACGTAGGCGACAACGTAGGTGACGTTGCAGGTATGGGTTCCGACCTTTATGAATCATACTGTGGATCCATTATTTCAGCTATTACACTGGCAGCAGTTGCATCATCAGCTTCCGGCGGAATCTTCGATGAAGCAACAGCAGCTATCTTCCCGCTGATCATGGCAGCAGTAGGTATCATCGCATCAGTTATCGGCATTCTCCTCGTAAGAGGCAAGGAAGGTTCAAATCCTGCCAATGCTCTTAACGCAGGAACATACATCGCAAGTGGAATCGTAGTCATCGTATCGATTATCCTTTCCAAGGCTATGCTGGGCAGCTATGCATTCTCAATTGCAATCATTGCAGGTCTGGTTGTCGGCGTTGCAATCGGTAAGATCACTGAGATCTACACTTCAGAAGACTACAAATCAGTTAAGAAAATCGCAGAACAGTCACAGACTGGTTCAGCAACAACAATCATTTCAGGTCTGGGCGTTGGCATGATGTCAACAGTATGGCCTATCATCTGCATCTCAGTCGGCATCTTCGCTGCTTACTTCGCAACTGAAACAGTTGGAGCAGGCATGGGAATGTACGGTATCGCACTTGCTGCAGTAGGTATGCTGTCCACAACTGGAATGACAGTAGCAGTTGACGCTTATGGTCCTGTATCTGACAATGCCGGCGGTATCGCTGAAATGTCAGAACTTCCTGAAGGCGTACGTAACATCACAGACAAGCTCGATGCTGTTGGAAACACTACAGCAGCTATCGGTAAGGGATTTGCAATCGGTTCCGCAGCACTGACTGCACTGGCTCTGTTCGCATCATACTCAGCAGTAACAGGTCTGTCAGCAATCTCACTGCTCAACCCGATCGTAATCATCGGACTGTTCATCGGAGCTATGCTTCCGTTCATGTTCTCAGCTTTCACAATGAACTCCGTTGGTAAAGCTGCAAATCAGATGATCGAAGAAGTAAGAAGACAGTTCAGATCAGATGAAGGCATCCTGGCCGGAACTTCAAAGCCTGACTATGCACACTGCGTTGATATTTCAACTCAGGCAGCACTGAAGGAAATGATCGTTCCTGGTCTCATGGCAATCATCGCACCTCTGGCAGTTGGAATCATCCTCGGGCCTGAGGCTCTCGGCGGAATGCTGGCAGGAGCTCTGGCAGCAGGCGTACTCCTCGCTCTGATGATGGCAAACGCCGGCGGCGCATGGGACAACGCTAAGAAGTACGTTGAAGGCGGAGCTTACGGCGGCAAGGGTTCAGATACTCACAAGGCTACAGTAGTAGGCGACACAGTAGGTGACCCGTTCAAGGATACTTCCGGTCCGTCCATCAACATCCTGATCAAGCTCATGACTATCGTATCAGTAGTATTCGCACCACTGTTCGTAGCAATCGGCGGCCTGATTGGATAATTTGATCAGATAATCTGATTGGATCAATCATCTGATTACCAAATTGAATAATTGCCGGACATCCGGCATCAAACGCCCGCGCATATTGCGCGGGCGTTTTTGTGTCAGAAACAAAGCGTTTCGCACCAATTCTGTGGTGCTCTTCAGAACCAGACACGAGGGAGAATACGGTGTTCGATAATGTCAATCAGTTTCTCAGGTGTATCGATGTCATGTTCGTATGTCTCGATCAGGTTGTCTTTGTCTACCGTTCCTGTGTACTTTATGACCGACGCTCTTTCGGAACTGTTGCATCGATATATGAAATCATCCATAAGTCCCTCGTGTTCCCAGATTATAATAGTACCGTCTGCCAGCATAATCATAAAGTCATTGAACAGTTCTATTGTTCCATCAAATGGTTCATAAGTTTTCCAAATCGATCCTTGCGAATTCATCCACTCCAATTCAGCAGGGACAAACCATTGTGTAGTATTGTTTCGTACAATAAACAATTGGCCTTGCAAACACCCCTTTTTAGTAAGCCGTTCTTTTAATTTGTCAACGAAAGGTCGGACACATATGATGTTCTGCTCTTCGTAGTGATAAGGGACGGCAAGCGAAATGAATCCATTAATAATGTCCCGTTCTGATTTTGATCTTACTGGTTCCCCTATAGCCGTAGTAATTGGCGATGCTGGATTGATAGGTTTTTTCTGGTAATTACTTCTGAACCAATCATATTGTTTGCTTGTTAAAACTATTCTTGAAAGATCCAGATTGCCCTGTTCAAACAGGATGATAGTTTTTTGCAGTTTATGAATCAGAGTCTGTCTTCGGCGAATATCATTCATTTTTGTGGAATTGCTGAGCTCTAAAATCTGCTGAAGTAACTGAAGATGCCGCCTGCGTGCAAGGGAGTGGACTTTGCTATCTTTTGGGGAAATATAATATTGTTTGCCATTCGCAACAGCGTGAAATACAACGTAGCCCTTCGAATTGGAAATATATAACTTATCAGAAGGAAGAATGTTAAGTGTGTTTGTAATTCTCTTGATAGAGACTTCGGCGTCTGGTATATGCTGCAAAGCTTTCTCAATGGAAGCACAGTAAGCACTTGCAGTAATGATTGATTTGTTTCTTGTGATGCACCTTTTATTCATAATCTAATCCCCTCCACCACATTAAAATGATATAATTAACAAATATGTAATTATTTTACAGTTTTGCAGCCACGTCGTCAACATCACAAAACGAATTGTATTAGTTTTTTCTAAATACAATTCGTTTTCTAATAGTATTGTTCAAAAACAACACCTATACGTTGGTCAAATTGGGTGATGTACTTAGTTTTTCTTAGAAGTTCATATAAAATGTATGGTTTTCTAAGATTTTAGGATTAATGATATCCTTTTAAAGACTTCAAATCGATGTTTGTATTAGAAAATCATTATTATTTAGTGTTTTCTAATGATTTTCGTTCGTAATGAATGCGAACCGCACTAGCATCAGTGGCCGCGTCTCCAGAAGTTGCGTGTGAACAGAATGATGATGGTGAACAGCTCCAGTCTTCCGATGATCATGAGGGCACTGAGGTAGATTTTCAGGCCAGGGTGGAAGAAGGAGAAGTTACCCATAGAAGCTCCGTAACCAAAGGATGCGCCGGTGTTGGAGAGCATACAGATGGTCGAAGTGAAACTGGTCTCCATGTCGAGCCCCTGCAGTGAGAGAACAAGACTGGAGAACAGGAACAGACCTGCGAATGTAAACAGGAAAACAGTTATGCTCGATACGACTGGTGCAGAAATTGCGCTTTTGCCGAGTTTGACTGCAACGACGGAGCGAGGGTGAACTCTGCGCACACATCCGCGGGCAATCATCTTAAGCATGACAAGAATACGGACAACCTTAATGGACCCCGCTGTCGATGCGGAGCAGCCGCCGATGAACATGATCATGAGCAGTATCAGCTGACATATGGTTGGCCAGGTCAGGTAAGGTGTTCTGGTATACCCGGCTGTCGTTGCGAAGCTGACTACCTGGAAGAAGGAATCACGAAGTGCAGGACCAAGCCCTTCATGCTTGAAGTAAATCAGTCCGCTCGTACAGATGATCGTTGCACCGGCAATAATAATGCCGTAGGCGCGCAGTTCGAGATCCTGCAGCAGATAGGAAGGCTTGCCTGTCAGCACATAGTGATACAGAACAAAGTTGACCGCCGCGAGCAAGCAGAATACGCAGATAACCAACTCGATGTAGACACTCCCATAGTAAGCGATGCCCTGTGGGTGGACGAGGAGTCCGCCGGTGCTGATGCTTCCAAGAGTCGTAATTACACCATCATAGAGCGGCATCTTGCCTGACAGCATGAGCAGCACAAATTCTATGACAGTGAAAGAAAAATAAGTCAGGTATAGTGCCTTTGCAGAATCGCTCATACGTACCGTTGTCTTCTGCATGACAGGTCCAGGCATTTCCGCGCGGGCGATGACCTGTCCGTTGATGCCGAGTGCCGGAAGAAGTGAAATGACAAATACAAGAATACCCATGCCGCCGAGCCAATGGGAAATGGCTTTCCACAGCAGGAGGGCGCGGTTTGTCACTCCGTGAACAGCAACGGTACAGCCTGTCGTCGTAAACCCGGACGTCGATTCGAAGAAGGCATCGACATAGTTGTCCAGGAATCCCGACAGCAAATATGGGAAGGCGCCCACAATAGAAGCAAGGATCCAGCAGAGAGCAACAACAAGATAGCCCTCTCTGGCACCAAACCGTGAGCGGCCGGTCCGAATAAACGTGGTCATAAAAATGCCCAGGGCGAGTGTAAACGGCGCGCAGATTCTGAATGCAAAGGCAGTATCTGCGTCGTGGACAACTTCTGCGTAGATCCAAGGGAAAACCTCAGCGACGCCGATGATCAACATGATGAATCCTATGATTCGGAATATTGCTCTGTAGTTTGTTACTTTCGTTTCCATCTAGCGAGCCCTCCAGAATCCAGGTGTCAGCATGACGAGAATTGTATAGAATTCAAGTCTGCCGGCAATCATGATAAATGACATGAAGATTTTAGTCAGTATGCTGAAATCTCCGAAGTTTCCATCAATACCGATCCATCCAAAGCACGGCCCCACATTGTTCATCAACGAGAAGGTCGCCGTGAAGCAGTCCACCATCGGAAGGTTTTCCAGCGCCAGAATGAAGGCACCGATAAAAGCGATGATGACAAAGAGGAACATGTGGTTGGAAACCGCCGATACAGTATCGTTCGGAACATCCTTGCGGTTTAGTTTTACAGGTTTGACTACATTGGCGTGCAGTCTCGTCTGAATGCCGTGCAGCACAAGTTTCGCCAGAACAACCAGGCGGACGACCTTGTTGCCGCTGCTTGTGGACGAGGAGCAGCCGCCGATGATCATGAGCATGACGAGCAGCATCTGCGCAAAGGCAGGCCACAGGGTATAGTTATCAGAAACAAATCCCGTTGTGGTGAGCATGGACACGACCATGAAAGCTGAATTCGCCGCTTCGCCAGGATGTGACCAGCCGGTTTCGATGAAGAACAGCCCTGCAAATACAAATACAAAGGCAATCAACATGATTCCCCAGTAAGCCATGAACTCAGTATCCTCGGAGAAGGCCCTGATGCCTCTGCGCGAGAATGAGTAGAACATGGTGAAGTTTGTCCCAGCCACGATCATGAAGAATACAATGACGACACGGATAAATATCCCGTCAAAGTGCATCAGACCATCGCTGTAATTGGAAAAGCCACCCGTACTTACGGTACCAAGGGCGTGAATGACTGCGTCAAAAGCGCCCATTCCGCCGATCATGAGAAGCACGGCCTCAATGAGCGTCATGAGAGAATATGCGAGGAACAGACCAAGGAGAATCCTTCTGATTTTCGGTGTGATGCTGTAGATTCTTACAGAAGGGTTGTCCGGTTCCGCAACGCTTGTTCCATTGATTCCGAGACTTGGCATCAGCGCTATCGCGAAGAGAAGGATGCCAAGTCCTCCGATCCAGGATGTAAGAGACCGCCAAAGGAGAATGCCGTTTGGAACAGATTCTACATTGTCGATGATCGTGGCGCCTGTCGTCGAAAATCCGGAAGCGGACTCGAAGAAAGCGTCGATCGGATTGGTGATGACATCAGCGAAATAATACGGAAACGCGCCGAAAACTGAAGCTGCAATCCAGATTGCTGCGAGCAGAAGATAACCATCACGGACCGTCGGCTCTTTGCGTATATGCCGCAAAAGCAGGAATAAGGCCATGCCGACGATGAAACCGACCCATATTGCATGGAACAGCCCTGCCGCAGCATGGTTTTCTCCATAATATACGCACACGAAAACAGGTGGCAACATAGCAACGCTAAGTACCACCGTAATGATTCCCAGTGATTTAAATAAAGCCCCAAATGTGCTGCGCATATTAAAACCTTCAGGTCAGTTAAAGACCTTTGAAGAATCCAAGCTTGCTGGAATCCTTAAGAAGCTTTTCTGTGCTTGCAATATCACTAATAAGACTCAGCATAAGAAGCCTGTCATCTTCTTCTATTACTGTATCGCCGTTCGGGATAATAACCTGGTTTCCTCTGTGGATCGCTGCGATGATGACGCTCTTAGGCAGTTCAAGATCCTTGAGCGGCACACCGAGAATATCCATATGAGGGGTGGCGTATACTTCCATGATTTCAGCCTGGCCCTGTATGAGCTGTGAAGAGAGTACCTTTTTGTTGCCCTGTACAAGACGCAGGATGATGCTTGTTACGATATCGATAGGATTGAGCGCCATATCAATGCCCATGGCAGAGATGATCTCCGCATAACTTCTGCGGCTTACTTTGGCGATAACATCCTCAATTCCATGCTGTTTGGCGGTGAGTGCCAGGAGCAGGTTGTCTTCGTCGAAACCAGTGCATGTTACGACTGCATCCATTCCATCCAGATTCTCTTCTTCGAGAAGCTGCAGGTCCGTTGCGTCGCCGTTGAGCACCATAACATCATCCAGATGCGTTGAAAGATAAAAGCATCTGTTCTTATCGCGCTCAATGATTTTGACAGAAGCGCCGTAGTCGGAAAGCTTTTCCGCCAGATAGAAGCCGGTCTTTCCGCCGCCCATGATCATAACCTTCTGGAGGTCTGTGTACTTGCCTCGCTCATGCACCTTTTTACTGAGGGCCTGGATCGGCTCCTTCTCACCAACGACATAGAGACCGTCATCCTTTATGATGACATCTCCGCCGTGAGGAATGATGACTTTACCGTTTCTGGAAATACCAACAGCAAGCATGCCCGGAAGCACATTTGAGAACTCTGTAATAGGGAGGTCGATCAGAGCTTTGTACCGATTGGCGTTGAACTCGAGCAGAGAGATTTTTCCCGATGAGAAAATGCCGTTGCTCAGAGTATACTTTTCGACCAGATACTTGTAGATCTCGTTGGTGATTTCAAGGTCCGGGTTGATGATGTAATCAACATTCAGCAGATCTTTAATGAACTGCAGCTGCCGCATGTGTTCAGGGTCCCTGACTCTGGCGATGACTTTGCCGCAGCCGAGCTTCTTCGCGAAAGAGCAGATAACGAGATTGGTCTCGTCGTTATCTGTTGTGGCAATCAGAAAGTCATAGGAAGAAATACCGATGTTTCTGAGAGCTCTGACCTCCTTCGCGTTGGCAGTTACCGTCAGCACGTCGATGTGCGAACTAACCTTCTGCAGAAGACTGTCATCCGTATCTATAATTGTTACAGCGTGGTCGCCGCCGAGAAGTGTATTCGTTACAGCCATCCCGAGTTTGCCGGCGCCAACAATTGCTACTTTCATTGCGAATTCTCCTTTATCTAAAAACAAACCATATTATACAACGAATCTGCGGGAATTCAAGTTGAATGTGGTATTTTGTACATGGTACAATAATTAGGTTACAGAGGGAGAGCAAATTAGTGGAAATCAAACGAATCATCGGCGGTATACTTCAGGCGAACTGCTACATCATCAGCCCGTCGCAAAGGGGCGATGCAAAAGCAGCAACGAAGGAAAAGACGCCTTGTTTTATCATCGATCCGGGATATGATCCGGGAAAGATCATCAAATACATAAAGAACGAAAACCTTTCACCGGAGGGCATCATCCTCACACACCATCACGTGGACCACAGCGGTTACGCGGATCGGGTCCGCAAAGAGCTCGATTGCCCGATTATGATCCACAGGGATGACGCGGATAGATACAAAGAAGGCGCGGATATCTTCCTGGAAGACGGAGACGTACTGGCTTTGTGCAAAGGCAGCAGCGATTGCAAAGGCAATGACCGCGGCACGGTGAAACTGACGGTGCTGCATACTCCGGGGCATACCAAAGGAGGAATCTGCCTGATGTCGGCCAGAGACAGAATCTGCTTCACAGGGGACACCATATTCAATGTGGACCTGGGGAGAACAGATCTGGATGACGGCAGCTATGAAGAGATGGTGAGCAGCATCATGAATGTCATAGATAAATGGGAAAACGACATCACCATATACCCAGGACACGGTGACCCTGCGACCATGAAAAAAGTAAGAAAAATCAACTTGGAATTTCTGGAGATTGTAAATGGCAATTAAACTCATAGCTTTAGACTTAGACGGAACAACATTAAACAAGGAAGGAAAACTCAGCGAAGGAAACAGAAGAGCCCTTCAGGAAGCAGCTGACAGGGGTGTGAATATCGTCATCGCTACAGGGCGGCCGTTCTGCGCTTTGCCGCAGGAGATTCTGGAGTTCGATCCTGTGCGCTATGTACTGACATCAAACGGAGCTATGATTACGGATCTGCACGAAGGCAGGGCATTTTATGAAAACTGCATCGCACCGCATGCGGTCGAGGCGGCTGTGGAAATGCTCGAACCACTGGATTACATTCTGGAGACCTTCATTGAAGGGCAGGCCTATATAGAAGGGTGGTACTACCGTCAAGTAGATGAGACCAGAGAGAGCTTTCGCGGTGTGGATTACATCCTGAACACCAGAAAACCTGTCGACGATTTTTACCAGTTTATGCTGGATAATAAGGACAAGCTTGAGAATATCAATGTGAATTTCACAGATTTGTCTGAGAAGCCGGCAATGAAGGTCAAGCTGGAGACGCTGCCTGATGTTACAATCACGAGTTCTTTTGACCACAATCTGGAGATCGGCGGAGCGACGACCAGCAAGGCCGAAGCACTCAGACAGATGGGAAATCTCCTTGGCATAGACCGGTCGGAGATGATGGCTGCAGGAGACAGCCCGAATGATATGGCAATGATGAAGGCGGCGGGCGTCGCGGTCGCAGTCGGAAATGCGAAACCGGAAGTAAAAGCTATTGCAGACTTTATCGCCCCGGACCACGACAAGGACGGCGTGGCTGCAGCAGTGGAGAAGTATGTGATCAATGCATAAGCAGCGGAGAATATAGTTTGAAGGAATCCATGGGGAGCAGTAACTTCCGATGGATTTTTTTCAAACGTGAACTGGATATAATTAACAATTATGCTTGATATTACCATTTATCAAGAGTATAATTCGCATATCGATTACAAAAGAAGAACTGCATGATGCACGAAAGGAGTAATTTATGGATAAAAGGGTGTTCGGACAGATTGGAGAAAACACAGCAGCAGATGTGCTGCGCGCCAAGGGATATAGAATCCTCAGGCAGAATTACCGCTGCAGGTACGGGGAAATCGACATCATTGCGGAGAAATATGGAGATATGAGTTTTATTGAAGTGAAAACACGGCAGAGCTTTCATTACGGCAGACCGGCAGAAGCAGTGACAGAAGAGAAGAAAAAGCATCTGCGGAAAGCAGCCCATTGTTACTTGGATGAAATGAAGAAAAAGGGGTACGTGCCGAGAAAGTATGGCTTCAAAATCATAGAGGTCGTCGTGAATCAAGTCGACAACGCCTTTTGACAGGGCTTTTTGAAAGGAGGGATTAGAAATGCTGACGAAGGTCAGAACAGCAACACTGTCGGGAATTGAGGGGTATCCTGTCACAGTGGAAACAGATCTGCACAGCGGACTGCCGGGATTCCACATCGTTGGGCTGGCAGATACGACCATCAAAGAAGCGAGCAAGCGAATCAAACCTGCGATTCAGAACTGCGGAGGATCATTTCCGGGAGAAAAGGTGACGGTCAATCTTGTTCCGGCGGGAAGACCAAAGGAGGGAAGTCACTTCGACTTGCCGATTGCATTGGGAATCATGATGCTGGGCAGTGATGTCATCGAACTGGAGGATACAGCCTTTATCGGGGAAGTATCTCTGGACGGAACCATCAACGGCATCCGAGGTGCGCTGCCTTTGGCGATCTGCCTCAGGCAGGCGGGAATCAAGAACCTTGTGTTGCCTTTGGAGAATGCTGCAGAGGCGTCTATTCTGGAAGACATCAACATTCTGCCGGTCGAGCATCTCAAGGAGGCGGCGGAGTATGTCTCAGGCATCCGAAAACTGCCCCTATATATAAGGAAAGAAAACGAAAGAGAGTACGAGGAAAGCAGTATTGATTTTGCACAGGTCATAGGGCAGGAGAGTGTGAAACGGGCGATTCTGGTAGGCGCAGCCGGAAATCATGGAATCCTCATGATGGGAAGCCCGGGATGCGGGAAGACCATGATGGCGCGGCGGATCCCTGGAATCCTGCCGGAGCTGACCTATGAGGAGAAAGTAGAAATCACAGGTATCTACAGTGTTGCAGGGCTGTTATCGCCAGAGCATCCCATTGTGAATCAGAGGCCCTTCCGAAGTCCCCATCACAATATCACTCAGACTGGATTGATTGGCGGGGGCGTAAGACCGCGTCCAGGGGAGCTTTCCCTTGCGCACAGAGGGGTGCTGTTTCTGGACGAGTTGGGTGAATTCGACGCCCGTGTCATCGATTCTATGCGTCAACCTGTTGAGGAGGGAATCATACGGATCAACAGGAATCTGGAGGAGGCAATTTTTCCTTCGAAGGTGATGATGGTGATCGCGGCGAATCCATGCAAGTGCGGCAACCTGTGGGACAGCAGAAAAATATGCACCTGCTCTGCCCATCAGCTGGAAGGGTACCGGCGGAAACTCATGGGACCATTTGCAGACAGAGTGGATATTCATATCAAGGTAAATCCAGTCGAAAAAGACAATCTGATGATGTACGGGAACGGGATGAGCACTGCGGAGATGAGGAAAATCGTGTGCCGGGCGAGAGCACTGCAGGCAGAGCGGTACAAGGATGAAACGTTCCGCTGCAATGGGCAGCTGGACGAGAAAGGAATCCGAAAATACTGCAGTCTCGGCAAGGAGAGCAAAGAGCTGATGATGGCATCCTATGACAGACTTGGACTCAGCATGAGGGGGTACAGCAAAATTCTCAGGATGGCGCGGACCATAGCGGATCTAAGCGAAAGCGACAGAATCGAAACGGAGCATGTGGCGGAAGCGCTTATGTACAGAGTCGACTTGGAGACCAGATGATAGGAAGGAGATAAAACAGGTAATCAGAGGGAAATGAAAGAGGTGATGAGATGGAGATTATAATAGTAAGAAAAGGTGAGCCGGTCTACCCTGACCGGCTTCTTGAAATAAAGAATCCGCCAAAGCAGCTGTACTGCTGCGGTAATCTGAAGCTGCTGAACAGCAGATGTGTGGCGGTCATTGGATCGAGGACATCAACGGTCTACGGCAGGAATACCGCCAAGGCTATCGGGCGGTGTCTGGCAGCAGCCGGCATTACAGTGGTCAGCGGGATGGCCATGGGCATCGATACATGTGCTCATGAAGGCGCATTGGAAGCAGGCGGGAAGACTGCGGCTGTTCTGGGGTGCGGACCGGACGTATGCTATCCGGCAGAGAACAAACTGCTTATGGCGGATATCCAAAGGCGCGGCCTGATCGTAACAGAGTATCCGCCGGGTACGCCGGCAAGCAGATACAACTTTCCAAACAGAAATAGAATCATAAGCGGTCTCTGTGAGGCGACTATTGTGGTGCAGGCCAGAAACAGGAGCGGCTCTTTGATCACCGCAGAGCTGGCCGCCGAACAAGGCAGGGATGTTTTTGCGGTTCCCGGGAATATAGACAGTCAGTATAATCTGGGAAACAACAAACTGATCAAAGAAGGTGCGATACCGCTTGTCTGTGTTGAAGATATTCTGGAGCATCTCGGCCTCTCGGGAGTGAGCGAGGCAGATGCGAGGAGCAGACTCAGCGACAGGGAATTTCAAGTCTTTGAAATACTGAATCAGGAAGGAGAAATGACGGTCGATGAGGTGTGCCTGAAGACGGGTTTTTCGCCGGCTTACGTGAACCCGATTCTGTCTGTCATGGAGATGAAAGGGTTCATCAATTCTGATATGGGGAAATTTTTTGTGAAAAATACACCTTGCAAATAAACGGCAATGGAAATATAATCGGTTACTGTAGTGACGAAAATGATAAATCCGTTCGACGTTTCGAATGGAGAAAGGAATATAAATGGCAACAACAGCGAAAACACTGGTAATCGTAGAATCACCTTCAAAAGCGAAGACGATCAGCAAGTTCCTGGGCAGCCGCTACAAGGTAACAGCGTCAGTAGGACACGTAAGAGACCTGCCTAAGAGCAAACTGGGTATTGTGCTTCCGGAGGATCTTGAAAAAGTTGAAAACAACGAAGGCGTGGAAGCCTTTGACCCTCAATATATCAACATCAGAGGCAAAGGCGACCTCATCAAGGAGCTGAAAAAAGAAGCGAAGAAAGCGTCAAAAATCTATCTCGCAACCGACCCGGACCGCGAGGGAGAAGCGATTTCATGGCATCTGGCGCATCTGCTCGGCATCGATGAGAACACACCATGCCGTATCGTATTCAACGAAATCACGGCAAAGGCAGTCAAAGAAGCCGTTAAGAATCCGCGTCCGATCGACCTGAATCTGGTCGACGCCCAGCAGGCGAGAAGAGTGCTGGACAGACTGGTCGGCTATCTGATCAGCCCGCTGCTCTGGAGAAAAATCTCAAGAGGTCTCAGCGCAGGACGTGTTCAGTCAGCTGCACTCAGAATCATCTGTGACAGAGAGAAAGAGATTCAGGCGTTTGTACCGGAAGAGTTCTGGACCATTGAAACGGATTTCCGGAAGGGAAGAAAATTTACAGCCAAGCTGACCACATGCAAAGGCAAGAAGATCACTCTGGCCAACAAGGAAGAGAGTGATCAGGTTCTCGCAGCGCTGAAAGAAGGCCAGTATACGGTTGCAAATGTTGAGGAAAAAGACAAGCTCAGAAGACCTGTGCCGCCGTTCACAACGAGCAGCATGCAGCAGGATGCGGCCAACAAACTGAACTTCTCAACGAGGAAGACCATGATGGTTGCACAGCAGCTCTACGAAGGTATCGAAATCAAAGGCATGGGTACCGTCGGTCTCGTATCATATATCAGAACTGACTCCGTCAGAATATCTGCGGAAGCCCGCGGTGCAGCCAGAGACTTCATACTCGAAAACTATGGCGAAGAATACTACGGCGGTACTGTTTTTGCAAATAAGAAGAAAGATGTTCAGGATGCCCATGAGGCCATCCGTCCTTCAAATGTGACCCTGACGCCGGACAGCATCAAGGATCAGCTCACAAAGGATCAGTACAATCTCTATCGACTGATCTGGCAGAGATTCGTTTCCAGCCAGATGGCTGCTGCGAAACTGAAAGCAGTCAGCGCTTCCATCAACAACGGAGATTACGGCTTCAAAGCAGCAGGATCCAAGATTCTGTTCGATGGCTTCCTGAAGGTCGCACAGACAGGAAAAGGAGACGGTGACGAGAAATGGCTGCCGGAGCTGAACGTGGGAGAGACACTGGAACCACTGGATACAAGAAGCAATCAGAATTTCACACAGCCTCCTGCGAGATTTACGGAAGCAAGTCTCGTCAGAGATCTGGAAGAGAAGGAAATCGGACGTCCAAGTACGTATGCTCCGATTGTCGCTACGCTCATCGATCGTAAATATATAAAGAAGGAAAAGAAGAATCTGGTACCTACGAAACTGGGATTCACCGTAACAGATATGCTGGCTGAGCACTTCAGTGAAATTGTCGATGTTGGATTCACTGCAAGGATGGAAGACGGTCTCGACGATATTGAAGTCAAAGGAACTGAGTGGAAGAAGATCATCGAAGATTACTACGGGACACTCCGTAAAGAGCTCGATCTTGCCAATGAGGCGATTCCTAAGATGGAACAGGAAGTGGAACTGACAGGTGAGAAGTGCCCTGAATGCGGCAGGGATCTGGCCATCAAGCACGGGCGTTTTGGATCCTTCATCGCCTGCACAGGCTATCCTGAATGCAAGTACACCAAGCCGATTGTCAAGAAGATCGATGTGAAGTGCCCATCCTGCGGCGGGGACATCGTCATCAAGCGCGGCAAGAAGGGTAAGATGTTCTACGGATGCTCAAATTATCCGCAGTGCAACCAGGTGTACTGGGATAAACCATCGGGTAAAATGTGTCCGGAATGCGGAAGCATGCTCGTTGAGAAGAAGGGCAGGAACACGAAGCTCGCATGTTCAAATAAGGAATGCAATTACAAAGAATAGCGTATATAATGGGAGCAAGGAGGTTATAATATGGGACAATTTCATGCAACAACGATATGCGCAGTCAAAAAAGGCGATGACGTCTGCATCGGCGGAGACGGCCAGGTCACTATGGGCGAAACCGCAATCATGAAGAACGGCGCAAAGAAAGTGAAGAAGATCTATAAGAATACAGTACTGTCCGGTTTTGCCGGATCTGTAGCGGATGCTTTTTCACTGACAGAGAAGTTTGAGAGCAAGCTGGACGAACACGGCGGAAATCTGAAGAGAGCAGCGGTTGCACTGGCGAATCTTTGGAGATCAGACAAGGCGGCGAGAAATCTGGAAGCCCTTATGATCGTTGCAGATAAGGATGATCTGCTGGTCATTTCGGGTACCGGTGAAGTCATCGTGCCGGATCAGCCTTTTGTAGCGATTGGTTCTGGCGGAAACTACGCATATGCGGCAGCAAACGCACTCTATAACAATACAGACCTCAGTGCAGAAGAGATCGTACGTAAGTCACTGGAAATCGCAGCATCGATCTGCGTTTACACAAACGATCACATCTCCATTGAGAAGTTATAAGGGGAGGGGAATATGGCAAGCAAATTATATCAGATGACACCTAAGGAAATCGTAGGTGAACTGGACAAATACATCATCGGTCAGGATGAGGCGAAGAAGTCAGTAGCCATAGCTCTGAGAAACAGATACAGAAGAAGCCTCCTCTCTGATGAGATGAGAGAAGAAATCACACCGAAGAACATCCTCATGATGGGACCGACAGGCTGTGGCAAGACGGAAATTGCAAGACGTCTCGCTAAGCTCATGGACGCGCCTTTTGTGAAAGTGGAAGCGACGAAGTTCACGGAAGTCGGATATGTAGGCCGTGACGTAGATTCCATGATCAGGGATCTGGCGGAAGCGTCCATCAGAATCACCAAGCAGAAGATGCTTGAAGAGAAGTACTCCATTGCGGATGAACTCGTTGAAGAGAGAATCATCGAGGCGATCATTCCTGGAAAAAAAGGCAAAGTGAGCGCCTCCCAGAACAGAGGTCCTTTTGACTTCATCCTCGGCAACGCCGGATATGTAAGTCAGAAAGAGCAGTATGAACAGCAACAGCAGCAGGCCGCGGCAGCAGAAGATGCCAATGAGGATACAGGACTTGCAAGAGAGCAGGTTCGTCAGCAGCTCAGAGACGGACTGCTTGAAGAACAGTACATTGAGATTCAGGTAACTGAGGCACCGAAGCAGAACAACCTTGACGTCGGTGACGGCGGCATGATTCAGTTGGGGAACATCTTCGGCGATATGGCGCCAAAGAAAAAGAAGACCAAGAAAGTCAAGGTCAAGGAAGCCAGAAAAATTCTCCGTGAGGAAGAGGCCCAGAACCTCATCGATATGGATCAGGTCGAGGACGAAGCCATGGAGAACGCCGAGCAGAACGGCATCATCTTCATCGATGAAATCGACAAGATCGCATCCGGCTCAGGCTACAGAAGCGGTGCGGATGTATCCAGAGAAGGTGTGCAGAGAGATATCCTTCCAATTGTTGAAGGAAGTGTCGTCAACACCAAGCATGGCCCGCTGAAGACCGATCACATTCTGTTCATCGGAGCAGGCGCGTTCCACACTGCGAAACCGACAGATCTCATTCCGGAACTGCAGGGACGTTTCCCGATCAGAGTCGAACTGGAGAAACTGGACAAGGATACCTTCGTAAAGATCCTGACTGTTCCTGAAAACGCTCTGCTCAAGCA
>SVCS01000066.1 GCA_015058205.1 Clostridiales bacterium
TGGTTTGGATGGTTTGGATGATTTGTTGGTGTTGGTTGGTTTGGTTGTTCTGTTGGTTTTGGTTGTCGTTTGATTTGTCATTTTGTTTGTATTGTTCATAATCATATCATCTATTATGAAATATTATCGCAAATGCGATAATATTTCAAGAGGTTTTAAGATGAGGATAGGTGTGGTTGATCTGCGACTTACCCACAACCATTGCCAGAATATGACGTCAATTGAAATTTGACAAAATGTTGGGTTGAATTATCAAAAGAGGGATGATGGGAGGGAGGAGAATTACAATGGGAATTCATGTAAGAATTAACCGGTTTGATGTAAGGTTTCCGATGGTGATGCTCATTCTGTTCCTGTTTATTTCAACCAAATATAAAGATTTTGCACCATCCTTGATCTTTTCGTTGGTCTTCGGATTTATAGCGATTATGACGCATCATTTCAATGCGTCTATCTATGGCTATCCGCGTCTGTTGGAGTGGGTGCCAACGACGGCGACGAATTATCAGGAGTTTGTGGAATCGATTTTCATCTTCAAGCCGGAAGACTATCTGATCGACTACAGTTTCTATGGCACGATTATGTATGTGCTGATTATGACAGTGCTTGGGGTGGCCATGTACAAAGCCATGGCAGAGAAGAAATACTCTCCTTCCTTAGGGAGCATGTGGCTGAGCGACGGTTTGAATATGGCGTTGTGCATTCCGATTCTGGCGCTCTACTTCATGGTCTTGGTCGTCTGCATGGATTTGGCATATCTAGAGTATTTGACGGTCGTTATCGCGGCGCCGATCATGGGATATATCATATCTCGTTTGTTCATGGCGGAGACAGTCGAAGTCAATAAGGTTGATGAACAGACCCACGAGATTCGTGCAGCCCGGTATGCAGGAGAAGAGAAAGAAAAGCTTTTGAAAGAGATTAATGTGAAGAGGGATGATGAGGAATAGAAAAACATTTTAAAAACAATGCGTGAGGTCAGTTGATACCTTACAAATGATATAATAATTTAACCCTTAACAATTATTAAGAAAGCTAGAGTGAGGAGGAAAAACAGCTATGAAAGTGAAGCGACTAGTTTTTTGCCTTATGCTGTCGGTGATGCTTGTTGTGACATTCATTCCTGTTTCCGGATTTGCAGTAGAAGCGGAATCAGATAACGATGTCATGGCAGAAGGTCTTACCGATGGTACAGACGAAGAAGGCTCTCTTGAAGAAATTACATTCGAGGGAGCGGATGAAGATGATTGTTTGTGGTCAGATGGTACGGTAACATACAACGTTGTATTACCGGACAATGTCGAAGGCGATTTTAATCTGATCGTTGGTGTCAATGATCCAACACTGACTGAGTGGGAGCCAAGATTCACGGAAGGTGTTGAGTATTCCTTTGATGATGGCACACTGACACTGTATGGAGATAAGATTTTTGAGGCACTCGGTGAGGAGGGCGATATTGCTGCTTATGCGACCATCACAGATGCGGATGAGGGGGTTCTCCTGGCAGAGGGATTTGCGTCGATATTCGTTCAAAAGGCAAGTGTCGATTATAGTTTGCCAGAAGACATCACTGAAGTCGCGGGAATGAATAGGTATCTCGACGAGTACATAGAAGCAGATGTCTATGGTGCAGAGCATCCATTTGGTGAAGTTGTCAATTGTCCGATAACGGATATGAAGGTTATAGAGCAGAACCCTAGTGGAGTTGTTTCATTGGAAAAAGAAGATGAAAGCTGGGTTTGCTCCATGAATAAGCTCGGCACGGCCGTCATCGAAGTGACCTATGAGGACGTGTATCAGGAAAAACAGACCTGCACATTCAACGTCAATGTAGTAAAAACCAAATATGAAGCTGTTTTATATGCAGAGAAAGACCAGCATGAAGGATTGCCTGGGGACAGCCTGCATCTTTATGCAAACGCATATGTAAGCTCAGTAGATGAAGAGGTGGATGAGGATCCGGAATTCGAGTACGAGTGGACGATTACAAAAGGTGGAGAATTTGCTGTAATCGAACAGGATGCGGACGACTCATCGAAAGCAGTTGTTACGTTCAACGAAGATATAGAAGCTGGTGAAGATGGTTATATCTACGAAGAGGTGACAGCTCGGGTTGATGTCAAAGTTGGTGGTGAGAAAAAAGCTTCCGATGAAATGTGGCTTGTAATACGCAATGAGTATAACGTACTCGAACTGGATGACCCTGATTTATTTAACCCTGACTTAGGTGTAGGTGAATCGATGAGCATCACGCCTGTAGTACACCATTTCCAGGTAGGTCAGGAAAGCTATGACGTTGTAGAAGGTGCAGAATTCAATATAAATTGCTCTGAAGAAGAGTTTGATGTTACAGAGCAGGATGGCACATTCACTATGGAACGTCTCGAACCGTGGGCAACAGAGTTTTATTTATCGGCAACACTGGGCAGTGGGGAAGAAGTAGGCAGAACTTTTAAGCTGAACCGTCTTGACGATGACCCGTCATACGATGATGATAATGAATTTGTAGATCCGGTTGATGCAGATGCAGAACCAATCGAGCCGGGACAGGAAAAACACGTTAACACAGAAGTCAAAGATGGCTTATTCAAATTCACAGCAGAATCAGATGGGAAGTATGTCTTCTATTCCAGGCAGGTGGGAAGTTACTGTGACCCGAGAGGCCGTGTCGTAGATTTAGAGTTAGATGAAGAAGATCAAGTGTTAGCAGATGAAAGGGATATGTTTGATAATTATCTTGATCTCGAAGATAGCTACCCTGATGATTTCCAGATTTACTTTGACGCGGAAGCAGGGCATACATATTACCTGCAGGCGATCAACTGCAACGGAACAGGCGAATTCACTGTTGGTCTTGTAAAGAGTGACATTGCGAGCATTTCCTATAAACAAGTTAGAGATCCATATCCGCTCCGCGAAGGCATCGATACGTATACGAGAATGGATGATGAAGGTCTTACATACTGGAATGTAGATTGGCCGGAAGAAGGCGATGAGCTTACAATCACTAAAACGGATGGAGCAGCAACCTATCAGTTCAAGTCATTAAGTGATGGAACTGGATCCGGTGACAGCGATTGGGCCTTTGTTAATAAGGATAATGCAGAGGATGTTCTCCCGGCTATGCCAAGGATTGAAGACATACCAGTAAGCGGAGATGAAGAGGTTGGAGACACTTTAAACGTAGATCTGACATATGCAGGATGCAAGACTGAGATGCAGTTCAAGATCTTTGAAAATCCAATTCAGAGCATTGAGCCATCAACAGAAAATATAACAGTGGATCTTGTAGAAGATGAAGACGATGGCGTGGATTATGTTGCCGATTGGGACGATATCACCTTTACGGTCAAGACAAAAGATGGCGATACTAATGAGTATCTTTTCAATGCTGAAGAGTATGATAATCATATCTACGGCGGATGGATGTACTGTGAAGAAATAGATGATAGCTTCCATTGCCTCTGCGGACCTTGGGGCTATGATGAAGAAAATGACGCAAATTGGGAAGTAGGAGGCAACTACACTACGACTCTCAAAACTGCAGGATTTACTATCAATCTGAATGTTAATGTGGTTAAACATGAACATCAGTGGGGAACCTACATCGAACCAGCCACATTGGACGAAAACGGTATGCAGATGCAGCAGTGTGAGATATGTGGTGAATCAAAGGAAGAAACAGAAGAAACTATTTATCACCCAGATCAATATACCTTTGCAAAGGCTGTATATACAGGAGAGCCTGTTGAGCCAAAGCTGACGATTACTGACACAGAAGGCGAAGAAATCGATGCATCCAATTACGATGTAGAGTATTCTAATAACACTGAAGTCGGGACAGCAAGTGCGGTTGTAATGTTCAAGGGTGACTATTATTCAGGTGTAAAGGATGATTTGACATTCGAAATTGAGCCTGGGGAAGACGTACATACACATACTATGACAGCACATAAGGCAGTAGAAGCGACCTGTACAGAAGCAGGAAACAATGCATACTGGGAGTGCAGCGAGTGTGGTAAGTTCTTCTCAGATGAAGAAGGAACAGAGGAAATCGAAGAAGACAGTTGGATCATCGAAGCACTCGGCCACAATTATGAAGGAGTAGCAGGAAGTGCAAAAGACGCTACATGTACAGAAGACGGTAAGGAAGCCGACCAGAAATGCAGCCGCTGCCAGGATGTAAAGACAGGTAAGACTATCGCAGCACTCGGCCACAATTATGAAGAAGTAGCAGGAAGTGCAAAAGATGCTACATGCACAGAAGACGGTAAGGAAGCCGACCAGAAGTGCAGCCGCTGCGAGGATGTGAAGACAGGTAAGACTATCGAAGCACTCGGCCATAATTATGAAGAAGTAGCAGGAAGTGCAAAAGATGCTACATGCACAGAAGACGGTAAGGAAGCCGACCAGAAGTGCAGCCGCTGTCCGGATGTGAAGACAGGAAAGACCATCCCAGCACTCGGCCATGATTATAAAGAAGTGGCAGGAACCGCAGTAGTTGCGACCCTTACAGAGGACGGCAAGGAAGCCGATCAGAAGTGCAGCCGTTGTCCGGATGAGAAAGAAGGAGCAAAAGTTTCACATCCTGAAACATACACATTCGCTCCTGCCACTTACAACGGTAAGGCTCAGCAGCCGGCTGTTACAGTAACAGCTGCTAACGGTGAAGTCATTGGCGCTTCTAATTACACGGTGACCTATTCAAATAACGTTTATGCTGGAACTGCAGCGAAGGCAGTCATCGAGTTCAATGGCGACAAGTACCAGGGAACGAAGGATGACCTGACCTTCAAGATCAACAAGGCAGCACAGAGAATGACTGTCAGAGCCGCAACGAAGACACTGAAGGCGAAGAAACTCAAGAAGAAAGCCCAGATTGTTTCGGCAATCACTGTTGTAAGACAGGGAGCAGTTCCGACTTACAGGAAGTTAAGCGGTGCTGCGAAGCTGACGGTCAACGCAAAGACCGGTAAGATCACGGTCAAGAAAAAGACCAAGAAAGGAACTTACAGAATCAAGGTAAGAGTAACATCAGGAGCTACTACAAATTACAATGCAGCATACAGAGATGTGCTCGTGACCGTAAAAGTGAAGAAGTAAGAATTATGAAGCACCGGATGCCGTAATGGCATCCGGTGTTGACGCAAACATACTAGCTTACAGGAGTACGAAGAAGATGATGAAAAAACTACTAGCAGTACTGTTATCTGTCATCATATCGTTGGCATATATGCCGGCGATTGCCTTTGCAGAAGATGCAGGGATGGCAGAAGAACAGGAAGGGACTTCAGTACAAGGGGAGCAGCAAATCACTGAATCGAATGATTCCTTCGCAGGGGAAGATGACCCTGTGATTGATGATGAAACGGTGTCTGATGCGCAGGAAGCAGAACAGAATGCGCAGGAAGTTCCATCGGCATCAGATGAGGATGTATCTGCAGAGAATGAGCTGCAGGCTATGGGAGAAATTGAGTATCCGGATGTTACGTTATATGCACTAAACTCTGGATATAAGGACGTTATCTCGATTCCATCAGGTTTTGCTCAGACTCATCAGATCTCGGTCAGCGGTCAGACAATAACCAGTTGCCAGGTTACGGAAGGAGATTCGGTTACGGTCACCAGCAGCGGCCTAATCAAACCACGGTACGTCACATGGTACAATGGAGGCGGTTACTGGACGACTTTTCCGATAGAAGGCGCTGAGACCAGCGTTGAGGCTGAGTTCGGAGAAAGCACCATCAATGTGCAGACGAATCAGGGAAGTTTCACAGTCAAGGTCGACGTCAAAAACTACGCAGAAGTGTACGCAGATGCTGTCCTTGATGAGTTTTTGGAGAACAACATCACTCCAGATATGACCACGAAGGAGAAGGTCACTGCAATTACAAAATACGTCGCGCAGGAATATGACTATGACTACAACTATCAGAGCTATGTCAGCATGGTGATATATGGCGGCGGCGACTGCTGGGGTTCCACAAATATGATCGTTCGTATGTGTAAGATGATCGGTCTGAACGCGTGGGGCAGAAATGCGAATAAAGATGGCGGCGCAGCGAGCGGTCACCGCAATGCTATCGTTGAGGGCGATGGCGTCTACTATATTGCGGAAGCAGGATTTTCCGGAAGTAAACCAAGATACTATTATGTGGAAGAGCGGTCGACGCTGTATTCCATCGATGAACAGGAACCAGCGGAAGAGGGTGTGAAGTTAGCGCAGTATGATGGCGTTGATGAGAACCACACCACACTTGACATTCCTGAAAGTATAGATGGTAAAAATGTCACTGAAATCGGGGAGGACTTCGGGTCCAGATCCACAGAGGGCGACAAATGGGTGACGGTGACAGTGCCGCATTACGTGACAAAAATCTGCAAATCCGCATTCAATTCATGCACTTCACTGATTTCAGTCAGCCTGCCCGCTGCAGTGCAAAGCATCGAAACCTTCGCGTTCACAAATTGTCTGAACCTGGTCAATATTGTCATTGATGCAGGAAACACGAACTACTCAGCTGAAAACGGCGTCATTTACAATGCAGATAAAACGAAGATGATCTGCTGTCCGGCAGCGGCTGAGGTCATCATCCCGGATTCCGTGACGGAACTGGACAACTACTGTCTGTACTACAACACTAATGTGAACAAAATCAGAATCCCTGCGTCTGTGACAAAAACAGGAGAGGGTGCTTTTGCACATATGGGTAATGCGATATTTATCTTTGAAGGCGACATGCCGGATCTTGGCGAGCATGCTTTCTGGCAAACGAATGCAGTCATCTATTATCCTGCAGGCAACAGCACTTGGGATACGTCAAACAGCTATGATGCTGATAGCATCTCCTGGCACGCTTATAACAACGATGCAAAAGACATATCAGAATGTGATGTCACTGTTCCTGTTTCAAAGGTTTCCTATGCGGAAGGTGAGGCAATAGAACCTGATGTGCAGATTACAGATGGCGATAAAGTCCTCCAGAAGGGTGTGGACTACACGCTTATTTATTCCAACAATACAGAAATCGGTAAAGCGGATGTCTTGATCTATGGAGAAGGATCCTATTACGGTTCAACGTCGACAGAGTTCCAGATCATTCCGCGTCTCATGCAGAGCACCAAAACGCGCTCAATCGAGGTGGGAGATACCGGCTATATCTATTTTGACTCCGATCAGTACATGTCCGATCAGACCCTTACGGCTTCCGTTGAAACTCCGGGAATCATCAGTATCGATGAAGAAGAGCTGGAGTATAATGAGCTGGCTATCAAAGGACTGAAGGCCGGCAGTACGAAGGTGACAGTATCTGATAATTACGGTCAGGAAATCACATTCGAGGTCACGGTTTATGAAGAGATGATAGGGCTCTGGGATGCTTATGTCATGTATAGTCGAGTGACATATTCAGGCAAGGCAGCTGCACCGAGAGTTGTCGTTTATGATGATTACTGGGACGAGCTTACCAAGGACAAGCACTACAGTATCACTTACTATAACAATGTCAATGTTGGAACTGCGACGTTCAAGGTTATCGGTCTTGGAAACCACTACGGAACTCTGATAGGAAGCTTCCAGATCCTCCCGAAGGGGACAACACTGACTAAGCTGACTCCTAAGAAGAAGTCTTTCAAAGTGACCTGGAAGAGACAGCCTGTTCAGACGACTGGCTACGAAGTGCAGTACAGTCTGAAGAAGAGCATGAAGGGAGCCAAGATCCTCAAAGTCAAGAAAAACGCTGCATACAGCGCCACAGTAAAGAAGCTGAAAAAGAAAAAGAAGTACTTCGTCAGGATACGTACCTACAAGACCGTTGGAGGCAAAAACTATTATTCCTCATGGTCACCAGTCAGGAGCGTCAAGGTGAAGTAGCAAAAGCAACAAATAGGAGCACCGGATGTTGAGGATGGCATTCGGTGCTTTTGCATTGCGGGGAGGGCGTGTATAATTGCGGTAGGAATGTATTATGAGTAAGAGGAAGCCTATGCGCGAGAAGCAATCCTATGAGCATGTGGTCCACACTTTCGGGCCTCTATATAATGCGGATTCCAGGATCCTGATTCTGGGGTCGATCCCATCACCGGCAAGCCGGGAGGTGGGGTTTTACTATGGGCATCCGCGGAACCGGTTCTGGCCGATGCTGGCGGAGTTTTTTGCGATGCCTTTGCCTGAGAGCATTGAGGAAAAGAAGGCGCTGGTGCTGTCTCACGAGCTGGCGCTGTGGGATGCAATCGAGGAGTGCGATATCATCGGCGCATCGGACAGCAGTGTGAAGAACGTGGTGCCGACAGCGATTCCGTCCTTGCTGACGGAGACGAAAGTGGAGCGGATTCTTTGCAATGGTGCGCTGTCGAAAAAGATCTACGACAAGTATCAGCTGGAGCGGACGGGGATACCGGCGCTGCAGATGCCGTCGACCAGCCCGGCCAACGCGGCCTGGTCGCTGGAGAG
>SVCS01000067.1 GCA_015058205.1 Clostridiales bacterium
ACAGGATGTTCAGTCTTTCACGAGCCGTCAGCTTGCCTTTTTTGTGCTGTGACTCGATCCTCTTTTCTCCTCCACCCATATAGAGATGTTCTTTTTTTTCGAGGAGTTTTTCAAGCTTGTTCATTTGGTTACTTCCTCCTAATAAAAGTATTTTGGATAGTGGTACTCATAACTGTTTGTCACCTGCATCACGAAACAGATGTCAAGCGACAACATACCACAAATACTATATCCCAACGTACCTTTGATTTCAACCAAAAAAACATAAAAACAAGCCTTGTATACATTATATTTTAGTATGCAAAAGCAATAAAAAGAGCTGCTTTCGCAGCTCTTTTAATTTCAATTGTTCCACCCCTCGTTCGGCGTTTCTTGCCTTTGCTTAGTAAGGGAAATTTCTGTGGAGCGGATACTTGTCTGTGAGGCTCTTGACAATGGCTCTTGCTTCGTCCATCTTGGCTTCGTCTTCGCCCTTGCTGTCGATGACCAGAGCGATGGCGTCTGTAACTGCCTTCACGTCATCTTCCTTGAATCCACGGCTTGTCATTGCCGGTGTTCCCATTCTCAATCCAGATGTAATCATCGGCTTACGAGGGTCGTTCGGGATGGCGTTCTTGTTTGTTGTAATGTTCGCCTCGTCCAGAAGTCTTTCGGCCTTCTTGCCTGAGATTTCCTTGTTGAGCAGTTTCACCAGAATCAGGTGATTGTCACTGCCGCCGGATACCAGTTCGAAATCATGTGCGTTCATGCCTTCCACCAGTGCCTGGCAGTTGTCGATAACCTGCTGCTGGTAAGCTTTGAATTCAGGCTGCATTGCTTCATGCAGACATACTGCCTTAGCAGCGATGATGTGCATGAGCGGGCCTCCCTGCAGACCAGGGAAGATTGCGGAATTGATGGCCTTCTTGAACTCTTCTCTGCAGAGAATCATGCCGCCTCTCGGTCCGCGCAGCGTCTTGTGTGTCGTTGTTGTTACGATATCTGCATAAGGAACCGGGTTCTCGTGCAGTCCCGCTGCAACGAGCCCTGCGATGTGAGCCATGTCGACCATGAGGAGTGCCCCGACTTCATCTGCGATCTCTCTGAACAGTTTGAAGTCGATTGCTCTCGGATAAGCAGAGGCGCCTGCGACGATGAGCTTCGGCTGGTGTTCTTTCGCCTTTGCTCTGACGTCGTCGTAGTCGATTCTCTCATCTTCGCCTAATCCGTATGAAACAAAGTTATATGACTTACCTGAAATGTTTACCGGGGATCCGTGTGACAGGTGTCCGCCGTTTGACAGGTCCATACCGAGTACTGTATCGCCGTAGTTCAGTACTGCCTGATAAACTGCAGTATTTGCGTTCGCGCCGGAATGTGCCTGTACGTTTGCATGATCAGCTCCGAATAATTTGCACGCTCTGTCGATCGCCAGCTGTTCTACTTCGTCAACGAATTCGCATCCGCCGTAGTATCTCTTGCCCGGATACCCTTCCGCATACTTGTTCGTCAGCGCGCTTCCTGCCGCTTCCATAATTTCGTAGTTTACGAAATTCTCTGATGCGATCATCTCGATCTTGGTCTCCTGACGATTGATTTCACGTCTAATGGATGCTGCTACTTCAGGATCTGCCTTGTCCAGATAGTTAAAATACATAACCTCTCTCCTTCTTCTTTTATTCTGATACTTAACAGTTCTATTATACTCAATCCCTCGCACACCGACAAGCACAAGCGCCTGTCTGTACGCGGAATTCTTAGCCCTTTAGCTTACCGCCCGCTCCAGTCGTTTGAGCGCCAGCGCCATGGTCAGCCCCGGCGTCGTTCTGCTTCCCGTCACTTCAACGCCGAGCAGTTCATTGATCTTCTTCAGCCGGTACTGTACTGTATTCGTATGTACATCCATAATCTGTGCGGTCTTGCCGGTACTCATACCCGCATCGAGCACAAAGGTCTCCAGTGTTTCAAGCAGCTGGCGGCCTTTGCTTCCTCCCATCTGCCGGAATGGTTCCAGAAGCTCTGTATAGTTTTTGTGCACAAATCCGCCCTGTATTTGTATGTTGATGCAGTTGTTGACCAGCGTAAGTTCATACTTAGTGAATACTCTCTTGTACGGGAACACATTCTGCGCGAATGTCCAGCTCTCGTTGATGAGCTTATACGCATCTCCAACGCCTTCGATTCCATTGACGCCCATAACGTGGAAAATCCGGCCGGCTCTGTTCTCCTTCAGTCTGCCAAACAACGCCCCGCATTCGGACAAAAGCTCCGCGTCCGCAGGGGTGTGCTCTGTTTTGAGAATCATACCGTAAGTCTCATCGCCCTCGTTGATATGCATCACTTCAAGATCTGTATCCATTTCGAATTCTGCAAAAGCGTGCGCCTCTTCGTCTCTTGAAAAGCCTTTGAAGAAGAAGGCGCAGATGATGTCCTGTGCATCGATCCTCGCCTCATCCTGCAGATTGTACGCGAAGGATTTGTTGCCTCTGATGAGCGCCTTGATGAAATCCGCTTTTGCGTCTCTTTCCGGCGTATATTTCCACATGCCCATGGCGAGCTCTATAATCTCCGCCAGCTTGGTCATCTCGCCCGCTGTGTAAACGTCTTCATTGTCCACGATGAACATAAAGTATTTGTCGCTGCCGATGTTCACCGGACCCCAGTATGTCAGCACGCCATTGACGTCGATCTGTGTATAGACTTTACCTGCATCGCCTTTGATGCTGCTCTCCCTGCCAAGTCGGATCGCGTCGGCAATGGTCGCCTTATGCCTTGTCTCAACTGTGAGCACCGGATTGAACTCTTCGCTAAGGATAATCAGCTGGAAATCATTGTTGATCGCGGCCTCTCTGACAGCATCCGGGAAACTGGAATGCTTCTCGAAATTCAGCAGATGGAACACGGTGTTGTTGATGAGGGAATTGTTGAAATTCTCTCCGTACAGCACATTGTCCATAATCTCCTCGATTGCTTCCCCGTACTGGATTTCAGGAGCCATTCTTATCAGTGTCAGTCCTGCCTTCTCTGCTGCCGCAACGACTTTGTCGTCCACTTTGCCTGCAGCTTTCCCATCGAAGAATACTGCCAGCGCCGGACAGCCTTTCCTGGCGATCTTCTCGACATACCGACACTGCTTCGCCACATCATCCTTCACGCCGAGAAATCCTGTCAAAAGCATTTCGGATTTGTTATTGCTGAACAGGTTCAAATCTTCTTCGTCAGTACCCTCGAACACAGAAACAGAGCTTACATTTCCTGTAAGCCCTTTTTCATGTGCAAGAACTTCTGCTCCTGCAAAGGCATTCAATTCCAGACAGTCTTTAACAGTCAGCTTCATTCTTGTTCATCCTCTTTGTCTTCTGATGCTTCATCTGCGGGTTCTTCCTCCATTGATTCTTCCATAGCAGGTTCTTCTTCCGCTGCATCTTCGACTGCTTCGAATTCTGCATCTGGCAGTTCTTCCTGCGCATCCGGATTCACTGGTTCCTGCTCTTCTTCCACTGGTCTCTCGATTGGTGTCGGATCCTGCGTCATGTCGTTGTAAGTCATGACTCTCGGTTTGAACTTCGCGTTCTTTCCCTGTTCCTCGATCATCTCCGTCAGCTCGTCCAGCTTGTCCTGCGCTCTCTTCTCGGCTTCTTCCTTTGCCCTCTGGCGCTCCTGCTTTCTTTTCTTTGCGGCTGCCTTGGCTTCTTCCTTGTCCTTCGCTTTTCTCTCTTCCTTGGCCGCTGCATGATCTTCGCTCAGTTCCTGCGGCGTTTTGGTGCCATCAAAGAGTGCGATGAACTGGTCGCCATCGAGGGTCTCGATGGCGAGAAGTCCCTCTGCAACAGCTCTAAGCTGGTCAATATGCTCTTCAAGAATCGTGATGGCGGCATCGTATGCTTCTTCAACGATAGCCTTCACTTCTTCGTCGATTTCATTAGCCGTCTCTTCAGAGTACGCCTGCTTGGACGTAAAGTCTTTGCCCAGGAATACTTCATCCGATGAGCTGTAGTTGACAGGCCCCAACTTCTCACTGAAGCCGTACTTGGTAACCATCTCTCTGGCGATATCCGTAGCTCTCTGGATATCATTGGAGGCACCTGTGCTTATATCATCGAGCGTGAGTTTCTCGGCGGCACGTCCGCCAAGCAGATGAATGATCTGCTCTCTCATCTCTTCCTTGGTTCCGTAGTACTTGTCTTCCTTCGGCAGGATCATCGTGAAGCCGCCGGCCATGCCTCTCGGTACGATCGTAATCTGATGTACCGGATCAGACTTCGGCAGGCAGTGCGCAACGACTGCGTGACCCGCTTCGTGGAATGCGGTCAGCTTGCGCTCATCATCGCTGATTACCCTGCTCTTCTTCTCCGGTCCCGCGATGACCTTTGTGATGGCTTCTTCAATTTCCTCCATTCTGATGACCATGCCGTTTCTGCGCGCCGCAAGAAGGGCCGCTTCATTGAGCATGTTCTCGATGTCCGCAGGCGTGAATCCCGGCGTTCTTCTCGCCAGAACCTTAGGATCAACGCCTTCATCAAGCGGCTTGTTTCTGGAGTGGACTTTGAAGATTTCTTCTCTTCCTGTAATATCAGGAATTCCGATGACAATTTGTCTGTCGAAACGTCCCGGTCTGAGCAGTGCCGGGTCGAGTACATCAGGTCTGTTGGTCGCAGCCAAAATGATGATGCCTGAATTCTCAGCGAATCCGTCCATCTCAACAAGCAGCTGGTTGAGTGTCTGCTCTCTTTCATCGTGGCCGCCGCCAAGACCGGCTCCTCTCTTACGTCCTACTGCGTCAATTTCATCTATGAATACAATGCAAGGCGCATTCTTTTTCGCTTGGTCAAAGAGGTCTCTGACTCTGGAAGCACCAACACCGACAAACATCTCAACAAAGTCCGAACCGCTGATGGTGAAGAACGGTACGCCTGCTTCTCCCGCGGTTGCCTTTGAAATATATGTTTTACCGGTTCCCGGAGGGCCTACGAGCAGTATACCCTTAGGAATTCTGGCACCTAAGCTGTTGTACTTGGCCGGGTGCTTCAGGAAGTCTACGATTTCCTCCAATTCTTCCTTCTCTTCTTTGAGTCCGGCAACGTCCTTGAACGTGATTTTCTTCAGGTCTTCCTGTTTGGCCAGCTTGGCCCTGGATTTGCCGAAGGCCATCGCCTTGCCTCCACCCCCCTGCTGCCGCATAATGAATACGAAAAACGCCACCATGATGCCGATCATCAAAAGCGTCGGCAGTAATGTAAGCCATACAGAATCCTGCTTCGGCGGATCGCTCTCCAGTTTCAGTGTTCCCTCATCAACCTGAGGTATGATGTATTTATCGTATATGTAAGTCAGATCGACGGAGTTGTTGACAAAGGAGTAAACAACACTTCCATCCTCCAGCTTCGCCGTGAGTTTCGTATCTGTTACATTGATACTCTCCACCTCATTGGATTTCAGGTGGTTGATCATCGTTGAAGTCTTGATCTGCTTCGTGCCCTGGTCTTTATCTGAGTTAAAGAACCAGAAGAATCCCAGCACTATGGCAAAGATCAACACATAAATTGTAATGTTTTTCCCTAATCTTCCTTTTCTCAAGTTTTCTTGCCCTCCATGTTATTTGTTGTTTAGAAACAAATTTGCACGTTATTCTACCATATAAACCACCAATCGCACAACAATTTACTTAGCATCATCCCATTGCCTGAAAAATTGCCGGTCCGGCAGAATCAAAGGTCCAGTTCCCCCACATGATCGTGGAGCAGCTCTTTTGACGCCTCTGTTAAAACAAGCCTTGGATACTCATCGTCTGTCTCAACGAGCATGCCTTCTTTCTCCAATTCCTGAATCAGCTCTTCAAGTTTTTCTTCGCTTGCTTCTTTCAGACTTCCAAATGCAGAATTCAGTTGGAGACGCCTGTTGAATACGCGAACGCTGTGGCTTCCTCTCAGCACATCAATTGCCAAACCACGGCCAACACGCTGCTTGCATTTCGCAACACATAGCAAAACCTTTAATTTCTCTTCTTCAATCTTGTTCATGATATCTCAACGACTCCTTTCCCGACGCGCAGTGCATGCCCATGTGCGAATTCAACTTTTTTCCCGCCGACTCTGCCAAGGATGATTTTATCTGCCGCCTCAAGGCGTTCTGCAGTGATATCCTTCTCAAGCCCGATGTCTCTGAAGGCTTTCAGGATGACCCTGTGGCGCAGCGCTTCGTGGCACTCCGCCAATCCCCGCCAGTCAATGGTCACTGCAAAGGCATCCTCGGTGCTGTCAGTTACATCTGCGGTCGGCCGAACTTTCAGCTGTTCATATGCCTGCGCCGTTTCTGCCCAGAAGAAATCTTTGTCCGCCGAGGCAATCTTCGCCATGCGGACTAGTCCCTCCTGGAAGTTGCTGTTGTATTTCTTTTCTATATATGGAATCAGATCAAGTCTGATTTTGTTTCTCGCATAGAGTTCTTCGTTGTTGGTGTGATCGATGACAGGGTCCAGTTTCATCTCTGTGCAGTATTCCTCCACGTCTTCCCGCCATGTGTCCAGAAGCGGTCTGATGATGCGGAAGGTGCTTCCGCCTGTGCCTGCAGGATTGCGCCTTTCTTCTCTCTCATAAGCCATTCCTGCAATGCCGTCCATACCGGTTCCTCTGAGAATTCTGAAGAGCACCGTCTCCGCCTGATCGTTGGCGTTGTGCGCTACTGCGATCTTCACGCTGTCGCTGATCTCTTCAGCCACCTGTAGGAAGGCATCATACCGCGCCTTGCGCCCTGCTTCTTCGCTCGTCATGCCGAGCTCCTCTGCCAACGCATTGCAGTCCACTGTGAATACCCTTGCCTCCAGGCCGTGCTGCCGGCTCAGTTCCTCCACGTATGCCTGATCAGCCTCTGCCGCGCCCGGTCGGAACTGGTGATTGATGTGGACCGGATAAATGATCAGGTTCATCTCCTCCGCCATCTTCAGCAGCACATGAAACAGGCACACCGAATCAGGGCCTCCTGAGAGACCGATCACGATGTGATCACCATCCTCTATCAAGTTGTGCGCACAGATCGTCTCGCGAATCTGCTTTTCCGCTTTTAACATTTCACCCTACGCTTTCTGACACCGTACTACCCGGTCGCGTCCGGCCAGGTCGTGAATCACTTCCGGTGTGCTGAATCGTCCTGTTTCCATGATCAGCTTGCGGAGATCCTCTCCCTGGTCATAGCCGATCTCAAGCATGAGCCAGCCGCCGTCCTTCAGATACCTGTGCGAATCTGCGACGATTCTCCTGTAGCAATCCAGTCCGTCCCTGCCGCCATCCAATGCAATCATCGGTTCATGGTCCTTCACTTCCTCCTGAAGCATGGCGATGGTGTTGGTCTTTATATACGGCGGATTGCTGACAATCATATCGTAGCTACGGACGCGCTTGCCTTTGTCCGTATCCCGAAGGGCATCATAGAGATCTCCCTGGAGAAATTCCACCTCCACGCGGTTTGCTTTCGCATTCTCTTTCGCCAACTCGATCGCCGCTTCGCTGATGTCTGTCGCCGTGACAGAGATCTCTTCGCAGATCTTCGCAAGAGAAATACCGATGGCTCCGCTTCCGCAGCAGAGGTCCAGCACATCCTGTCCCGGCGGTGTGCTGAACATCTTGAACAGCCCGCCGCGAGACTTCGACTTGTTGTGCGCCGCCGCCTTACGCTCATCACGCAAAAGCTTCGCCGCTTCGGTGACCAGCACTTCTGTATCCTGACGCGGAATCAGAACGTCAGGGCTGACTTTGAAGTCAAAGCCCATAAACTCCTGCTTGCCTGTAATGTGCTGCAGCGGAATGCGCGACGCTCTCTTCTCAATGAGTTTGAAATACGCCTCTTCCGTTTCCTTGTCCGCCTCCTCTTCCTTCATGAGAAACAGGACAACTTTATCACAGCCTTTCAGAAAACAGTAGAGCTCTTCGGCATCTATGTGCGCATCCATGACGCCGGCCTTTGTCAGTCTGTATTCTCCTTCGTTTATCAGAATTCTAGTCTTCATTTATCTCGGTATCTCCTGTCTCCCTATCTCCTGTCCGCCAGATCCCATACATGCGGATACTCATATTTCGTTTCCGGTCTGATCGTATACTTGCGCGGCGGTTTATCATCACATACTGCATTGACTGCCGCGATGGCAACTTCCAGCATGGAATCATCCGGTTCCGCCGTTGTAATCTTCTGAAGCCACAAGCCCGGCATGCTGAGAATCTTCACCGGCCAGCTGTCGCTGCGTCCCGCCCACTTGAGGAGCTCATAGGAAAGTCCTGCAATCACCGGAAGAAGCAGCAGCCTCGTCACGATTCTGACCCACAGAACCGGCCAGCCGAGAAGCACGTGACACGCCAGCGCGATGATAAACACGAACATCAGGAAGCTGGTGCCGCACCGCGGGTGCAGCGTCGGATACTG
>SVCS01000013.1 GCA_015058205.1 Clostridiales bacterium
TAATAAATGCAAAGTTGGGTACAAAAAATAACGATTCCCTTGTGTATGTTGAAACCATATGTTACAGCCAAATTCAACAGGGGTGTGAAAAATCGACGATTACAGGATTTTAAAGATGGTGACCAGCACAGGCACCGATGCAATCGAAACGAAAGGGAATACGACAACGCGCCAAAGTGTGATGAACTCATCCCTATTCTGGAACAGCTCAGTGACTGGTGCGAAAGAAATGAATTCTGATGATGAAAACGGGAATCCTATTCCTACTCTCCTTCAGGAGTGCGATTATTTAGTCATTGACTTTTCTCTCTTTTTTGTGATAGTCTTACAGCGTTGAGTTGCGAAAGCGTAAGTCCAAACGGACTTGCGCTTTTCTTTTTGTAGAGAATGGAGACAGACATGTATAACATTTTTAAGAAGCACAGACGTTGGAGATTGATGACTGCAATACTATCTCTATCACTTCTCACAGTAATGGCCGGGGCAGCAGTCGCGCCGGCGCTGAATATCATCCAGGAGCATTTCCAGAATACATCTCCCGGACTTGTGCAGATGATCATCAGCATCCCGGCGATTTTCATTGCTGTTACGAATCTGTTCTTCAATAAACTATGCCGCATTTTCACGATCAGGACGCTGGTGATTATAGGCCTCATTTTATACACGGCCGGCGGCTGTCTTGCCGGCTTAGTTGATAATATATACCTGGTTCTGATCTTCAGAGCGATCGTCGGCATTGGCGTCGGAATCATTATGCCCATGTCAACGGGCCTCATCGCGTTTTTCTTCACACGGGACAAGCACAGCGTCCTGATGGGATACTCCTCCGCGCTGAACATGCTCGGCGGTGTGATCGCGACGCTGATTGCCGGCGCTCTTGCCATGGTTTCATGGCGTCTGTCATTTCTAGTTTATCTGCTGGGATTTGCAGCGCTAATTCCATGTGCATTGTGGATGCCCCGTGAATTTATAAAAGACGAAAACAAAACAGAGAATCTCACCTTTGGCCGTACTGCTTTTGCTCCATACATCATCTGCATGTTTCTGCTCATGCTGACCTTCTTTATTTACCCTTCCAACTTTGCCATCGAGACGATGCGGACTGGGCTGTTCAGCCAGACCGCGATTGGTCCGATCATGGCAATGATGGATCTCATGGGCTTCGCAGGAGGGCTGCTTTTTTCCAAAATCAAAAGCGTCGCAAAGACTTGCGGCTGGCTGATCGCTCCTTCTGCTTTCCTTATTTCTTATTGCTTGCTCCTCTTTACAGCCTGCCGCCCGGGAATTCTTCTGGGTTCTGCAATGATCGGCTTTGCCAATGGAGTTGGTGTACCCTATATCATTTCGAAAGCAACCGCAAAGGCAGGAAAGAGCGCAGCGACAACCGTCATGCCCCTGCTGTCAATGGCGCTCTATCTGGCCCAGTTTTTCACTCCCATGATCACTACAGCCGTACATACATTGATCGGGAACACTGAACTTTCCTCTTACTATGTGGCTCTTGGGAGCAGCCTGCTGCTCCTGTTATGCTCCGGCAGAATCAGGTAGTCGTTCTGAACACGTGATGAGTTGAGTTTCATGATGCGGTATGTTATGATTTCCGCGTGAGGAGATAAGCATTTTGAGAAACATACTGCGTATTTTCAGAAATGATTTAAAGGCGATATACAAGTATTTTTTCGTCATTTTAATCGTCATCGCTTTAGGCACGCTCCCATCACTTTATGCATGGATCAATATTTACGCAAACTGGGACCCTTATGCCGGGACAAAAGACATTGAAGTTGCGCTGGCGTCCAGAGATACAGGGATCGATCTGAAGAACGGAACCCATGTCAACAGCGCTGATGAAGTGATCGCGGACGTTAAGGATGAAGATAAAATCGGATACAGGCCGCTGGACGACCCGGAAGAGGCCATCGAAGGCGTCAGAAGCGGCAAGTATTATGCTGCCATCATATTTGAAGATGGCTTTTCTTATGATATGCATCATTTTGAGGAGGCGGTCGGTGACAGGCAGCCGCGGATCACATACTATACGAACATCAAGAAAAATCCTGTAGCCAGTAAGATCACAGATCAGGCAGCAGATGATCTTCTCGAGAAAATCAACTCAGAGTACCTCAGGACCGCACTGACGAAATACTTCGGCGATGCAGAGAAGGCAGGCGACGAAGTGGATCTTGATGAGATGACCGATAATGCGTTGGGGCAGCTCACAGCGACCAGAGACGCTCTCCACGATTACAGCGCGTCCATCAGCCAGATCATGGCGACAAAAGGCGATGCGTCAAAGGCCTTGAAGAATGCCCAGAAGAAACTTGACAATAGCAGAAGTGAGGGCAGATCCGACTTGGCCAAGGCTAAACAAAAAATCGAAACTGCGAAAGCTGCCATCAAGGATGTATCAAAAACCATCGACAGCAAGTCTCAGAAACTCAATACCGCAATAGCAGATCTCAAAAGTACGCTTGAGCAACTGCAGGGCCCGATCGATGAATCCATGAAGGCAGAGCTTCAGGAAACAGGTCTCGAAAGAGCCGACCGAGTCCTGACGATCCTCCAGGATCTGAGAGGACTGCTGCCGGAAAATCCGAAAACGACAGCGGGCCGGGCATCTGCAGATGCGCTGGATGTCATGATCGGGCAGGCAGAACACATCAAAACACTTCTCCAAAAGGACCCGGTGTCTGCGGAGATCCTTTCGGATGCCGAAACACTGGAAGGACTGCTGAAAGATGATCTGGCCCCGAGTCTGAAACTGATGATGTCAGATATCAGCAAAGCCCTTGACAGAACGAAACCTCTTCTCAAATCTGCGGGAGGTATTCTTGATGATGTCGATCCTGTGATTGAAAGCGCCGGGGACACCGTTGATAGTCTGGATGCGTCCCTGGACGGCCTGCAGATCACACTGAATTCCCTGGAAACAAAGCTGGATGATATTATAGAACAGGTGCAGGAAGCCGATGGCAGCGATAAGCTCGATGTGCTTACGAAGCTCCTTGGCGTAGATGCTGAGCAGTACAGCGATCTGTTTACAGATTTTGTGGAAATAGAATCAGAGGAGTACTTCGAAACCGTTTCCTATGGAGCTGCAATGACTCCGTTCTATTCAATCATAGCGCTGTGGGTCGGCGGTGTTATGCTCGTTACTATTATGAACTGTACTGCGGACAGAAAGAAATATCCGCAGATCAATGAGGCTGAAGGGTTCTTTGGCCGCTATCTTATATTCTTCCTGATTGGTCAGATCCAGGCTGCAGTCGTTGTCGCGGGAGATATCTTCCTGCTGCACTGCAGTCCTGTTCACCCATGGCTCATGTGGCTGTCTGCGGCAATCACAAGCATGGTATTCGTCATTATTATCTATACACTGACGCTGGTATTCGGTGACATCGGAAGAGCGGCAGTCGTTGTTATCATGGTGATACAGATCGCCGGATCAAGCGGGACATATCCGATTGAGATCCTGCCGGAGATCTTTGGCAAGATCTACACGTTCTTCCCATTCCCATATGCGATCAACGCCATGCGAGAAGCCATCTGCGGACTGTATGGGCACGATTTCGTGAAATATCTGGCTCAGCTTATGGTCTTCTTCCTGTGCGCTGTACTGCTGGGAATATGCGTAAGAAAGCCGTTCCTGGGTGTGAAACAGTTCATGCAGGCTAAGATGAAAGAAACGGAGGTAATGTAATGGAACCTAGAGATGACCGTTACAACAGCCTCAGCGAATACGCACGCAAGCTGCATGAAAAGAATAAGAAACGTGTCAAAGTCAGCGGCATTGTACTGATTTTGCTTCCGATTTTCCTGGAGCTGATCAGATTGCTTACCGGCAGCGATAAGACTGTATTTCTCATTATCTGGATCCTGTGCATGTTTGCTATCTCTGCATACCTTGTCAGTATCGAGTATATGGATCATACCATTCGGAGCAAGTTCGGAGGAGTCGATGAGAATGATGCTCTGATTTCTTCTGAATTGAGAAACCGGCTGCGGAGGAAGGAGGGGACGAATGAGAAACATTCTTAATATCATCGTCCACGATTTCCGACGTCTTACCGCCAGTGTCGTTACTATGGTCATATTAATGGGAATCATCGTCGTCCCTTGCCTCTTCGCGTGGCTCAATATCCTCTCAAACGATGATCCGTTCGAGCCTCAGGCCACAGGACGTATCCCTGTCGCAGTAGCGAATGAGGATGAAGGCGCGGATATGCTCGGACTGAACATCAATGTCGGAGAGAAGTTTATAGATGCTATAAACGGAAACGATATGATCGGATGGGATGTAGTCAGCAGCAAGAAAAAAGCTGTTGATGGCGTCTACGGCGGAGACTACTATGCTGCTATCGTTATCCCGGAAGACTTCAGCGAAAAGATGATGAGTTTTACCTCCGGAAATCTTGAGCACCCGAAGGTTCTCTTCTATGAGAATCAGAAGACAAATGCCATCGCGCCTAAAATCACAGGCAAAGTCAGAGAGGTTCTGGAAGAAGAAATAGATGCAACCTTTGTCGATACACTGGGACAGTATATCACTGAGGCGGCAAATGCGGCAGAAGCTGCAGGGTTCGACCCTCAGGACACTTTCAGTGATCTCTCCGGCAGAATGGACGAACTCAGCGCGGATCTGGAGAGCAGTGTCGCCATGGCAAGAGCTTTTTATGGTCTTTCGGGAGCAGCCGGTGATCTGCTGAAGGCATCGGAGGATCTTATCGACAGTTCTGAGGACACCCTTGACCTGGGAGAAGCGCTCCTTGAATCCGCAGACAGCAAGATGCCGGAAGAAATCGACACCTCATCCGCCGAAAAAGTCATCCATGAATTGAACACTCTGCTCACCAAGGACCTGTCGGCTATCGACCGGGATCTTTCGGCGGCGGGCGATGATATGGGGAAATTCAACAGCTTTGTGCAGAACAAGCTGGAAAACTACAAGACCACAGCCGGCAGCATGAAATCATCAGTAGATAAGATTGCGAAAGAACTGGACAGCATGGGACTAACCGGTCTGGCGTCCAGATTCAGCCGTGTTTCTGATAAGCTGCAGGATATGATAGATAAGCTGAATAATCTTGAGACGGCAGATGCTTCCAACTGGTCGCTGATGCAGGGCTTTATCGATGATATTCTGACAGATGTTTCCGATGCAGAAAAAACCATTGCCGGGATCGACGCCGATGTGGATGGCACAGTAGACAAGAAATTCAACCAGGCGGTGAAGGACGCCAGAGCGGCAATTTCCAAAACTCGTAAGTCATTGGGAGGCATCTACGGTGACATGGATCTTCTCGACAGCACGCTGAATCGGTCAGAGAAATCTCTTAAGTCCCTGGAAAGCGGTCTCGATCAGACAGTGGCCACTCTTGTTTCACTGCAGCAGGGCTGCCGCAATCTGTCAGATCTCTTCGACAGCTTTTCGGACAGCGATATGCTGAAGGACATCAACCATCTGATGACCAACGATGCTGCAGTGATCGCCGAGAATCTGGCGACACCGATCAAGATGAAGACCGAGGAGGTTTATCCGATAAGAAACTTCGGCTCAGTCATGGCGCCGTTCTATAATGTTATCGCCCAGTGGATCGGGGCGCTGTTTGCTGCAGTTATGATCCACGTTCAGGTCAGACGCAGAGACGGCCTTGAGAAGGTGCGGCTGCATGAGGCTTTCATCGGCAGATACCGGCTGTTCCTGGAGATCGGATTGATTCAGGCACTGCTGCTTTCCTTAGGAGAACTGCTCTATGTGGGGATACAGTGCGTGCACCCTCTGCTGTTCATTCTTTGTTCCTGCGTCAATGGGCTGGTATTTACTCTGATTGTGTACTCTCTGGTATTCGCGCTGGAGAATCTAGGTCTGGCCGTCAGTGTCATTGTAATGATCCTTCAGGTCGCAGGCGGAGGAGGCTCCTTCCCTGTTGAAGTGCTGCCTCGGCCGTTCCAGATCATGTTCCCATTCATGCCGTTCCGTTATGCTATGGACGCCCTGCGGGAATGCATCGGAGGCACATATGGGGCGACTTGGGCCAAGTGCCTCGGCATACTGCTCCTCATGGGTGCAGCAGCAATCGCCTTCGGTCTGCTTTTGCATAAGCCGATGAAGGGTATCATCGAAAAAATCGAAGAAAGCAAACGTGAAAGCGATATCATGCTATAATATATTCGTTATAATGATTCTGCACTCCTGAATACCTTTATGGAAGGAAAACATCATGAAAGATATTACGGATACGTTGAAAATGCCTGAAGTCTCAGCACTTCTTAACCATCTGCCTGCAATGACCTTTTCGAAGGATGCCGCTACAGGAAAATATCTTGCCTGCAACCAGTCCTTCGCTGAATATGCACACAAATCATGCCCCGCGGAGGTCGTGGGGCTGACCGATTTTGACATCTTCGACCCTGTTACTGCAGCACACTTTGTTGAGGATGACAAAAAGACACTGTCCATGGACGGTCCGTACATCTTCTTTGAAGATGTTCCGAACGCTGCAGGAACAGTCATCCGCAACCTCCAGACCACCAAGTTGAAATTTACGGACGAAACGGGAAGACTCTGTACACTTGGCATCTGCACCAATGTTACTGAGATGGTAGCAGCAAAATTGTTCGAGGCCAAAAAGCAGGCCTATCTGGAAGAAGAAGGCCTCCGGAAACAGCAGTCAAAAATGATCACTGCCCTGTCATCCGACTACCGCAGTGTATACTATGTGGATCTGGATAAAGACGAGGCGGTCTGTTACCGCGCTGATCATTATATAAAGGAAGCACCCGGTGTTGGTGATCATTTCCCATATCTGAAAGATTTCTCGACATTTGGGCGAACCCGTGTTGCTGAGAGTTATCAGGAAGGTTACTTTCAGTTTATCCAGCCCGAAAACATCCGTAAGGCGCTGCAGAAACAGCCCGTCATTTCCTACCGATTCCTTGAAACGCAGGATGGGCAGGAAAAGTACACGATACTCCGTATGGCGGGCGTGCGGCGTCCGGAAGACCGTACAGATGGAATCATCCACGCAGTCGGAGTCGGTTTCTCAGATATCGATGAAGAGATGCGTCAGTCCATGGCACAGCAGCAGGCGCTGAGCGATGCCCTGGCTACCGCGGAAATGGCCAACAAGGCGAAGACTTCGTTCCTGTCTAATATGAGTCATGAGATCAGGACGCCTATGAACGCCATCATCGGATTGGAGAGTCTGGCGCTGAGAAATGAAAATCTGCCTGACGAAACACGCGAATACCTGGAAAAAATCGGCGGAAGCGCCCGGCACCTGCTCGGTCTGATCAACGATATTCTCGACATGACCAGAATCGAGTCCGGACGTATGACGATCCGCAGTGAAGAGTTCTCCTTCCGTGCGATGCTGGAACAGATCAACACCATGGTCATGTCCCAGTGCAATGAGAAGGGATTGAAATACGAATGCTCTATCACCGGAGGCGTCAACGATTATTATATCGGCGACGACATGAAACTCAAACAGGTGCTGATCAACATCCTGTCAAACGCGATCAAGTTTACAGAGGTCCCGGGAAGAATTTCTCTGTCTGTGGAACGAACAGCCAACTATAAGGACCAGTCAACGCTCCGATTTGTGATCAAGGATACCGGAATCGGAATGGATCAGGATTTCCTTCCTCACATATTCGATTCTTTCGCCCAGGAAGACAGCAGCCGTAACAACAGATACGGAAGCACGGGCCTTGGAATGGCGATCACTAAGAATATCGTCGACCTGATGAACGGATCCATTTCCGTCACATCCGAAAAGGGTGTCGGTTCCGAGTTCACCGTAGTTGTTTCTCTCAAAAACAGCGACCATAAGGGACTGGGGGAAAACAGTATCAAACCGAAGGATATGCGTGTTCTGGTTGTAGATGATGAAGAAATTGCTGCAGAGCATGCGAGGCTCGTGCTTAGCGAGGTGGGCATCTATGCCGATATCAGTACCAGCGGACCGGAAGCGCTCAACATGCTGCAGGTTGCCCACACGAAGCAAACCCCTTACAATCTGGTTCTTCTGGACTGGAAGATGCCTGAGATGGACGGTATCGAGGTGGCCCGGCGGATTCGGGAAGCCTATGACAAGGAAACGACTGTTATCATCCTGACATCCTTCAACTGGGATGAAATCATGGATGAGGCGCTCCATATCGGTGTCGACAGTTTTCTGGCGAAGCCATTGTTCGCGTCCAATGTGATTGACGAATTCGCGCGCATCGCCAGAAAGAACAACCTGAACCTCTTTAAGAAAAAGCAGCGTGCTGATCTGAAGGGCAAGCGACTTCTCCTGGCCGAAGATATTATGATCAACGCTGAAATCATAAAGCAGCTGCTTCAGTCCCGGGATGTGGAAATTGAGCACGCGGAAAACGGAAAAATCGCTGTGGACATGTTCTCCTCACATCCGGAAGGCTACTATTCTGCGATTCTGATGGATGTCCGGATGCCGGAGATGGACGGCCTGGAAGCCACGGAAACGATCCGTGCTCTGGATCATTCTGACGCGAAGAAGATTCCGATCATCGCCATGACAGCAAACGCTTTTGATGAGGATGTGCAGCGATCACTGCAGGTCGGTATGAACGCCCATCTGTCAAAACCGGTTGAACCGGAACATCTCTATCAGACTCTGGAAGAACTGATCTGGGAAGCGGAGAATCTGTAATCCGCTCCATTCTATTGAAGAGCAACTGTTAGTGTGATACCAATCACAAAAGGATGGACATTGTCCATCCTTCTGCTTTTGATGATTCTTTTGTTATGGGTTCTAAGCGGCTTTTGCAAGAGGGCTTTCCTCTTCAACTGCTTCTACTTTTTTTACAGCTTTCGGAGTGCGTCCTGCCAGTACGAATACCGGGATCATCAGGAGCGTCAGGATCAGCAAAGCACTGTGCATTGCTGATGACGGATTAACATAAGCTGCGACCATTTCCAGTGCAAACATGACGAGAAAACATCCAACCTGAAGTACAACTTTCTTATTCATTTCTTTACCTCCTAAAATTGATTTTTATTCTTATTTGTTATCTTTATCTCTTTGCAATTAAAGAGTAGCATGGTAAAATGAATTCGTCCAACTGATTGTTTTTATTATGTCAATAAAAAAAAGTAATCGATATGGAAATCAGAAACATCACTACCTTTATCAAAATCGTCGAATACAACAACTTCACAAAAGCTGCGGAGAGCCTTGGCTACTCTCAGGCTGCTGTGACTGCACAGATCAAATCACTGGAGGCGGAACTGGGCTTACCGTTGTTTGACCGAATTGGCCGCAGCATCGCTTTGACGGAAGAGGGAAAAACATTTCTCCCTTACGCACTGGACATACTGCACGCGGAAGAAGCTGCGAGAGACAGTGTCCGTCCGGCAGAAAAACTTGTCGGATCGCTTCACATATGCTCTCCTTCTTCTTTTGCCACAGGACCCCTTCCGGATATTCTGAGGAAGTTCCATGAGCTGCATCCGCAGGTAGACGTTACCGTCAAAATATCTGACTACCTGGAAGACAATCTGCTGAAACTGACGCGGGCCGAAATCGATTTTCTGGTCATTCTGGATGAACCGAACGCGTACCCAGGATTCCGTCTCTTCGCCGAGAGACCGGAACCGATTATATTTGTCACACATCCTTCCAATCCCTTGTGTAAAAAAAGAGCCCCTAAGGTCACCGATCTGATTGGAAACGATTTTATCATGTGCGACCGTGGGATCGGGTACAGCGCAATTCTGGAGAAAAAAATACTGAGCCGGGGATTGACGGTAACACCGTCAATGGACATCGGCTCAGTAGAATCAATTATTAAAATACTTCTCGGCGGATTCGGGATTTCCTTTATCCCGGAGTATACCGTCGCCGGTCATCTGGAACAAGGTGAACTCGTTCAAATCAGATCAAAGGATGTTGATATTGAATTTCAGTCGGGATTATTATGCAATTCCAGCCGTTATATCAACCCGATCATGAAGGAGTTCATCCGCATCGCGGAATGCCGCCCGTAAGAATATGAAGGTATGGCGCAAGACCACTTCTTCTGTTTTATTCCCCGCCAAGGACTTTCACGAAGTCTTCCATTACTTCGGAAATATGAATCTGCTGCGGGCAGACCTTTTCGCAGCTTCCGCAGTGCAGGCAGGCGGAAGGCTGTTTGTCCTCCGGAATCGCTGCCAGCGCCATTGGAGCGATAAACCCGAACAGACCTGCTTTGGTTGTAAGGGTATGCTCGTTATAAAGCTCGATCAGATGCGGGATGTCGAGGCCTTGCGGACAGTGGTCCATGCAGTAGTGGCATGCAGTGCATGGAACAGATTTCTCATCTGCCATCTGCGCCGCCACATTCATCAGAACATTCATTTCGTGTTCGTCCAAAGGAAGATCCTCTTCAAATGTAGCTACATTGGCGTGCAGCTGTTCTTCATTGGACATACCGGAAAGAATCACCTTGACCTCCGGCAGGCTCTGCAGGAACCGGAAAGCCCAAGCCGGAATCGCCTCCTGCGGGCGCAGCTGCTTTAACATCTGCTCCTGCGCCTCGCTGAGCTTCGCCAGTTTACCGCCTCTGAGCGGTTCCATGACCCAAACCGGAATCCCGTACTCCGCAAGCAGTTCGACTTTCTCTTTGCCGTGCTGAAACTCCCAGTCCAGATAATTGAGCTGAAGCTGGCAGTATTCCATGTCTTCGCCGTGGGCCTCGAGAAAACGCTTCAGCACAGGTAGTTCCCCGTGACAGGAAAAACCAAGATGCTTGATTCGTCCGGCTTTCTTCTGGGCAAGCAGATGCTCCATAATGCCGTACTGTGGATCGAGATATTGCACAATGTTCATCTCGCAGACATTGTGCAGAAGGTAGAAGTCAAAGTACTCCAGTCCCGTCCGTTCAAGCTGCGTCTCGAAAATTTCTTTTACCTTCGGCATATTTGCCAGATCATATCCAGGAAACTTATCCGCCAGATAATAACTGTCTCTCGGATACCTGCGCAGCGCTTCGCCCATGATTTCCTCGGAATGCTCTCCGTGGTATCCCCACGCTGTATCGTAATAGTTGATGCCATGCTCCATGGCGTAGTCCACCATGCGCTGTGTCTGTGGAATATCCACCTTCGCATCATCTCCGTCGATGACCGGCAGGCGCATAGCGCCAAATCCCAACTGGGATAACTTCAACCCTTTGAATTCTCTGTACTGCATCAAAACCTCCTGCCCTCAAATAACATCATGTTGTTTCGGTTTGTCCGTTAATGATACTATTATAATGATATCCGGCATCTATGTCTAACCAATAATCCCTATGGTTATACTTCGTGATAATAAATATTCAGAAAGGATTCAGAATGGATTACATCAGTCATTACGATTCGCCCTTGGGCGGTATCACATTGGCATCAGACGGGACATGCCTGATCGGCCTCTGGTTTGATGAAGATAAATACTTCGGGGATACGTTAGGTGAATCCTATGAAGAAAAGGATCTGCCGGTCTTCACACAGACCGCGAAGTGGCTGGACATTTACTTTTCCGGAAAGGATCCCGGCTTTCTTCCGCCGCTGTCCATGCGGACGACCGCCTTCCGCAAACGTGTCTGGGAAATCCTGCTCCAGATTCCTTTCGGAAAAACCATGACCTACGGACAGATCGCCGCCCGCATCGCAGAGGAAACAGGCCGCCCGCACATGTCCGCCCAGGCAGTCGGCGGCGCGGTAGGTCACAATTCTATTTCGCTGATCATCCCCTGTCACCGTGTCATTGGTTCCGATGGATGTCTGACCGGATATGCCGGCGGTCTCGATAAAAAAATCGCCCTTCTGTCTCTGGAAGGCGCAGAGTAGGACTGTCAAATTCCGTTTTTGTGTTACAATAATCCTGTTATGAATTACGAAACAATACAGCGAAAAATCGAAAAACTGGCCATCCGTGCCGGTGAAAAAATACTTCACGCAGACACCGATGCTCTGCAGGATGTGACGATTACAACGAAATCCAGCCGGCGGGACCTGGTCACGTCAATGGACCTTGAAATCCAGCGGATGCTCATGACGGAACTGAAAAAACTAATCCCGGAATGCCGTTTTCTCTGTGAAGAATCCATTCCGGAGATGGCGGATGCGATGATCACAGACACCGACAGTATCACGGGCGGCAGCAGTATCACAGACGGCATCTGTTTCATCATCGACCCCATCGACGGAACCGCCAATTTCGTGCACGGCAACCGCCATTCCTGCACGTCGGTTGCTATGACAGCAGACGGAGAGACACAAATCGGCGTGATCTATGATCCATACCGCGACGAACTTTTCAGCGCCCGCAAAGGCTGCGGATGCTTTTTGAATGGAGAAAAGCTTCCTGTCTTCGATGCTTCCATGAAAAATGAAATCACCGTATTCGGGACTGCTCCCTATGATGACACCACCAACGGACCGACCTTCCGGCTTGCCCAAAATCTGTACGAACTGTCTGCTGATGTCAGGCGCACCGGTTCAGCCGCTCTGGACTGCTGCTGGACTGCCTGTGGCAGATTCGGTTTGTACGCGGAGCTGAGTCTTTCGGCCTGGGATTTCGCAGCGGGCCAGCTCATCGCCGAAGAAACGGGCTGCATCGTGACGACCATCGACGGACAGCCGCTTACCTTCGAGGGAAAACCCTCCATCCTATGCGGGCGGCCTGCAGCCGTAGGTGAATTCCGTGCTGCTGCCGACGGCTGGAGAGTGTAGCTTTTGCAGAAATAGTATCGTATAATATGGTTGTTATGAAACTGATCGAATTACTGGAGAAAGATAAACAAAATCTGCTAACGGAGCTTGCCGCTTCGAAGACAGCAGAAAAGGCCGTCACTGTCCTGGAGAATGAGCTGGACAAGCTTCTCCTGATGTACAATGATCACTGCAGCAGTGAACGCGAAAGGGATGCTGCGGCGTACATCACACAGGCAATTCGGCTTTCGCTGCCTTTGATCGACTCCGTTGGCGATACGAAAGTCTGGGAATCAGGCGAAACATCCGACGGCAAAGACAAGACAAAGAAGAAGCTCAATCCTCTTGTCTTCCTGTTCCTGATCGGCGGACTGGTCCTCATCGGACTGGGTATGTTCCCGTTCATCGTACCGGCCTTTGACGGTGGTCTCGACAGCATCAAGAACTTTGACGTCGCACTCCTCAAACCGCTCGGCTTCGTCGTGGGAGGTCTGGTCTGTGGATTCATCGCCGGACTGCTGGGCAGACGCCGGCCTCCAAAAGCAAAGAAGCGCAGCCAGCGTGTCGAGGTTCAGGTGGATTCCAATAAAGTCTATGTGAACTTCAGAAACGCCATCCTGTCAGCAGATCAGAGTCTGGAGGAAATCCAGTCCCAGGAGCGCTGGAGCAAGCGTGATGAAGCCGGTCTGATCGATGGGCATAAGCCATCCTCTTCCGAACTGGATATCTTCTCGGATCTGCTCGCCGCATCCTACAGTCAGGATCCGGAGTATGCCCTGGAGAAGATCGACGAAATCAAATATTATCTGCACAAACAGCAGATTGAAGTGGTTGAATACAGCCAGGAGACGGCACAGTTCTTTGACATGATGCCGGGACAGCGTGCCGGAACCATCCGGCCGGCGATGGTGGCCGAGGGGACCCTGCTTCGCAAGGGTGTTGCCTCAGCAGGATCAAGGTAGGAGGATTCTATGGATCGTTTTTTTGGATTTGACCTGGGCGATGCCGAAAGCGCTATCGCCAGATTATATAAAGAGGACCAGGTCGTTCCTGAGATGATATCTATCGCAGGCGAGAAGAGTTTTATCACCGCCTACGCCCAGCTCACCTCAGGGGAACTTCTCATCGGGGAGAAAGCCTGCTACGCTGACAACGTCACGAAGCGCAGGCTGCGGTTCAAGAGCCGTTTTCTCACCGACACAACCGGTACGGCAACAGATGTCAGAAGTTTTGCCGCCGGCGTCCTCGGTGAGCTCTACGGAAATGGGGATCTCATCCAGAATGAGGAGACCAGTGTTTATATCGGATGCCCTGCCGGATGGGACAGAAATGCCCGTGAGCACTACAGGGAAATTTTCGAAAGCGCCGGATATCCTCCCGTCAAGATTATCTCTGAATCCAGAGCTGCTCTGGTCAGCGCATGCCAGTCCAAGCATCTGCAGATCGGTGTGGACATCCTGTCCAAGCCGGTTCTCGTTGTAGACATCGGATCGTCTACGACGGACTTCGCCTATATCATGGGCGGCAAAGAAGTAGAGATGCGCACCGCAGGAGAAGTCGCTTTGGGCGGCGGTCTGATGGATGAAATCCTGCTCGATGAATCTGTCGAAGCATCCGGTCTGTTCCGCAAGAAGATCCAGTCCGTATTTGAGGAAAGCGAACCTTGGCGCGCCTACGCTGAATTTGCGGCCCGCCGTCTGAAGGAAAAGTATTTCTCCGACGAAGAATACTGGAGCAAAAACAAGTGCGTCGAGAGCATCGTGCTCCACTATAATCTTCCTGTTAAACTGACCCTCCGAATGGACAAGGACATCGCCGATAAACTGGTGAACAAGAAGCTAAAGAAACTGGATGGACGTTCCTTCCGTCAGGTTTTCGTAGAATCCCTCGAAGAAGTCAGGGACAGTATTACAGGCAAACAGCCGGAGCTGATCTTCCTGACCGGCGGCGTCAGCAAGATGCCGGCCGTCCGTCAGTGGTGCACCAAAGTGTTCCCGGACGCTGTCATCATATCCGCAACGGATCCGGAGTTTTCTGTTGCCAGAGGACTCGCCTACTGCGGCCGTATCGACGAAGATCTGAAAGAATTCAAAGAAGACTTAGACAAGCTGGTCCATTCCAATATCATTGAAGACATCGTCAGCAAACACATCTCCACCCTGTACAAGGACGCTGTCGATTGCCTTGTGGATCCGATTGTGTCCAAAGTTGCCCTTCCGATTTTCGAAAGATGGAGATCCGGAGAAATCAGCAGACTCGCCGATACCGATGCGATCCTGAAGGAGGAGATCGGCAGCTTCCTCGCGGAAGACGAGACCAGGGAGATGCTGGCAGGTCCGATCACAGCTTGGCTGCGCCCTGTCATCGAAGATCTGGAGGAGCACACAGTTCCGATCTGCATCCGACACCGCGTACCGTACACGGCGCTGAGTCTGAAATCCTATCTGTCCGTATCAGATATCGATATCAAGGTAGATGCGAAGGGGCTGTTCGCCATCAACGAGATGACGATCCTCATCGACTCCATCGTGACAGCGCTCCTCGCCATCCTGATGTCCACGCTGAGCTTCATTCCGTTCTTCGCGGATCCGAGCGGCATTCTGGTCGGCGTCATCACATCTATCGTCATCCTGTTCCTGGGCAAAGACAAGATGCAGGAGAAGATGCTGTCCGCCGATATTCCGAATGCAATGCGCCGGCTGATTCCGAAGAGCGCCTTCAGTTCCCGCATGGATAATATCAGCGCTGACGTGAAAGACGCTTTCTACGAAAGTCTTGAGCGGGAAAAGAGCAACGAGATCAAGGACCGCATGGTAGAAGAAATCTCCACGCAGATCCAGCACACTCTCGTGAAGATGGCTGAGATCGTAGAAATTCCTCTGGGATAACTCTGGTAGTGCGACGACGATTACAAAAACAGAGCATAACAAAACGGCATGGGTACAAACTCCATGCCGTTGTTTTATTGTCTTGCTTTCACTGTCTTGTCTTATTGATTTACTTCAGATTGCTGTTTACGGAATCCTTCAGGATGACATCGTGAGCGCCGCCTTCAACAATACTGGTTGCGGATACGAGGGTCAGCTTGGCGTTTTCCTGCAGTTCCCTGATGGTCATAGTTCCGCAGTTGCACATGGTCGATTTGACCTTGAGCAGAGACTGACGGACGTTGTCACTGAGGGATCCTGCATACGGAACGTATGAGTCTACGCCTTCCTCGAACTTCATGCGTGCATCGCCGCCCAGATCATAGCGCTGCCAGTTGCGGGCGCGGGCGGAACCTTCCCCCCAGTATTCCTTGTAGTAATTCCCGTTTATCTGAATCTTGTTTGTCGGGGATTCGTCGAATCTTGAGAAGTAGCGGCCGAGCATGAGGAAATCCGCTCCCATTGCAAGGGCCAGAGTCATGTGGTAATCATAAACGATACCGCCGTCGGAACAAATCGGAACGTAGATTCCTGTTTCCTTAAAGTACTCGTTTCTTGCCTTTGCAACTTCGATGACTGCGGAAGCCTGTCCGCGGCCGATACCCTTCTGCTCACGAGTGATGCAGATACTGCCGCCGCCGATACCAATCTTTACGAAATCTGCTCCCGCATCTGCCAGGAACCGGAAACCGTCGCCGTCGACAACATTGCCGGCTCCGATTTTCACATCATCACCGTACTTATCTCTGACGAACTTCAGTGTTTCGGCCTGCCACTCTGAAAAGCCTTCGCTGGAGTCGATGCAAAGCACATCTGCACCTGCTTCCACAAGCGCCGGGATTCTCTCTTCGTAATCACGTGTGTTGACGCCTGCGCCGACTACATATCTCTTGTCCGGGTCAAGTAACTCGTCCGGGTATTCCTTGTGGGCAATGTAGTCCTTGCGGAAGACGAAGTAAACGAGACGCTGCTTGTCATCGACAACAGGAAGCGCGTTCAGTTTGTAATCCCAAAGCATATTGTTTGCTTCGCTCAGTGTGATGCCTTCCTTCGCGTGAACCAGTTTCTCAAATGGTGTCATGAACTCGCATACGAGTGTATCCGGTGACATTCTGCTGACTCTGTAGTCACGGCTTGTAACCAGTCCGACCATTCTGCCTTCCGCTGTTCCGTCCTCGGTAACTGCTGTGGTCGAGTGACCGGTACGCTCCTTTAGATCAAGCAGATCCGCAAGGGTCTGATCCGGACGGATATTCGTATTGCTGCGGACGAAGCCTGCCTTGTGGTTCTTCACTCTTTTGACCATCTCCGCCTGGCTTTCGATAGGCTGTGATCCAAAGATGAAGGAGATTCCGCCCTCTTTCGCAAGCGCAATCGCCAGCTCATCGCCCGATACGGCCTGCATGATTGCCGATGTCATCGGTATGTTCATTGTAATCTTCGGCTCTTCGCCTTTTTTGAACTTCGTCACTGGTGTCTTCAGCGAAACATTTTCAACTCTGCATTCCGATGATGAATAACCTGGTACCAGCAGGTATTCGTTAAATGTTCTCGATGGTTCGTCAAAATATTTAGCCATGTTATCTCCCTTCGTCTGCAAAAACAGTACTAATCAATATATTATCCTCGCGGATGCTTCTCTGTTCAGTGATCCGTACTCCTCACCGTCTGTCGCAATGAGCAAGGCGGGCATGAACCAGGCGGCGTATTTACCCGGGTTCTTCAGTACGTCTTTCATGATTTCTTCTACATCCACGAATTCCATCTGTGATGCTTCTTCTGGATTTGGTGCAGGCTCCTTATTGAACTTGTCCTTCCTGAGCCATCCGACAAAAACGTGATCGAACTCGTGCTCTGTCAGGCCGTTGTCGAATTCAGCAGTGTACAAAAATGCACCCATCTCCTCCAGCCCATCTTCCAGATCTTCTGCCGTGTATCCTGTTTCCTCCGGCAGTCTCCGCGCAGTTGCTTCTTCCAGAGTTTCACCAACACGCGGATGGGAACAGCAGCTGTTCGCCCAAAGTCCTGCAGAGTGATACTTGTCTTCTGCTCTCTGCTGCATCAGAAGCTGGGTGTGGAATGTTCTGGTCCCATCAGGGTTGTCCATCAGGATCCTCCGGAAGACAAATATGGAAAACGCGCGGTGAAGAAGCCCCTTTTCATGGGCTTCAAGCTTACCAACGCGTCCTGTTTCTTTGTCTTGTTCGTTTACCAGAATGAGCTGATCTTCCAACTTGCTTCTCCTGTGCATCCATCTGGATTACCGGAAGTAATCTCAATTATATTTCCCCAATTCTATCATATAAAAGGCCTGTTGCAACCTCTTTTTTTGTATCTGCCCCTTTCAGGTATTCTACAAGTGCCAGCGCGAACTCCATGGCAAGGGCCGGTCCCATACCTGTGATCACAGTTTCGTCAACCGTAACGGTTCCGCCTGTCGGTGTCGCACCTGCGAGATGGCTCTCCATGCCCGGATAAATCGTTGCTTTCTTTCCTTCCAGCGCCCCGTGGGCTGCCAGCGCCAGCGGCGCAGCGCAGATCGCTGCAAGTGGTTTTCCTGCCTTTGCAAAAGCTTTGACCTGTTCTGTCAGTCCTGCATGGTCTCTCAGATTTGTCGCTCCCGGCAAACCTCCCGGCAGCACGATCATTTCGCACGCATCATAATCCGCATCTTCAAACAACATGTCCGCTTCAATGTTGATGTCGTGGGCTCCTCTGACGAGGAGATTCCCTGTCACGGATACCATCTTCGCTTCGACGCCTGCTCTTCTCAGGACATCAACGCACGTGAGCGCTTCCACCTCTTCATATCCTTCTGCTAAATGAATGAATACCATTTTATTTCTCCCTTCCGAACGCAGCGCAAAACACAGCACCTATTTCATGAACTTATCGATTGCGTCGTTGAGCTCCTGCAGAGCTTCCATATCGTCCTCCTGAACCGCTTCAACAATGCATGTCGACATGTGTTCCTTCAGAACGGCGCGGCTGACACCCTGCAGCGCTGAACTTACAGCGGAGAGCTGAATCAGTACATCTGTACAGTCCCTGTCGTTCTCGACCATCTTTTTCACAGATTCCATATGTCCGATGATACGGGACATCCTGTTGAGAACAGACTTCTTGTGTTCCGGTGAATGGGTGTGCGTGTGCTCACCATGCACGTGCGTATGCGTATGCCCATCGTGTGTATGCGTATGCCCATCGTGGTTATGTTCTGTCATGGTATGGCGATCCTTTCTTTTGTTTTATATATTCTATCATCTGCGCTGCCGATTGTGTTCATTAGAATCACAAGATAACCATCATCAACAACACAGCTTTCTATCTCTCCTATGGATACATCGTAACTGCCCAGGTATGCACCGTCAGATACTCTGTATATATCTATGTAGCTTTTGTTCTTCCCAAGCCATGAGCAGACCATGACTGTGCTGTTATAAGCACCGATATCCTGCGTGCTTTTATGCTTTATGGTCTTGGCAAGGGTCTTCTCAACTTTGAAATTACTGTCGCAGATATAGATCTCTTTCCCGTTCGCCAGATAATACCGATCGGAGGTGACATCATACGCCATGGCTGAAACGGATGCCGGCATATTCACATTGCCGATGCTCTTCTTCGTTTCTGCGTTGAACACACAGGCCTTCTTGGCTTCTTCCGCATACTTTGTGCTCAATATAAACAGCCTGTTTATATTCGGGTTATAGGCGCCGCCGTTGGCGTGTCCGATTCCTTTGGCGTTTACGATCTTACCTTCTGACCCGTCAGCTTTGCTGTATTCGATGAGTCTGCCTCTGGTGCTTTTTTTGTTGACATAGGAGACGACATACTTGTCATCAATGATGCTGAGTGTCTGCGGAACTCTTACCCCTTTCGTGCCGTGTATTTCCGCTACCAGATTCAGTTCGTTCTTTCCGAGCTTGCCGATTACCTTGAACTTCGAATAGGCCGGTGCTTCCTCTGTAGTGCCTCTGACTGGAACAGGGTCGGAGATTTTGCCGTCCACCTTCTCGCCGTTGACCTCCGCGATGCCTTTGATCACATAGTCATAATCGTCTCTTGTGACTTCAAGGTATCTGGTCTCAGCAGGCGTTTCCGCGATCTCCAGGTATTCCTGTGTTGCCGGATTCTTCCTCAGAATCTTATAAGCTGCCGCATATTCATTTTCTCCCCATCTAATGATTGCTCTTGAAGGGGACAGATCCTCTGTTGCTGTTCCTTTCACCTTTGCAAGAACGGTCGGGTAAACAAATACTTCCACTGTTCTCCTGGCATCGGTGAACAGTCCGTTTCCCTCCGCTGTGATGATAATATCTGTATCACCGCTCTTTTTTAGAGTTATGTTACCCCTGTCATCGACTCTCGCAATATTCTGATCCGCAGAACTGTATTGCATATCTCCGTTTGCAGATGCATTCAAATTGAACGTGTTGCCGGCAAATCCATAGAAAATCGTATCTTCGACCATGATATTCTGTCTGATTTTCTCAGCTGTCAGTTCTGTCTTCGCGGTGTCGGAGGTACTGCCATCCTTGAGATGTGCTCTGACTGTGACGACACACCGCTCTCCCGGATGCACTCCCGAGATGGTGTACTGGTTTTCTTTGGTCTTTAGCATCATCGTGAGTCTGCCGTCGCGGAACACTATAACCTCATAGCTGTCGCAGTCCATGCTGCTCCAGTTCGCAACGACATCGCTTCCGGTCTGCATCAAATTCAGGTTATCAACACAATTCTGCCCTTCCTGTCCTTCGTCTGCAAAAGCAACACTCGGCAGATATCCAAGAAATGCTGCAATCAAAACCGCTATGAAACTATACAGCAGTTTATTTCTCATAATCCCATATTCCCTTATACATTCTATATTGATCGATTGGCGACGCGCTGTGCCACGGGATGAATCCTCCATCCAGTCCCGCTTCATACAGTGCATCCACCTGTACTTTCAGTTTTTGCTTATCATATGTTACCGACGGTGCCCAGAATGGTGTGTTGTAACCTGTGATCCAGGTGCGTGCTGCGGCAGGTGTCGGTATTTTTTTCTGTTCTTTCGCGGCGCTCTTGGCCCATGCAGACATGATCGCCTTCGGCTCAGACCAGGTGTCCGCATCTCCGAAATGATCTGTGTAAGGCATGCTGCTGATAGCGTCGACAATATTCGAAATGCCCGGCCAGTACTGACCATATGCCGTCACATATCCATCGGAGCATTCCCCAAAAACATCCACGCTGAAATATGCCCCCGCCTCATGAATCGTGTCTGCTGCGTAGAAACAGAAATTCTGAATCGCCTGTGCTTTTGACTCTCCGTACGCGTTCCGGAAATCTGTGCTTTTGTCCAGAGACATTTCGTAGGCACTTTCCGGGAATCTCACATAGTCGAACTGGATCTCATCAAACCCCATGAGTTTCACTGCTTCGGTTGCCAAAGCAACATTATAATACCATACATCCCGGCTGTACGCACTTGGCCATCCTGCGCCGGATGACTTGGATTTGATACAGTTTTCCGGATGATCCTTCGCATAGTATTTGTCGTTGAAGCAGGTGATTCTCCCAATGGTGTAAACGCCCGCCCCTTTGAATTCTTTCACTGCTGTCTGGAACTCTTCCAGAGAGACCTGCGCCTTTTTATATGCCGTCGGCGAAAGCTCCTCTGCCACAGGTGACTGGTAGGAAAGCGGTCCATCCTTAATGTCTATGACTACGGCGTTGCAGCCGGTTTCTTTGATGAGTTTTATGTAGGCGTCGTTATGAATCGCAGCATGGGAATTCAAGTACATTGCCCTCGCTTCACGGCAGAATTCCTTGCCTTTGATCTTTGTTCTCTCATATGGATAATAGTCCAGTTCTTCGGCTTTTCCGCCGTGGAGATCCATCCCGTATTTCGCCTTCTTGGCCTTGTCATACTCGCCGTTTTCATTGTAATAGGCGTCGGCTTCTTCCTGAGTCTGAACCAGGTATTTGCCGTATGCAAAACCCTCCGGCGCATTCTCATCATCCGCCTTGCGCACCTTATACTTGCTGACAACGCCGCTTGCATTCAGCCCGTTGAAACCTGTCACTGTAAGCTTCGTCCCTTTCGGTGCAAAGCCGACAATCTCAGGACCCTTGTTGCTTTTGTATATGGTGATTGGTGTGCGTACATAGAGTTCCTTCTCAAGCACGGTTTCCGACTTTCTGTCAGCCAGGTTTTTCGGGTGCACGTAAAGGGCTTCCGCTCTCTGCCCATCCGCAGCATCTTCCTCACTTGACTTCGGATATATGCGTTGGAAAGTCCCTTCCGGCAGTTCTTCTGGTTCCTGATCGCGCAAAGTCACCTTCGTGCCGCGGGGAAGTCGCTCTGCTTCCTGCATCTGGCCTTGCTCATTCAGGGTATATGTCTGGACGAGAGGATTCTCGCCAGCAATAAAGGCCTTCTCTTCGAAGGCCGTCTGCTCAGTTGTTGTGGCCGAAACGCACGCAAGCGCGATCGTCACGATTCCTATTAATATTTTTACCGGTAACTTGTTGATAATTCTCATGGTCACATTATAGCACAGTCTGACAGATTCGCTTCGCTAATGGAGCCTTTTTTTCATGATCAGAGCGAACAGAATCGCAATGATGCCGAATGGGATAAAGCAGCAGAATGTAATCGCATATGATCCTGTTGCCGTGTAGACAACGCCGCCCAGATACGGCCCGATAAATGCTGCCAGAATCAACTGAGAACTTGCGATTCCGAAGTTCGCAGAGAAATACCGGTTGCCAAAGATACGAGCGATTGCCGTTGCGCTGGTCGGCGGTGCTGCGCCGAAGCTGAGTCCCAACAGGAAACATCCCATGACAAGAACCGCAAGTATTTCTGTCCTGATTCCCGCAACGGTTATGATTGTCGCAATCAGGAAAACGACACTGGATATCAAAAGCGTCCTGCTGATGCCGAATTTGTCATAGCTCGATCCATATACGATCCTGCCGAGTCCGTTGGCGAAAGACGTAACGCCGGCAATCAGGGCTGCTGTCTGCGCCGATACCCCGAGACCGATCACACACGGTGCGATATGCCCCATGAGCGCCAATCCGGATGCAGAAAGCACCATGGTGAAGAAAAACAGAATCCAGAACTCCACTGTCCTGACGGCTTCTGCCGGTTTCATATCTCCGAGTACAGAATTGTTCTCCTGTTTGTCAGCGCCTCCGGATTCTGTTGCCTTTGCATTGGAAGTCCCGGTGTTGGCTGCCTTCATGAGAATCCCTGAGAGGGCCAATATGATGGACATGATGACACCGAGCATGACAAAGACTGTGCGCCATCCTGCACTTCCCATGAGCGCTGTGCAGACAGGTCCGAGCACCATAGCACCCATTCCGAAGGCCATCATCATCATTCCCGATATGAGGCCTTGTCTGGCAGGAAACCACTTGGAAACGACCGCTATGATTTCCACATAGGCAAATCCGACGCCCGCGCCGCAGAGCACACCGTAGCAGATATAGAATCCCATCAGGCTGTCCGCCTGTGACGTCAGGATAAATCCAGCCGCAATCAGAACGGCAGAAATGATCATAGAAATCAGCGGTTTGTCTTTCTTGCCGTTGAACATTCCTCCCGTCAGAATGCTCAGGCACATGGCCATAATGGAAATTGTAAAGGTAAGGGAGGTCTCAGATCTGGACCATCCGAACTCATTCTCAAGGGGTACGACAAAAATCGACCATCCATAGATCAGGCCCAGAAATATCAATGTACATAAGGAAATAATTATCGTAAATACTTTTAGTCTCATTCTTCTTTCCTTTAAATCGGTTCCTTGAATGCAACGAAGCCCCGCGAAATGAATCGCGGGGTTTCTCTTCTTTGTTGTCTTTGTTCAACCGCTTCGCCGTATCGGCCTCTGCGATTAGTCGAGGGTGAAGGAAGGTGCTGTGTATACTCTTGCCTTCATCTCAGCATCGAGCTCATAGAGGCTCTTGCTGTCGCTTCCGAAGAGTTCAAATTTCGTCACGTTATCATCGGCGTTATCCTCTTCTTCTGCCTGTTCTTTGACAAACCAGTCGAGGAACTGCATTGTTCTGAAGTCATGCTCTTCATAAGCTGCTGCGTATATTTTGTTGATCAGATCTGTAACAACTCTCTCGTGCTCTGCTCCCATCTTCAGCGGATCGATGAATGCCTTGTATTCTTTGTCAGGCTTATCGATTGCTTCCAGTTCTACTGTCTCGCCCTGCTGCTGCAGATATTTGATGAACAGCATTGCATGGTCGCGTTCTTCCTGAGCCTGAATCATATACCAGTTGGAATATCCATCCAATCCCTCATCCTTGTAGTAGTTTGAGAAATCGAGATACAGGTATGCTGAATAAAACTCAGCGTTAACCTGATTGTTGAGCAGATCTTTCACTTTCTTTGATACCATGTTAATAACCTCCTTTAATTCATACTTATAAAAGATTATATCACGATTTGTGGACACTCTGTTTGTATTTTCGTGTATTATTTGTTATTCTAATTAAGTGTGTAAGAATTGTTCAGATACAGATTATAACTGCATAATTGTCGGTGCCGGAGCGGCAGGACTGTTCTATGCTGCAGCTGATGAAACAGAAGGGCGCAAACTCATTATCGAGAAGACTTCCTGTCCCGGGCAGAAACTGCTGATGAGCGGAAATGGTATGTGCAACATTACCCACGGCGGAAGCATCAAAGATTTTATTGCCCATTATGCAGACAGCGGTTCTAACATCCGAACCTGCCTGTATAAGCACAGCAATCTGGAACTGATGCAGTTCATGGAACATGCAGGCGTTTCTTTGATGGAGCGTCCGGACGGCAAAATCTTTCCCGCTTCCATGAAGGCCGCAGATGTGCTGGACGCACTGCTCGCGAAGGCATACCGCAATGGTTTCGCATTTCTCTATGATTGTGCGGTGACCGGCCTCAACACCGAAAGCAAAAGCAGCGAACCGGACGGCGTGTGCGTTTCTCTGTCAGATGGCAGAATCCTGCGGACGCGAAAACTGGTGATTGCCACCGGCGGTGCATCTTATCCTGCAACAGGATCCGACGGCAGTTTTATGGAAATCCTCAAAGAGGATCTGAACATCACTGTGACTGTGCTCAAACCTGCGCTGGCGCCCGTCTTCGTCGAGAACTATCCCTATGGCGAATTATCAGGGATTTCCTTTGATGACGTTGCAGTGTCATGCGGCGGACATACGCGGCGGGGGCCCATGCTCCTGACGCACAAAGGCTTCAGCGGACCAGCGATACTTCATATTTCACAATATGTGAAACCCGGTGTGCAGATGACAATCAATTATCTGCCGGATCGGAACATCGCAGAAGTGTACAGAAACATCAGGGACGACCAGCCGGCCAACAGCAAGGGTATCGCGAATTATCTCGCCGGCGAATTCGGTCTGCCGAAGGCATTTGCAGAAAAACTGTTCAGCGTCCCTTCACGCAAACTCTCAAGCATCGGGCATAAAGAACTTGAGAACATCGTTCATCTGATGATGGACCGGAAACATACAGTCAGCGGAACCGGCGGCTTCAAAGAGGCCATGGTCACGGCAGGCGGTGTGTCTCTGGAAGAAATGAATCTGAAAAACATGAGTCTCATGAAATATCCGTACATTCATGTAATCGGTGAGGCTCTCGATATAAACGGCGATACGGGCGGCTACAATCTGCAGTTTGCATATTCCTCAGCCCGCGCCGCAATCTAACAGGAGGAAACAAAAGATGGTTGACACGAAACCAGTTGAAACAATCACAACAAAAAAAGAACGTGACTATATGTTTGACACGTTCAGAGGAATCCTGATGCTGTCGATTCCGATTTCCCACTTCACCAAAGCCTCGGGCAACTGGTACGCGGTCATGTGGGGCGGCGCAGGATTCTCACACACCTCCCCGACGGGATTCGTCTACATCACAATCAACGTATTCGTTATGCAGGCGTTCATGTTCCTGTCCGGTTACTTCTCCAAAAAACCGGAGCGCGCCAGAGAAACCGCATTCCGCGGCGTGCTGTGGCCGTATCTGGTGTTCACCACAATCACGATGATCGCAGCATGGGGATTCAACTGTCCGATCGGGCACTATTTCGGATATCTGACCCCATCCTTCGCACTGTGGTTCCTGGTAGCCCTGTTCCTCTACAGGTACTTCCTGGTGGACATCATCAAATTCAAGTGGGCGCTGCCGATGAGTATCTTCATGATGTTCGCAGCTGGTGTCCTGCCTTTTGGCCAGTTCATGGCGTTGGGACGTGTGTTCTCCTACTTCCCGTTCTTCATGATCGGATACTACTGTTCCAAGGAGACTCTGGACAAAGTCAGAACGCTCAAGCGTAAACCTGTTATCGTAGGACTGCTTGGCGCTGTACTCGTGTTTATGTCCATCTGGCTCATGTACCACGGACCGAAGCTCGGATGGTTCCTGCTTAAAACAGACTGCAGCCACTTCGGAATGCCATGGTATACGGACGCGCTTTGGAGACTGCTCGTATTCGGTCTGTCCTGCGGTTGGATCACCTTCATGGTCAACATTCTGCCGTCGAAGCAGAACTTCCTCTGCTACATTGGTACGAATACGATGCCGATCTACCTGTTCCACCTGGGACTGCGTCATGTGATTACACAGTACGGGATCTACATGGGAGTTGTTGGTTCTCTGATCGTAGCATGGTTTGGAGGCATCTCCCTGCTTCATGGCAAGCACAAAAACTGGACCGTCTCAATCATCATCACGGTTCTCTCCATCGCGGGCGTATTCGCCCTCTGTATGTCAGGCGCACTGGAGCCGCTGGCAGGTGGATGTCCGAAGAATCTGGTCCTCTTCTACGTCCTGGTCTGGGGCAGCGCGCTGCTGACCGGCATCTCTTTATCAGCTCCATTCTGGGTCAAGCTCTACGACCTGCTGACGGAAGGACCTCTGAGAGCTTCCTTTATCACTAGCTGGCTCGAAGGAAAGTACTTAAAGAAGAATGAAGAAGCGTAAATGCACAAGTAGATATAAACTATCAGCTGCCGTATTCGTTACGGCAGCTCTTTGCATTGCTTTTGCACTTGGCTTGGCAGGATGCGGGGCAAATTCTGGTTCTGATTCGCCGGACGGCACCTATGATACCGTCAGCGAAGATTTCTTCCTGATGAATGAAGACGGCACGTACACTTACGGTGAAATAGTTGCTCCTGTTATGGAGGATTCGTTCCCTCTTGTTTCGATTTCCCACGGAATCTACGGTACCATCAATAGCGGCGGCGCAAAGCAGCTTTCAGAGATGCTGGCGTCACACGGCATTGCAGCCGTCCGCGTTGATTTCAACAGATGTCTGACGAACGATCCTGAAGAGGCTTTAACCAAGGACAAGTCCGGGCGCACGAATGAGTACACCCTTTCAGATATGCTGGAGTCGAACCAGCTGGCCATTGAATATGCGCTCGATAACTACAATATCGACGAAAACCGCATCGGTGTCTACGGCAGATCCTTCGGCGGCCGCGTCGCTATGATCATGGGCAATGAAAGCATCGGCGGCATTGACTACAAAGCGATGGCCCTCATCGCCCCGGCCGGAAATGAGTACGCGCTCATACACTACATGGGCGGACAAGAAGAGTGGGACCGCATCCGTGCAATTGTCAAAAAAGACGGCAGCTACAAGCGGGGCAATCTCGTTCTCACCTCTCAGTGGTTTGACGAATACTATGAAATGAACCCGGCCCTCACCGGCGAGAAGTTCGGCGATAAACCGGTCATGGTTTATTACAACACAAAGGACACAGTCGTCGAACCAAAGACCAGTCTTGACTGTGCCCATGCTTATTCCAATGTTGCAATTTATGAAGTGACGACTGATGATGGTCATGGATACGAAATGTCTTACGACCACTCTGAAATCAAAGATGAGATCATGAACCGCGTCGTCACCTTCTTTGAGAAAAACCTCTAACTTACAGTGCTGCGGCGAACTGTTTCAGTTCAGCCAGCGTTGCTTCATCAGCCGCCAGATCCTTAGGCTTGTTTGCTGAAATCGATTTTGCAAAAGCAATATCCCATTCCAGATAACCCGCAATACATGCAAACTGCTTCTGAATGATTTCATATTCCGCATCATCCAGTTCCGCTTCGCCGATTACAACGGTTCCGATTTTCTTGTTGCCTTTGAACTTGGATGCGCGCGCATAGAATTTATCGATGACCAGTTTGAGCTGCGCCGTTACGCCCCACCAATAAACAGGCGTCGCAAAGATCAGCACATCTGCCGCTTCAACAGCTTCATTAATCTCCGGCGAATCATCGGCAAAGATGCACCTGCTCATGCAACCGCAAGCGTTGCAGGCTTTGCAAGGAATGATATTCTTGCCTTCTGTTTCGATGACTTCCACTTCGATATCCGCAGCGTCTGCTCTCTCACTGATCCCCTCTTTAAGCGCCTTGATCGCTGTCAGCGTGTTTCCTTTTCTTGGACTTCCATTGAATAATAATACTTTCATTGTGATCTCCTCTTCTCCTATTACACTGAGTTACATATATGATAGCAATCACTCAGCACTTAGTAAATACCTCACGTTTTTGTTCGGACATTTTGACATGGTCCGATGTTTTGTATATGATTTGCTTACGGAAAAGTACGGAAATAATGGGAAGTAAATAAGATGGCAAATCTGATCAGACAGACAACAGAACTCGCGCTGCATATCGTGCGGCCATATGTGACGCCGGACAGCACCGTAATCGACGCGACCTGCGGAAACGGTCATGATACGCTGGCTCTGGCACAGATGAATCCGGCGAAGCTCTATGCGTTTGATATCCAGGAAGATGCGATCCGCACAACGACTGCGCTTCTGGAAGCCAACGGTTACAGCAAAAGCATTGCAGAGCGTCGCATCATTCTGCGTTGTGCCGCACACGAAGAGATGAGGAAATACGTATCCAGTCCTGTCAACGCTGTCCTTTTCAATCTGGGCTACCTTCCCGGTGGTGATAAAGAGATTACAACAAAAGCAGCGTCAACGTTAATCGCGGTGCAGGCTGCCATGGAACTTCTTGAAACCGATGGCGTTATCTGCATCACCATGTACAGCGGTCACGACGCAGGCAAAGAAGAAAAAGCCGCCCTGCTGAACTTCGCGGAAACCCTCGATGCGAAACTGTGGCACACTGCTTACATCAGCATGCCGAACCAGAAGCACAATCCGCCGGAGATTCTTTTCATCACACGCAAAGCATGAACAGGCTATCAGAAAATACACATAAAAAAACAGTCCCCGAAAGGACTGTTTTTTGTTCAACATTGTTTGTGCTGCCTTTGCTTGAGACTACTGGTTTCCCAGGCTCTGTGTCAGGCCGTTGATTGCAGTCATGAATCCGCCCATAACAGCATCGAGTACGCTTTCATCGATATCTTCGCTGATATCCCACACGCCTTCATCATTCTTAACCATTGGGAATACAACGTCGTTGGTAACAATGCCATCCTCTGCGGAAGCAGTCTTCTCTACAGATGTTGAGAGCAGTTCTACTGTCTTAGCGTGAAGCGCTTTTTCATCGCTGGCTACATCAGGGTTGGACATGGCAAATGCCATGAGATCTGCCAGCCATGTATCTGTCGCTTTCTGCATATCTGCATTGGATACGGTTGCCGGAATGTTGATGTGTGTGTCATCCACTACTTCAGGCTTCCCGAGCTTGTAATCGAAGTGTCCGAACATCGCGGTCAGGATGGTCTGTACGTCTTCTTCAGAACCTAACGTTTTCTCGGCATCGCCGAATACATCTTCGCCGCCGGCCAGTTCCTCGATCGCGGTCATATCTGCCGATTTAAGAGCCGACAGGATTTTATCTAATGATGCTGTTGCCTCATCCTCCGGTGATGTTGCAGATCCGCCGCATCCTGCAAAAGCGAATACGATCATCAGTGACATCAGCACACCGACTGTAAGTTTCAATATTTTTTTCATTGTCTGCATCCTCCGTTTTTGATACTTAACTTGTGTTCTGATTTTATCATAGGCGCAATTGGTTCACAATAAAAAAAACGGCAGCGCTCTGCACTGCCGAAAAAAAACACGTTTCGCTTTTGTTTACGCTGCGTATTTGTTTATAAGTTGCCTTTTGAAACTATAAGGTCGATCATCTCGGCGCATTCCGCCATATCCTCGATGAACGTTCTGATTAAGTTTCTCATGAATATCCCTCTTTTCCGAATAAATCTTCTTTTCAGGTATCAGTGATAGCTCTTATCTACAATTTCATTTTAATACTTAGTTTGCTTAAGTCAACCACAGATTTACAACTAGTTTGCTGTATTTCAGGCGGTTTTGAGCCTAGAATTGTCAATTAATTCCATATTTGAATTCGCCCTATTTTGACCGTTCACTTTTGCCGCTCCCTCTCAGCTCATATGCACCAAGGGTTCCAGCGATTTTGACCCCTTCGGAACCGTCCAGAATTATCCTCTTACTTTTTTGCTTAGTTTTCAACGTTTCTACAACATAGTTGCCTTTTGCAAATAGAGCTTGTATAATACACGTTGCGTGTCAAAGGCACGCAGTCATTATTTGTTTTTAAAGGAGATATTTTATATGGAACGAGAAAGATTAGGAAGCCGTCTAGGCTTCATTCTGCTGAGCGCAGGCTGCGCTATCGGATGCGGAAATATTTGGAAGTTCCCGTGGATGTGCGGTCAGAACGGCGGCGGCGGTTTTGTACTCGTATACATCTGCTGCCTGCTTCTGTTGGGACTTCCTGCAATGACAATGGAGTTCTCCCTTGGTAGAGCTTCACAGGCCAGCCCAGTCCGCATGTATCAGAAACTGGAAAAGCCAGGCCAGAAGTGGCAGATCCACGGATATCTTGCATTCGCAGGAAACGTGTGTCTGATGGCATTCTACACAGTTGTAACCGGCTGGATGATTTATTACTTCGTAAGTTTTGCCCTTGGCAATCATGAGAATCTGGGCTTTGTAACGATGATCACCAACCCGGGCGTGAATGTCGGCTATCTGGCTGTTGCTGTTGCTGTCGGATTTATCATCCTCAGCTTCAATCTCCAGGGCGGTCTGGAACGTGCGACCAAGTTCATGATGGTTGTGCTGCTGTTACTGATGCTGGTTCTGGCAGTCCGCAGCATGACGCTGTCCGGCGGCAAAGAAGGACTCTACTTCTATCTGGTACCTGATTTCTCAAAGATCACCGGTCCGGTTATCGTAGCAGCAATGAACCAGGCGTTCTTCACACTGTCCATCGGTATCGGTTCCATGGCAATATTCGGCAGCTACATCGGCAAAGAGCGTTCCCTCATGGGTGAGTCCGTCAATGTAATCTGCCTCGATACATTTGTTGCTCTCGTTGCAGGACTGATCATCTTCCCTGCCTGCTTCACCTATGATCTGGAAGTCGGCGCTGGTCCGTCCCTGCTCTTCGACACCATGGCAACCGTATTCAACAACATGGCCGGCGGTCAGTTCTGGGGAGCTCTGTTCTTCCTGTTCATGACCTTCGCTGCCCTCTCCACAGAGCTGGCAGTATTTGAGAACATCCTGGCGTGTGTCCGTGAAATGACTGGACTGAACAGACACAAAGGCAGCATCCTCTGCGGTATCGGCATCTTCCTGATTTCCCTGACGACAGCTCTGGGCTACAGTGTATTCCACTTCCAGCCTTTCGCAGAAGGCAGTGCATGGCTTGATTTCTGGGACTTCATCGTAAGTACTAACCTGCTGCCGATCGGTGCTCTCATTTTCGCAGTCTTCTGCTGTTCCGACCGTTTCGGATGGGGCTGGGACAACCTGGTCGCAGAAGCCAACTCCGGAAAGGGTCTGAAAATCCAGCCTTGGATGAAGCCGTTCTTTAAGTACGTCGTACCTATCGTCGTCCTCATCCTGTATATCATCGGACTTTCATCCTTCCAGTGGAACTAAACAATAACATATCTTGAGATGGGGCGGTTCCACAAATGCCCCGGCTTTGGTCCTCGTCGCTGACGATTACCACGGCTCACTCACTAGATAATAGAAACCCGGAGAAACTCGCCTGACGGTTCAGACATCTCCGGGTTTTACTAATCTCTATATTCGTTTCGCCTGTAATCGTTTCAGCTCCTGCGGAATCAGCTCAGGCATCCGTGGAACCGCCCCCCTTCAGCACATGTTACAGCATATGGGCGATGAGTTCTTCGCGAGGCGTTTCTGCCAGATAGCAAGGCGGAATATCGAAGATGGTTCTGCCCCCGCTGACGCCTTCCTGTGACAGTCTGTACGCGGCTCTTGCCACTGCTGTCAGAACACTTCCGGTGAAGAATGGGTTGGATTCCAGGTTCAATGTGAATTCGATTGTGTCGAGATACTCACCATTGACTCCTGTTACGCCGCTTCTGAGTACGCTGCCTCCGTGCGGCAGACCTGTGTGGTCTCTGTCCATTTCTTCCTGCGTAATGAATGTAACTGTAGTATCATAATCTGCGAAGTAGTTTGGCATGGTGACGATTGCTTCTTCAATCGCGGCCTTATCAGCACCTTCTTCCGCGACGACGAAGCACTCTCTCGTGTGCTTATCGCGTGTCGTGAGTTCAGGATTCTCCCCATTTCTGACACGGTCAACGGCTGCCTGTACCGGCACTGTGTACTGGCGTGCATCGGCAACGCCATCGATTCTTCTGATGGCATCAGAGTGACCCTGGCTGACGCCTCTCCCCCAGAATGTGTAATCATTGCCTGTCGGCAGAGCTGCGTTGGCGTAGAGTCTCGCAACGGAGAACAAGCCCGGATCCCATCCAACGGAAATAATTCCAACATTCCCTGCTGCCTTTGCAGCGGCATCTACTGCAGCCAGATGCTGCGGGATGTTTGCGTGTGTGTCGAAGCTGTCGACCACGTTGCACTTGGCAGCGAGCTGCGGGGTCATCTCCGGAAGATCTGTTGCGCTTCCGCCGCAGAGAATCAGGACGTCTATGTCTGATGCCATTTCATCAAGTTTATCCATTGATACTACAGGGGCATCCGAAGCGATCTTAACCGTTTCGGGGTCTCTTCTCGTGAAGACAGCGGTCAGTTCCATATCGCCAGCGAGCTGCACTGCCGCTTCAACACCTCTCCCCAGATTTCCATAACCTACGATTCCGACTTTCATAGTCTGCACCTTCTTTCTATTTATATGAATTTGAATTATTAACTTTATAAACTGTCGCACAGCAAAGTACTGCTCACATGAATTATAATAGCACTATACTTGCAGTTCGGGCAATAATGAACCCGTAACTGAATCAATAAATGTTATAAGAGGAGTGATGAGTTTGGGTTTTAGAACACTTGAGATTAGTCAGGCTTCGGGAATACGTATGATAACTTGCGAACGATAATCATTAGAAAACGTAAAAATATGGTGGTTGTCTAATACAATTCATCAATGATTAGTCTTTAGAAGGATCTCGACCATTTCAAATTCTCAGAAAGCCATATGTTTCATATGTGTTTCTAAGGTTTTCTAAATGTTCTGCTCATAATGACACTAGAAATAGGGTCTTTTCCAACAATATTATTAGAAACGGAACTGTTTGACGAAAAAACTAATACATTTCGTTTAACATAGCGCAAACCCGACTTATCTTAGTCCACGT
>SVCS01000014.1 GCA_015058205.1 Clostridiales bacterium
GTCTGATGGAATTCTACTTCGCCAGGGTTGTTAGCCTTGCACTGCTCAATGACTCTTTCTACATAGTTTGACATTTTCAATTTCTCCTTTTTTAAAAATAACTTAAAGTATTTTAATGTCCTTTGCTCAATAATCATATCACTTTGTGAAATTTCCGTCAACGTAAATCAAGGGTGATATACACGCTTAGAGATGAATAAATATGCGAAAACGCATACAAAAAACATTGCTTATTTATCTTTGATTTTAAGAGTGCTTTTGTTATACTTAAATAAGTGTGAAACACTGAATAAAACTGGAAAGGAGGAGAATGTATCATGACCGAAGAAAAAAACACAAATAGAGTCTTCGATGAAGCCGACGAGCTGTATGAAACTGTGTATGAAGAAATGGCCGAAGGCGATGACCCTAGTGTAGAGGATTCTGATCAGCTGGCGCTCGATATGGAGACAAAAAATCAGCAGTTCGAAGAAGATACCGAAAAAGCGCTGGAACTCCTCAGAAACGGTGATTATTTTGATACCCGTACCCTCCTCCTCAATTACAACGAAGTAGATATCGCTGAAATATTCGAAGATATCCTTGACGAAGTCGGCCTTGAAAAAGCAATCATTGCTTTCCGTATGCTGCCAAAGAATGTCGCAGTTGAAGTATTCTCTTATCTTCCGGGTGACGATCAGGTCAAAATCATCGATGGTATCACTGATAAGGAAATCGCTTTCATCATGGATGAAATGGACTTCGACGATAAGATCGACGTACTGGAAGAACTTCCGGCGAATATCGTAGATAAAATCCTTGACCAGACACCGCGTGAAGAAAGAAGACTGATCAATATCTTTCTCAACTACCCTGAAGACAGTGCCGGAAGTCTGATGACGCCGGATTACATCAGTCTGCAGGAAACCATGACTGTCGGTGAGGCGCTGGCCCACATTAAACAGCAGGGAATGGACAGCGAGACCGTCTATACTTGTTACGTAAAACACGGCGGAAGAGAACTGGAAGGCATCGTTTCCCTCAGCGCACTCGTTACGGCAGATGATGACGTCCTGGTATCCGACCTGATGCATAAAGATTACGTTTATGTCAACGTCTATGACGACCAGGAAGAAGTCGCTGAAGTGTTTAAGAAATACGGTTTTCTCGCAATTCCTGTTGTAGATAATGAGAACCGGCTGGTCGGCATCGTCACCGTCGACGATATCATGGAGGTTATCGAAGAAGAAGCCACTGAGGATATCGAGCGTATGGGTGGTATCGTCGGTAATGAGCCAGACGATGAATACCTGGATATCGGCGTGTTCCGACATGTAAGGAACAGGCTTCCGTGGCTGCTGTTTATGACTGTCATGCTCATGATCACAGGAACACTGATCGCACAGTTTGAAGAAGTGCTTTCTCAGGTCATTATCCTGGTTGCTTACCTACCGCTCCTTATGGGAACCGGAGGAAACACCGGAACACAGGCGGCAACGCTTATCATACGTGGTCTGTCAGTCGATGAAATCGATCTGAAAGATGTTGCCAAGATACTGTGGAAGGAGTTCCGCGTCAGCATCATACTGGGCGTGATACTAAGCGCATTCAACTTCCTCAAAATCCTGATCATCGACGGTCAGCCACCGCTCATCGGACTTACGGTTGCAATGTCCATGATTCTGGTCATTATCTTCGCCAAGCTGCTGGGCGGCATGCTCCCGATGCTGGCAAAGAAAGTCGGCGTCGACCCTGCCCTTATGGCTACGCCGATGATCTCGTCCCTGACTGACATGGTTTCATCCTGCATCTACCTGCTCATTGCATCGGTTCTGCTCGGCGTCGCACTATAATCCAAAAAACAAAAAAGGCTGCACGAGGCAGCCTTTTTATTATGCTTATTATTTGTTCTTGAATTCTGCCGGTCTCTTCTCCAGGAATGCTGTCGTTCCCTCTTTCATATCTTCTGATGAGAAAGAAAGACCGAAGGAGTTCACTTCCAGTTCTGATGCAGACTTCATATCCATGTCGTAACCATTGTTGATGCAATGCTTTGCAATTGCTACGGCAATCGGAGCCTTGCTCATGATTGTCTTTGCGAGAGCTTCGCATGCAGGAAGCAGTTCATCAGGCTCTACGACCTTTTCCACCAATCCGATGCGTCCGGCTTCCTCAGCACCGATGACTTCTGCAGAGTAGATCAGATATTTCGCCATTCCCTTTCCTACCAGTCTTGAAAGTCTCTGTGTTCCACCGAATCCAGGGATGAGACCCAGGCCTACTTCAGGCTGACCGAACTTGGCCTTTGCAGATGCGATTCTGATGTCACATGCCATAGAAAGTTCACAGCCGCCACCCAATGCAAAACCATTGACAGCTGCAATGACTGGTTTGCTGACATTTTCAATGAAATTCATAGTTCTGTGTCCTGCCTTTGCAAAATCTCTGGCTTCGATTGTGTTGAGTTTTGACATCTCAGCGATATCTGCGCCGGCAACGAAGGATCTGCCTTCGCCCGTCAGAATAGCAACCTTTGCTTCTGCATCTGCATCAAACGCTGCAAAAGCATCATAGAGTTCACTGATGACCTTTGAATTCAGTGCGTTCAGAGCCTCTGGCCTGTTGACAGTAACGTAAGCAATTCCGTCTTTTACTTCGTATTTGAGTGTTTCGTACATGATTGATCATTCTCCTTCCACATGATTATCATTTCTTTGACTGGATTATAACACAATCCTGAACTCTTTGTCATCTGAACAGAGTCCAAGCATATTCGCTGAAACCTCAATTTCAGACAGATGCAATGTATCCTTTATTTTCACGACTTTCGGATCATTGAGATCTGTCTGATGGGCGGTCTGAATAGCCGCACGCAAAGCTTCTTCTTCTGTTTCTGCAATAACCGGAATACGGGCGCCTTCCGGATTGCCGGAAGCCATGCCGTTCGTATACGTTATGCCAAGATCGACCTTTTCATAGGCGCTTCGAAGGATGAAATCTGCCATTCCAAATCCGATGGCATTCCCATGAGCGCCATCTGTCAGATCCTCGATGATAATACGTTTGATACGGGGTACCGCGCCCGGAATCGGTCCATAGGAATCTCTGCCGATGATATTGGGATCCATTCCGGTACCGCTGATATCCTTGCCGATCTGTTCGACGATCAGTACATCCACATCATCGAATTTGATGCGCGGCATGAGGCTTCTTGCCAGTGTAAGAAGTTCTGGCTCTCTTTTTAGAATATCCTTGCCTGGAACGGCTTCCACTGTGTGTGTCTTATCAAAGGCATTCTCCACGATTGCAAGGCCAAAAGGAATCTCCACTCTATTGATAATGACGCCGGCAGCATCCGGAATGATATGCGCCAACGCAGGAAATCCCTCCCGGTGCAGTCTGGAACAGCCGTTGTGCTTGCCGCCGCCAATGGCCAGCATCTTGCAGAGACCGCTTTCGATTGGCCCATTGAAATCAGTATGAGGCTTTACCCGTCCAATTGGAATCACATAATCCGCCTCTAGGGCAGGCTTGGAAAAATGAACTTCTATCCCATCCGGTGTTGCGCCGATAATCTCCGTTTCCATGGAAGAATTGATCGGAACGCCCATGGTTTCCTCCGTAATGCCATAGGATCTGAGCACTTCTTCCTGACCTTCGGATGTTCCTCCTCCGTGACTCCCCATAGCAGGCACGATAAAAGGTCTCACGCCAGATGTGGACAGCGTATCCACCACTGTCTTTACGATGATATCGATATCCCTGATACCACGGCTGCCTGTCAGTACAGCTGCGGTGCATCCAGATTTCATATTTGCTGCAAAAGGCAGAGCTGTTTTTCTGACAGACACTTCAACATCATCCAGATGTACATCAGGAAATATTTGCTGGATCTTTACCATTTCAGGTAATTTGATTGTACGTACTGCCTCAGGAAGTCTCATGAATCTCACCCATTACTGCTACTTGCCGAACTGCTCCATCGCATCCGTCATGATCTCTGAAATGGCAAGCCTCTGCGGACATTTTTCTTCGCATGCTCCGCAGTGAATACATTTGGAAGCATGGCCATCAAGCCATTCTATATACTCGAGTTTTGTACTTGGAATCTTGTCAAAAGCATACCAGTTGTTCAAATAGCGGATGACGTCCGGAATTTCAACCTCCTGTGGACAAGGCATGCAGTATCCGCACTTAGTGCACTGGTATTTGATTTTTCTGTCGTACTCAGCTGCTGCTTCATCGCATACCGCATATTCGGTTTCCGACATTTTATTTATGTCATCCTCTGAAAAGATTTTTATGTTCTCATCCAGTTGGGCAAAGGAACTCATCCCGCTCAGGATCAGTGAAACACCAGGTTGACTTGCGACCCATTTGAATGCCCAATGCGCCGGTGTCCTTTCCGGAGGAGCGATTCCTTCTGCCGCAGCGTGATCCCAAATAGCCTGTACAGATGGCGGTACCTTATCTGAGAGTCTTCCGCCCTTCAGCGGCTCCATAATGATGACGTCGATATCACGCTCTCTTGCATATGCAAGACCTTTCAGACCTGCCTGAATGTTCTTATCCAGGAAATTGAGTTGGATCTGGCAGTATTCCCATGGATATTCATCAATGACTTCTGTAAACAGATCATAATCCCCATGGAAGGAGAAACCAATGTGACCGATGCGTCCCTCATCCTTGAGTTTCTGAAGATGTCCGAACACATTAAACTTTTTGATTGGTTCCCATACCTCAGGAACGATATTGTGTATGAGATACATATCGATATGATCCACATCCAAACGACTGAATTGTTCCTCGATAATCGGTTGAATATCTTCTTCTTTTTCCACAAGCCAGATTGGAAGCTTATCTGCGATCAGAACCTTTTCTCTGTATCCGTCTTTCAGCGCTTTTCCAATGATACGTTCACTGTCACCGCCGTGATAGGTATATCCTGTGTCGATATAGTTGACACCATGATCCACCGCATATCTGATCAGGTCAATACCTGTCTCTTCATCGGCTTTTCCGTTCTCCAACCTTGGAAGTCGCATCACGCCAAGTCCAAGGAGTGATATCTCTTTCTCAACGGATCTGAACTTTCTGTACTGCATTTGCACATTCCTTTCAAATACTCTTATAACTTTGAATACAAGACTTTCCCCGAGGCATTTCTCGGTATTTCGTCAAGATATTTCACCGTGACAAATCTCGCACGGATCTGCCATTTATCCATAAACAGCTGGATGATTTCATCTTCTCTGTCTGCCACTTCCCGACTGCTTGTGTTCACCTTGATTCCGTCTACATCATTTCCGGTGCAGATGATTTCCTCGCAGTCGAATGCTTCCTGCAGGATTTCCTGTATCTGGTCCAGGCTGAAGCGCTTACCCTGAAGTTTGACAAACCGTTTCTTACGTCCGGTAATGTAGAAGTAACCTTCTTCATCCATACGAGCCATGTCACCTGTTTTTAGACACCCTCCGTTAACATCACCAAGGGCCATATCTTCACGTTTTAATGCATATCCCATGGAAACATTCGCACCGAAGTATATCAGTTCCCCATCCTCTGCGATGGCAAAACTGCCTCCCGGAATCGGAATACCGATGCTGCCTATTTTTTTGACACATTTTTCTGGCGGAACATAACTCATCCGTGCTGTGGCTTCCGTCTGTCCATACATGACAAAAAGCCTTCGGCCTGTTTCTGCTGCCCAATCTCCAAACTTCCTCTGGAGTTCCTCATGCAGATGTCCGCCAGCCTGCGTGAGCGTCTTCAGATGCGGCAGGTCCATCTCGCGGAGCCGCAGCCGCTCGAACATTTCATAGGTGTACGGCACACCTGCCATGGATGTGACATCATATTTCTCTACCATTTCCCAGAATTCCTTCTGGAACAAGGTCCTGTTCGTCAGTATGATTGTTGCTCCTACCGCAACATGGGAATGAATCACGGATAATCCATACGTGTACTCCATCGGGAGAGTCGTAATCGGACGTTCCTCCTTTGTCAGACCCAGATACTCAACAATAGAATCGCAGTTCGCCTGTATATTTGTATAGCTCAGACGCACCAGCTTCCTATCTCCTGTACTGCCCGATGTGGAAAGCAAAAGTCCCAATTCAGGATTGCATGGATAGTCCCCCTCATAAGTCGTTTTCAGAGCCTTTTTCGCATCCTCATCAAGGTCCTTGCCGATGAGAATCACCGGACACCCTTTTCGCAGCAGTGCAAGATATCTGGCAAGACTCTCCGGGTCATTGGAGCATTCCAGGACTGTCACTCCTCTGCAGTCTTGCGTGAGTTCGTCTCCTAAGTCCCATATCTGTCCGTATGTATATTCTCTGCCATCGTCATCGATGCAGATTATTCTGTCTTTGAATTCTTTATTGCGTTCGAAAAAGTACATGATAACATCTCCACTAGATCCTTACGATCCCAGACTGTATTGAAATCCAGGGCTTCACCGATTGCAGTGACCCTGTCAACACCTTCACATTCTGCTAAACGTATCTTCTCATATAGCTCTTCCTGATTGCTGCCGCTGCTTACCATGGTCTGAATCTTTTCTTCCATAAACGGCACAAGCTCATCCAGCGAAAGAATATCTTTTTCATAGAACAATCCAAAACGAGCTTCCAGATTGATCAGACTGCCTTTGTATTGTCTGCATGGTACAACATACAACCTGTTGCTCCACTTTTTGACTGGACCCAAACCCTCATTTACAGCATAGGTTCTGCAGAGCATCCTGTATTTTTCTGTTGCCTTCCAAGGCTGCAGATCATAGGCAGCAGCTTCCTCTGCAACAGCATTCCACCACTGCTCTTTCATTGCGTTCGTATCAGCGGTATTGCTGTCGTGAAGCCAGAATATAGTACGCGGGCTGGAGCAGGCATTCTGATCTGCTCCATATGTGTCGTTGTAGAAAAGATGCGCTAATCGTCTCAGTTCACTATCATCAATGTTTTCAAAATCACTCTCTTTGAAGAGTGCAATGGAATATTTATCAGGGAATGTAATGTCGGTACATTCATCTGCTTTTGGAATGCTGCAGATATTGCTGACGGTTTCATCTCCGCCCCATATGACTCTGGCTTTTGCTGCTTTAGAGATGTCCTCGAGCAGTTTATCTCCTCTCGGAAATGTAATGAAAGCATTCTGTTCATGGATTTCCTGAAATGCAGGACGACTGAGAATGCTCTCGATTCCTTTTAATGCTGCTTCTGTGACTTCATTCGTTCTTTCTGATATGCGGACGATATTCGGATTCCCGGCAAGCAGCGATGTAATCCAGGAATACGCAAACATGGTCGGCATATTCGACGGTGCTATATGCAGCGTAAGTCCTCTTCCTTGTCTGTCCACATTGTTCCGTATCTTCTCAATATGTGCTCTGCGGCACCAGAATCCCAATGCGTAAATCTCAGGGTATTGTCTGTACAAAGGATCCTTCATATAAAGTGTCGACAACGCTTCCAGAAAATCAAGTGTTTGTTCTGCAAAAGCACGGCGGACCTTTTCCTGAACCGGATAACATCCGGCCAAAACTTGCAGGCTCCCGTTTCCTGCGCTTTCTGTTGACTTCTTCTGTGTTGCATCTGCCCCTTCAAAGGTATCACTGCATCCGCGCACTTCAGCCTTTTGGATTCTTCCGCTGATTTCAAAGTACTTACCTTTTCTGCCGCATGGGCAGTCATCGGTTCCCAGTATTCTGCCCCAATCTTCTGTAAGCAGTCTGTGCCCAGGATAGGATTTCGGAATCAGTGAATCCAGCGCAATCAGTCCCCACTGTCCCTCTTCGCATTCAGAGAAATCTTCCGGATCAAGAATCGAAATATCTGAGAAGACGCTGGCATGCAGATGTCCTTCATTGCACTGCATGAAAATGCTGCCTGTCTGCTCCGCCATTCCATAGTAATCGCTGACACTATCGATTCCGCAGACTTCCTTCAAACCGGCCCGGAAGACATCGTCCGAAACACTTCTGTTCTGAAGCTTCTTCCAACCGCCTCCGTGGATCAAATGGCATCCCGGAAGATCAATTGCAGCGTTTTCCGCTTTGAGGGCTTCATAGAGATACTGCCAGATCATATAGGTGAATCCAAAGGCAAACGTCGGACCTTCCTTCGCAAGCTCCTGAAACAGCTTCAGAGACTCCATGTCCAGATTCATATTCTCGTCCAACGCGTAGATACGTTTGGACGCCATCATGGAGAATCCGAGGATTCCAGCGCCTCTTGCTGTGAACTTGCTCCTGTCTCTGAGTACGTCCGGTGAATCAACGATGAGCATTGGAATGCGTCTGGAACCGATAAAATCACCGGTGATAGCGCAGAGTGCCCTCTGCTGCAGCGCGGAGGTCTCCGCATCGAGATAAATCTTTGAAACCTGCTGCCCGGTTGTCCCTGAGGAAGTGATTTTCCTTATGATCTTTTCATCGGGTACGCTTTTGAGATCTGTATCTTTGAACAGCGAGACAGGCAGATACGGTCCGTTCTCATTCAGCCCATTGCAAATATCATCGTAAGCTTTGCAAGCTGTACGATGATGATCTGTCATTTCATTCATTTGTTCCCTGTAGAAAGATTCCTTCTCATCCTGCGGGATGCTGAAGGGTTCCAACTCCAGAAATTCATCACGGGTCATTTCGTTTCACCCTCCTGCCCTTTGATGTAAGTACTTCCATGTCCGGGATGTATGATCATTCCATCGGGGATTCCGTTGATGAGCGGCTCCGTAATCTTTATGAAATCTTCTTCATTGCCACCGCGAAGCCTCAGCGTCGTCTCTTCATTGAGGAGCATGTAATCCCCTGTAAAACAATGCTCTCCGTCCAAAGTGATGAGGACACCACCCGGCGAGTGCCCCGGTGCTTCGATCAATGTAAACTGGTGGCCCCTCCATTGGAGTTCATATTCGCCATCAAAAGTGATTTCTGCTTCATCACACACAAATCGTGGGGATTTTTCTTTGGATACCACGCCTGTTTTGTAGTATGAAAGGATATCCTCAATGATCGACAGATTGGTCCTGGGATCTCCCAGTCTTTCGCTGCATAGTCTGCTCGCGACTACTGGTACATTATATTTACTGCGGACAGCCTCCAGATCCTGCACATGATCAAAGTGTTCATGTGTCAGAAGAATATATTCCGGTGTATAGCCTTTGTTGTCTATCTCTGTTTCGACAACGCCATCCTGACCCGGGTCTATAATCACAACAAAACCACCCTCTTCTATGAGATAGCTGTTGCAGATGGTTTTGGTTGATGTAAGCTTAGTGATATTCATTATTCGTCGAAGTTGACACCGTATTTCTCTGAAAGAATCTTGATGCCCTTCTCATAAGTAGAAAGATCCAGAACATCTTTGGTGTCCATCTGGATTCCATAGGCTGACTCAATATCAGCAATCAAGTCCATATGACCGACAGAATCCCACTGTATGATGCCCATATATTCAAGACCCGGCAGGTCCTCTTCTTTTACTCTGAAATTCAGCATGAATGCTCTCTTGTACTGTTCAAGATTTGTCATTTTTAATCCTTTCCTATTGTTTATTATCTTATGTTTATTGCTTTTGCATATTATATGACGACTTCAAAAAAACGTTTCAGAAGAAGCTGTTTGCAGGTTGCTTCCGCGACGGTGATTCCATCCTGATTAAAGCAGACTCCCTGCAGCGATGCGATATAATATTTTTCTTTCTCTTCTACGGATTCAAGAATCACTCTGGCGGTGACTTCATCACCAGGATAGACAGGATTTGTGTACTTACAGTCCATTTCCTGAAGTACGGTTCCATGACCCGGAAGTTTTGTTCCCATGACAGAAGAAATCAGACTTCCCACAAAAACACCATGAACGACCGGTCGCCGGAACAGACCTCTGCGGGATAATGCTGCACTTGTATGCATCCCGTTGTCATCCAGTGTGAGCCTGGCGAACTCGTCAATATCATCTTCCGAAAATAACTTTGTAAGCTCGGCGCTGTCATGAAGATGCAGCACGCGCTTTTCCTGATTGTCCATAAGGTTCCGCCTCGTGATTGATTCCGGTATCAGTATACCACAAAACCTTTCTTAGTCTATATCTTCCACGACCTTTTCAGGCGGCACATCCAGCTTGTACGGATCGCTGAAGTACAATTTCATCTTCCTGAATACCGTCGCATAATAATAACCGTCTACGATTCTCTCATCTGTGGAAAAGGTGTAATCCAGATACTTTTTCCTGACGACTTCTCCATTTCGGTCTATTTCATATTCTGTACGCTTCGGACCGATTGCGCAGAATATCGGCACGTTGCCGAAGTTGTAGAGATGATGAAAGATCGGCGGAATGCCCAGTGATCCCATGGAAGTAATGAAAAAGCTTCCGTGAAAAGGACTCACATCCAAAAGTGACTTCGGCAGCCATCCGAAATAATCAAGTAGTTTCAGGAACCATATGGAGAATTTAAAGAAGAGTTTCGGGAATTTTGCCAGTGCACCTGCAACGGAATCAAAGTCGCTGTCAGATTCACTGCCCTTCTCTCTATCGATTACTTCCTTCATCTTACGATAGACATCTTCTGCAGTATCTTCGGGGCTGAGGATGATTTTGACGCAGGTGTTAGGCGCCTCCAGCGTCATTTCTTTTTTGATGTCGATGTTTACCTCAATTCTGTCTCTGGCATATACCCTCTGTCCTGAGACAAACCTGTTTACTGCAGGCATCTGTGACGCAACTCTAACATAAGTTGCAACCATGAAATGCATTAGGCCGAATCCTGACAGACCTTCATTTCTTTTGCTTTTGATATACTCCTCAGTTTTTGAGATTTCAACTTTATCCTGTATATAATTGGTAGCTCCGGTTCTGTCGACAAGTATAAAAGTTTCTACAACACTCATTGGTTCACGCGTACGAAGCAGTCTTCCGTCTTTGCGGTCACCAATCTTTTTCTTTCTGCCTTCCATTTCACCTTTACCTGTTCATGAGCACCCCTTAAGAAAAGTATACCATACTTCTGCTATTTAATCAGGTTACAAAAAAGCGGTGGTTTCCCACCGCTTAATTTGTTTTGTATATTTCCAGTCGTGTCTTACGTGCTGTACAGCTTATGCTGTCGGATCAGCCATCACTGGTATTCTTTCAGCAATCGCATTCATCAGCGAATCAGTGCAAGGCAGCTTGTCGCCGAATACATTGCCTTCAGGAACAACCAGTTTCGCATCGACCGGTGCGAGCACTCCGCCGAGTACTTCGTCCAGTTCCGCATACTTGTAAGTCGGTACCAGATCATCCATTTCTTCAGAAATATCATCCGTGGATTCCCATCCGCATTCAACTTCGAAGATACTTGCAATATCTGCAGCAACTTCCCAGTTGGAGAGCAGAACTTCTTCATCGATTGCTGCGAATACAGGCTGCAGACGACGTTCTGTGTTGGTGTATGTTCCGTCAGTGGAAGCAAATCCAGTTCCCGGAATGACTACGTCAGCCTTTGCAGCAAGTGCTGTCATATGCGTATCGCATACTGCCAGGAATTCCAGCGCATCTCTGTCGACATCGAATTCTTCACCGAATACGAAGAGTGCTTTGAGTCCTTCCAGTTCTTCAGCGCCTTCTGTGATTCCCAGATCAACGAGACCCTGTGAATTGTTCTTCGCCTTAACCTGAAGAATACCATCACGAGGTGTTCCGATGTGTCCGGACAGAAGTGCAATGTCTGCAATCAGGCGGGCTGCATCTACAGAAACGAGGTTCTGGTTGAATACGATCATCGCCTTCTTCGCACCGAGATACATATCAGCGATTTCCTTCGCGTCGTCGCTGACAGCAACGCCTTCAAGGGATGCTGCAAAAGCATCAAATCCTTCAATTCCTGCACCCTTGCCGGAATCTACGATCGCCTTTGCGATTTCCTTGAGGAATCCCAGATCATCTGCGTAAACTTCCTTGCTTACGTTGTTCAGATGCTGTGGGAATTCACCAGGGTTGACGAGTGCCAGTTTCGCGCCGTTTTCTGTCGCCTGCTTCATCTTGATCTGGATAACCGGATTGTCAATTGCGTTATATCCAATTGCCAGAATGAAGTTTGTGGAAAGCAGTTCATCAATCGTGTTAGGAGAAGCGTCCAGACCGATGACATCCTTGATTCCGCTTGCACGGTTGTTCGCTGAGAAGATCTTAGCGCCCATTGCTTCTGCCATTGACTTGATTGCGTATGCTTCTTCGTTTGTATATCTGTCTGAGATTGAAACGCCGATCTGATCGAAGCTGTACTTGGCAGCTGTCGACTGCATCTTCTTCGCGATGAGTGTCAGTGCTTCGTGGTAATCAGCTTCTCTGAAGGAGTCGCCTTCCTTGATGAGAGGCTCTTCCAGCTTGTCTTCCAGAACTGCGCAGTCAAATCCCCACTTGCCCTTGCCGCATGCAAGACCTGCGTTGACGATACCCTCCTTGTCAGGGTTTGCCTTGACGAGGATGTCGCCGTAGGATTCGAGCTTCAGGGAGCACCCGACGGAGCAGTATGAGCATGTTGTGTCTGTCTCGACGGTATCGAGCGGAACTTCCTTAGCCATAGTAGTTCTCTCCTGCAGCGCGCCTGTAGGACATACGCTTACGCACTGTCCGCAGGATACGCAGCCTGACAGAGCCAACGGCTTCTCGAGGTTAGGCTTTACAACAGTATCGAAACCTCTGTGAACGAGTCCGAGAGCACCGATGCCCATAACTTCATCACAGACTCTTACACAAAGACCGCACAGAATGCACTTGTTCGGATCTCTGACGATGAACGGATGCTCATCATCGTATTCGATGGTGTTCTTGTCACCTGCAAATCTTGATGGTTCAACATCATACTGGTGAGCCAGATCGATCAGCTTACACTCGAAGTAATCGTGACATCCGCATTCCAGACATCTGTTTGCTTCCTGTTCTGCTTCTTCCGGAGTATAACCGTCAGGAATCACTTCTGAGAAGTTGCCCTTTCTCTGTTCAGGGCTGAGCTGAGGCATTTCAGGTCTGCACATCTTCTCTCTGTCTTCGAATGTCTTTTCTGTGATGTCATCTCTTGTTACGAAGTAAGGCTGTTCGTACTTCACAGTCTCACCTGCAAGATAAGCGTCGATGATATCCGTTGCCTTCTTTGCGTCTGCAATTGCTTCTACTGCGATGGAAATCTTATCATTTCCGCAGTCTCCGCCTGCAAATACGCCAGGTACAGATGTCATGAATGTTTCCTTATCGTATGCGATAGCGCCCTTTCTGGTCTTATCGCAGTCGAAAATGCTTGCGTCGACAGCCTGACCGATTGCCAGAATAACGTTGTCCAGAGCAATCGTTTCAGTCTTTCCTTCGATAGGAACAGGACGTCTTCTGCCTGATTCATCAGGTTCACCCAGTTCCATGCACTGAAGAACGACTTCCTTTACATGTCCGTTTTCGTCTTTGACGATTTCAAGAGGATTTGTCAGGTTCTTGAAGATAACGCCTTCTTCCTCTGCTTCTTCGATTTCGACCATATCAGCAGGCATCTCATCCTTGGTTCTTCTGTAGATGTTATATACTTCATCAGCACCAAGTCTTACTGCAGTTCTGCAGGCGTCCATTGCTGTGTTTCCGCCGCCTACGATAGCAACCTTCTTACCAAGTTCGATCGGTTCATTTCTTACGACCTTACGCAGGAAGTCGATGCCGCCGATGACGCCGTCAGCATCCTCACCCGGACAACCTGTTCCTGTTGAGATCCATGCGCCGATACCGAGAAGAACTGCATCGTACTCATCGTGAATTGTCTCAAACGGAATATCAACGCCGACTTTTGTGTTGGTGATGATTTCAGCGCCCATCATCTCGATGGTTGCGATTTCATCATCAAGAACTTCCTTTGGAAGTCTGTATTCCGGAATTCCATAGCGGAGCATACCGCCTGCTTTCGGCATGGATTCAAATACTGTTACAGCATGTCCCATCTGTCTGAGGAAGTAAGCTGCTGACAGACCCATTGGTCCGCCGCCGATGATTGCTACGCTCTTGCCTGTATCCTCGCCGACTTCCGGGATGAAGCGATCAACATCATCCAGATCCTGATCTGCAACAAATCTCTTGAGCCACTGAATGGAAACAGGCTCATCGATCAGTCCGCGTCTGCATTCTTCTTCACAAGGATGCGGGCAAACTCTTCCCAGTGATGCAGGAAGAGGAATCTTATCCTTTACGAGTTCCAGAGCTTCTTCGTATTCGCCGTTTGCAATCAGGCCTACGTAGCCCTGGCAGTCAGTGTGTGCAGGACATGCCAGTACGCATGGCGGTCTGCAGTCTCCTGTATGATTTGAAAGCAGGAGCTCCAGATTTGTCTTACGTGATTCGATAACTCTCTCTGTGTTTGTTCTTACGACCATGCCAGGAGCGATGACTGTTGCGCAGGCTTTGCAGAGCTTAGGGTTGCCCTCCACCTCGCACATGCAGATACCGCATGATCCATAGATTCTGGTTCTTTCATCGTAGCAGAGAGTAGGAATGAATATATCATTTTCTCTGGCAACTTCCAGAATGGTCTGGCCTGGAACGCCGGTGACTTCTTTGCCGTTAATGTTAAGTCTGAATTTATCCATTGTCATTTACCTCCTCTCTTATTCCTTCACGATTGCACCAAACTTGCAGTGATCCATACACTTGCCGCACTTGATGCACTTGTCATGATCGATAACGTGTACTTCCTTGACCTTACCGGAGATTGCGTCAACAGGGCAGTTTCTCGCACAGAGTGTACAGCCTTTGCACGCATCGGTAATGTTGTAGGTGATCAGTGCCTTGCAGGACTTCGCAGTGCACTTGTGGTTGTAAATATGATCTTCGTACTCGTTTCTGAAGTATCTGATCGTAGTCAGTACAGGGTTTGGAGCTGTCTGTCCCAGTCCGCACATGGAACCGTCCTTGATCTTGTTTGCCAGTTCCTCGAGCAGCTCAATGTCGCCGTCCTGACCTTTGCCTTCTGTGATTCTCTCAAGAATCTCCAGCATTCTCTTCGTACCTATTCTGCAGTAGTTGCACTTACCGCATGACTCATCACGTGTGAAGTTGAGGAAGTATCTTGCCATGTCTACCATGCAGGTATCTTCGTCCATAACGATCATACCGCCAGAACCAACAATAGCTCCTGTCTTCGTGATATCTTCATATGTAACAGGTGTATCTATCAGACTTGCTGGTACACATCCGCCTGATGGACCGCCCATCTGAACAGCCTTGAACTCTTTGTCGTTCTTGATGCCGCCGCCGATTCCGAAGATGACTTCTTTGATCGTCATACCCATAGGAACTTCTACGAGTCCGCCCTTCTTGATCTTTCCGGCAAGAGCGAATACCTTCGTACCAGGTGATTTCTCTGTTCCGAAGTTTGCGAATGCAGCGCCGCCGTTGTAAACGATCCAAGGAACATTGGCAAATGTTTCTACGTTATTGATGTTTGTCGGCTTCTGCCAGTAACCCTTTGCTGCAGGGAATGGCGGTTTCAGACGAGGCATACCTCTTTCGCCTTCCAGTGAGGCGATCAGTGCTGTCTCTTCACCGCATACGAATGCGCCTGCGCCGGCTTTGATTCTGATATCGAAATCCCATCCGCTTCCGAAGATGTTCTTACCGAGGAATCCCTTCTCTCTTGCCTGCTCCATTGCGATCTCAAGTCTCTTGATTGCCAGAGGATACTCAGCACGGCAGTAGATGATGCCTTCGCATGCTCCCATAGCGTATCCGCCGATGATCATGCCTTCCAACAGTGAGTGAGGGTCGCCCTCCAGGACGGATCTGTCCATGAATGCACCTGGGTCGCCTTCGTCAGCATTGCAGACGATGTACTTCTCGTTGCCCGGACTTGCCTTAGCAGCGTTCCACTTGAACCATGTCGGGAAGCCTGCGCCGCCTCTTCCTCTAAGTCCTGAAACCTTGATCTCTTCAATGACATCTTCAGGTTTCATTTCCTTTAATACTTTTTCGATGGCTTTGTATCCATCTACTGCAATGTAATCATCAATGTTTTCAGGATTGATCACACCGCAGTTTCTCAGAACGACTCTCTGCTGTTTTTCGATAAACTGCTTGTCTTCGTCTGAGATTGCATCTTCTTCAACCGGTTTGCCGCCTGCGAGATGCTCTGCAACGATTCTTTCTACCTTATCCGGCTGTACCTTGACGTATCTTGTCAGTTCATCATTGTCATCATATACGTCAACGATTGGCTCGAGATAGCATGTGCCAACGCATCCTGTAACGGATACAGGAATGTCGAGGCCTTTGTCAGCTATCTGTTTTTCCAGCTCAGCGGCAGTTTTTCTGGCACCAGTGGCGACACCACAGCTGCCCTGTCCTACTACAACTCTCATGCTGTCACCTCCTATGCTCTCGCACGGATCTCATCGAGAACTTCTTTTACTTTGTCCTTCGTGAGGTTTCCGTACGTTTCATCACCTTCTGCACTCTTGACCATCATAACAGGCGCCAGTGAGCAGCATCCCAGACACGCAACATTGTTGAGTGTGAAGATGCCGTCTTCTGTCGTTTCGCCGTCCTGAATCTCAAGATGTTCGCAGATAGCTTCTTCGATCATATCTGCTCCGTTTACGTGGCACGCAGTACCCTTGCAGAGCATGATGAGATACTTACCAATCGGCTGAAGTCTGAACTGTGCGTAGAAAGTCGCTACTCCATAGATTTTGGCAGGTTTGATACCAGTGCACTCAGAAATGTAATTGATTGCATCCAGGGAAAGATACCCATAGATTTCCTGAGTTTTCTGCAGAATGGTAATCAGACTGCCAGGCACTTTAGCATACTGCTCAAGCGTAGGGGCAAGTTCTGTGAACTGAGCCGCTCTATCACCTGCGCAGCCGCAGTTGCAAGCTTTTTCGCTCATGATAATATTCCTCCTGTTTATCCACCTTCTTATGTCCGTTATTTCGGAACATATCTAGCTTATTGTACCGCAGATAAATCTTGTATACAATATCCAAGACGTAACTTAACATGTCTTTTTTATCATACATTAAAAAAGACTTTCTGCTGTATGATAGTGTATCAAACCTAAAACAGAAAGTCTATGTATTAAAATCATGTATACAATATATGCGGTTCAGGCATCTTCATTCCTGCCGGATTGGGCTAGATATCTGATTGCCTCACGATATCCTTCAAACCCCTTCCCTTTGATCATTCTCTCTGCAAAAATGGAAACATACGATGTCTTTCTGAACGCTTCACGGTTTTCCGTATCTGTCAGATGGACTTCCACCGTTGGAATATCCACTGCTTTCAAGGCATCCAGAATCGCAATACTCGTATGCGTATAAGCGCCTGCATTCAGAACGATTCCGTCCGCTTTCTGATATGCCTGCTGTATGAAGTCCACGATTTCTCCCTCATGATTGGACTGATAAATATCCCCTTCTACACCGGCTTCTTCAAAAGCATCCTTGATAAATGCAACCAGATCGTCATAGGTCTGCCGTCCGTAGATTTCAGGCTCTCTGATTCCTATCATATTTAAATTTGGTCCATTGATGACTATGATTCTCATTGTTTTTTCCTATCTGTTTCTGATTATCTCTGCGAGATCCGCTGCCGTTTGTTCAGGATCTTTTCCACTGACATCTACCCTGATGTCGCTCCAAAGTTCATAGATGTCTTTTCGTCTCTCAAATACAGCCTGCAGGCCATCCATCTGGGAAACAGGACGACCCTCAACGGATAGTTCCGCCAAATCCCTCTCCAGATAAACTGCTACACTGTTTTCAAGTAAAGGCACCATATTCTCTTCTCTCTCAACACATCCACCTCCTGCGGCGAATACGATTCCGGGTGTAATTTCCTCGTCCCCGGCCTCTCTTCGCATAACCTTTCTGATGATTGCGGATTCTATACTGCGGAAATAATCAACGCTTGTTTCCATGATGATTTCTCCCGCGTCACATCCGTAGATGTCTCGGATCATCTCATCGCAGTCAACAAAACGCTTTTCCATCAGTTTTGCCAGGATTCTCCCTGCTGTTGTCTTGCCGCATCCAGGCATACCAATGAGAACAATATTTTCGATTTGCCCCTTCAGCTGGCTGCAGGCACGCTGTGTTTCATACGCTGTATCTATCTCTTTTCCCAGAAAAAGCTGACTTGCCTTTGCAGCTTGTGCCGCAAGCATATGAAATCCGCCGAATGCCTTGATGCCTGATTTGCGTGCATCCAGCATGAGTTTCGTCCGCAGCGGATTGTAGATGAGATCGTAAACGGCCTCGCATTCAGGAAAATCCCGAATGTCAATGACGGCCTGACCGGCATTCGGATACATTCCGACAGGTGTTGTGTTCACAACGATCTTCGCATCGGCATGTTTGTTCAGATTCCCATAATGATCAGGTCCTTTTCTGGAAATCACGCTGACTGGCTCGGCCCCCAGATCTTCCAGCACCTTCACAACTGACCCGGAAACGCCGCCGCTGCCGAGAACAATTGCCTTCGCACCGCTCACGTTTACACCGGAATCTTCCACAGTTCGCAGGAACCCGTAGTAGTCTGTATTATCACCATAGTAAGTCCCGTCATCACATTTCACAATGGTGTTCACACTGCCGCAGCGCTGCGCCCTGTCAGACAGCCGGCTGCAGTATCTGATGACCTCTTTTTTGTATGGCATCGTGACAGTGATTCCTCTGAAAGCCCCTTCCCTGAAGAATGCATCCAGTTCTTCCGGTTCGCGCTCAAAGAGTCCGAACTCATAACCGCCAATGATTTTATGGACCTGAGGAGAATAGCTGTGCCCGAGCTTTCTCCCGAGAAGACCATATTCAAGCCTGTTGTCATGCTGATATCTTCTGCTCTGCGCCATGATTTCCTTCATCACCTCTGTAACGTATGATCTCTTTTCTCCGTCGCAAAGGCTTTCCAATCTATCTGTCTTCTCCTTTTCTCTGGCAGCATCCAGCACTGGAAGTCCGTTTTTCTCCTTGAAATCAGCAATGTCTTTCACAACGTCAAAGCGCTTCCCTAAGAGCTCTGTAATTTCTTCATCAATGCTATCGATCTGCTCCCTGTAATCTCTCAGGTCTTCAGGCGTACGCTCTTCCAGCAGCATATCAAATACCGCTATGGCAGCTGCAGCCTCAATGCATGGGATCGCTCTTGGAACGATACATGGGTCATGTCTTCCGATGATTTTCAGTTTTACAGGTCTCATTTCTTCCAGATCAACACTGTGCTGCTCTTTCCCGATTGACGGTGTCGGTTTGATCGCGGTCCGGAACACAACCGGCATACCGGATGTCAGACCGCCCAGGATACCTCCGTGGTTGTTTGTCCTTGTGACGACTTTCCCATTTCTGATATCAAAGGGATCATTGTTCTCGGACCCCTTCATTCTGGCCGCAGCAAAACCAGCGCCAAACTCAATTCCTTTCACAGCGGGAACAGCAAACACTGTCTGGCATATCCTGCTCTCCAGACTGCCGAACACAGGCTCACCTAAACCTGCCGGCAGTCCTGTGATCATACACTCAATGCTTCCTCCTATGGAGTCTTCATCCCCTTTCACTCCCGCAATCAGTTCCTTCATCCACTCGCCTGCAACAGGATCAACGACTGGGAAGTCTTTCGCAACCTGGCTTTCAGCAGTAATCGCTGCGTCCTTGACATCTCCGATGGCGTAAATATGCGCTTTGACATCAATGCCCTGTTTCTGAAGCCACTGAAGACAGAGGCCGCCTGCAACGCAGAGAGGTGCTGTCAATCTGCCGCTGAAGGGTCCTCCGCCTGGTTCGATTTCGCCGTACTTCACCCATGCCGGATAATCCGCATGGGATGGTCTTGGTACAGCAACCGTATCTTCATAATCCGAATGACGTACATCGGAATTTTCAATGACTGCTTCTATTACACTTCCGTCTGTGAAAAAGATGCCTTCCTCTTTCTCGGAAACACCGGAGATAAATTGCGGTATGTCCTTTTCCTTTCTTGCGGTGGACCAGTCATTTACACCCGGCGCACGGCGGTCAAGGAACTGCTGCAAAACTGCAGCATCAAAAGAAAGTCCTTCCGGAACGCCGTCTATTCTAACGCCGACGCATGGCCCGTGGGACTTTCCATATACTTCGATTTTTACCTTTTCTCCAAAAGAAGTTGTCATCAGCCGATTGCCTCTCTGATTTTCATGATTTTATGCGCAGCCTCATCAAAGGCCTGCGGCGTGAGCGCCTGTGCTCCATCGCAAAGAGCTTTAGAAGGATCATTATGCACTTCGATCATGACCCCGTCAGCTCCTGACGCCGCTGCTGCAAGCGCCATGGATGTAACGAGTGAAGACTTTCCTGCAGCATGACTTGGATCTACAACGACAGGCAGATCTGTCATTTCCTTCAGCGCAGGAACTGCAGAAAGATCGAGGGTATACCTAGTATATGCTTCAAATGTCCTGATGCCTCTCTCGCACAGGATAACTTTATGATTCCCTTCTGAAATAATGTACTCAGCACTCATCAGCAGCTCCCTGAGCGTGTTTGTCATGCCTCTCTTGAGCAGAATGACTTTATCTGTCTTTCCAAGGGCTCTCAGCAGTTCAAAATTCTGCATGTTTCTTGCGCCGACCTGAATCACGTCGATATCTTCAAACAATGAAAGATGATTTTCGCTGACGATTTCAGACACGACAGGCATACCGGTAGTTTCTTTTGCCTTCAGCAGAAGCCTGATGCCTTCCTCACCAAGTCCCTGAAAATCGTATGGAGAAGTTCTTCCCTTGAATGCACCGCCTCTGAGAAGGGATGCGCCTGATTGTTTGACGCTCTTCGCCACTTCCAGGATCTGCGTTTCAGATTCTACGGTGCATGGTCCGGCAATCAATGCGAAATGACCGCCGCCTATTTGGATGTTGCCTATCTTAAGTGCTTTACTCATCTTTCCTCTCCTGTATCTATCTCATCTTTCTTTTCTGTTGATGATCCTACTTCCATGATCAATATACTCGCAAGCATCATGACCATTCCGATATAACTGCGCGGCAGCAGTCGTTCGCCTGCGAAGAGATATGCTACAATTGCCGCAAAAACGGGTTCCAGCGTGAAAATGACACCCACGTGAGTCGCCGTTGTATACTGTTGTCCGATCACCTGCGCAATATATGCAATCCCTGTGCAGAACACGGTCAGGAATATCAGTGACGCCCAGCATCCGCCGCTCTGAGGGAGACTCACATCCTCAAAAATCAAAGCGAGTATGAGCATCCATACGCCTGTAAATCCAAGCTGATATATGCCGAGCTGGTAAGCATCCACATCATCATGCCGCACTCCTGCTTCATTGATCAGCAGATCCACTGCATAAAACAGACCGCACATGAGGCAAAGGATATCTCCGGAAGCCACGCGCATATGCTCATTGAGCGTCAGCAGTGCCATCCCTGCAGTACACAGTAAAACGACAAATATAATCTTCTTTTCCGGCACGACCTTCTTGAAAAAGAACGCCAGTATCGGTGTGAAAATCACAGCTGTCCCGCATAAAAACCCTGCATTTGACTGTGATGTGTATTTCACTCCGTAGGTTGCGCCAATATATACAACGACCAGCGATAGTGAAACAAGGAATGCATACTTCAATGTCATCCTGTTTACATGAATCACCCGCTTCGCTGTCAGCAGCCAAGCCACAACAAAAGCACCGAGAAACCGGAACGCATTCAGTGTCAAAGGATCGATTTCCTGCAGACATAGGTCCATCATAAAATACGATACGCCCCATCCCAGTGTCACCAGCATGAGCATCATATCTGCTTTGAGTTGTGTCTTCCTGTTCTCCATTACATATTTCCAATAAAGTATTCCAGAGCCAGCCGTCCAGGCATCAACCCTGATTTGATATTCTCCTCTGTCTTGTATCCCGTCCTGAGCGCTCTTCTGAGGTTGCTCATTCCAAGACGGCTGCCGCTCTCAAGTGCTTTCTTCGTTCGAAATTCTGCGATTCTTCTCTTTCCCAGATATCCGCCGGAAAGCGTCTTTTGAATCTCCCCAAGGCTTTTCCCTTCGTCTTTCATCTCACAGGCAGTGAGCATGATTTCCAACTGTTCTGTAATCATAGCCAGAATGCTCATCTCCGAGGTACCGTCCTGAAGCAGATAATGTAAAAGCCTGAACGCTTCATCCTTCCTGCTCAGTGTCATGGCATCAATCATCCGGAAGACATTTTTTTCAGGGCTGGTCCCAATGACTTCTGATACATCCTGCGGTGTGATCTCCTGTGCATCACCGCAATATGCAATGATTTTACGCAAATCGTTGTTCAGTTCATAAAGACCGTAATCATTATCCCGGCTTTCATAGCCCGTTTCCTTAATGACCATGGATACAATGCCGGGTCTGTAGCTTTTGCCTGCAGCCCTGAATCGTTTTTCGATAAAACCGCTGAGCTGTTTCCTGCTGAGGGGACCGAAGTCATATACTCTGCCGATTCCCTTCCTGCCCTGTTTTGATACTTTTTTGTATAATTCAGAGTCCTTTACTAGCTTTTCCGCTTTGTAATCCTCAGAATTCGCAGCTGTGATGATCAATAACGTTGTTGCGGGATCTATTTTTTCCAACTGCTCTGCCAGTTCTTTCTTATCATTTGTCCCCCGTTCAATCGCCTTCGGCATTCTTCCTCTATCATCAAAGAACTCCGGGAGATAGACGACTTTTCGTTCCGACATAAACGGAAGGGTCTCCAGATTTCCAATGATATCCTGTACAGAAGCCTTATCTCTCTCAAAGGTAGTCAGATCAAGCATCCTGCACTCTTTGCTTACAAACTTATCAATCAGTGTTTCCGCATAAAAATCAACCAGGTATTCCTCGCTGCCTCTAAGTATGACAACTGCGGGTATGTCACCTGATTTCATATCCGCTGTAAGCTGTTCAAATGCGTGTTTTTCTTCGTTGTAAGCCATAATAACCCCCGCAGCGTGATTATACCATGAATGACGGTTCTATTCATCATTAATCATCTTCTTGATGCTTACAACTTCACCATTTTTTATTTCAAATCCCACCGCGCCCATAAGATCATTGCGGAAAATAACAGCCCCTGCATCAGCAAGGCGCTGCATCGCTTCCTGCGTTGGATGGCCATACATATTGTTTTTTCCCACCTGAATCACAGCGAAATCCGGCTGTACTGCTTCCAGAAACGAATCAGAACTGCTGGTTTTGCTGCCGTGATGTCCAACTTTGAGGATTTCTGAACACAATTCCGATGATGATGGACCAGATGCACGACAGCTGTAATTCCTGACCATTTCTGACTCTCCTTCTTCTCCCATATCACCTGTGACCAAAAGTGAAGTATTGCCTTTGCTTCCGGAAAACGTAATCTTAAATACAAGACTCAGCAGGTTTTCATCGGTCTCTTCCGCAATCATTTTCTGATATTCACCATCGGATTTACGATCTGGATGCAAAACATCTAAATAAACAGAACTGTTTTTACGTAAACTAATGCGATCTCCCTTCCCCAGGTACACAAACTGCGTTTCATCAAGGCCTGTTTCTTCCATCATCTGCATCTGCTTCAACTTGTTCGCCTCATATACATATAATTTGTCTATCATTCCTTCGTGGGCAAGTTCACATATCCCCTTGTAGTGATCCATGTGCAGATGTGTCACAAATGCTCCGTCTACATGAGAGACTCCATTTTTGAGAAGGTAGCTTCGTAATGTATTCCTGCCTATATTGTAATCTGCACTTCCGCCTCCATCGAACAGAAAACATTTCTCTTTTTCCAATAATCCGCCATCTGTTTTTACACAGACACAGTCTCCTTGTCCTACATCGACAAAGGTAATATCACAATTCCTGAACCCATCTGATGCAAAGGCTTGAAAGCTTAAACTGAGAGCAATCATCAGCAGGAGTGTTCTCATAACATACATTCTTTTGTTTACTGTTCTGATCAGCTGAAGCCGACCTTCTTCTGTTGCGAAAAACAGGAGACAGAGATAATAGGCGGCCATGGCCCATAAAGGAGGAGACGGCACCTGAAAGGATGTGATGCCATCTATTTGTGTCACTTCGTTGAATCTGACCATAACATGACACAGTGGTTTCAGGAAATGTGCCATCGGATTGAATAATGGAGTCATGCTTACTGCCATGCTCGTCAGCGACGCAGGAACAATGACGCCTGCAAGTGCTACTACAGGCACATTGACGATGATCGCCAGAATGGAAAGATAGTTGAACTGATAGATGAGGAATGGACCAAGTCCTGCCTGCACCACAATACACGCCAGAAAAACGCCGGAATAAAACCTGCTGAAATACGGCAGAAACAAGGCGATAGTGAGCACTGCCAGAAGAGACATTTGAAATCCCGTATTGAAGAGCATAAAGGGATTTCTCAATATAACGACAAGAAAAACAAAAAAAGCGGCGTTGACAAGGTCATAACGTTTGCCGGTAATTCCCGCAAAGATATGCAGCAATACCATAAGGACGGCTCTTGTAACAGATGGAGAAAACCCGGATGCCATTGCGTACAGCAGGAAGAAACTCATATTGAACGCGAAGAACGCCCATCTTCTCCTCCATCGCCACAGTTTCAATATGAATCCATATATTATTCCGATATGAAGACCGCTGACGGCCAGAATGTGCGCCGTTCCATTCTTCTGAAATGTCTCCAAAACATCCTCATCCAGATTTCCTTTGTCACCAAACATGATTGCTCTGATGACAGATCCAGTCTGATCATCGGTTTGATCTGACAGTCTCTCCAGGAACTGCTCCTTGAAACGGTAAACAATTCCTTCCGCAAAGGCTGCAGGGTCTTGACTGAACTGCCTCTGCCCATGCACGTCCACTTCGCTGCATGTCACAGTTCTCGTAATACCTAATGATTTCAAATACAAGGCATAGTCAAAACATCCAGGATTACGTCTGCCCTCTGGTACTTTCGTCTCTCCTGTGATACTGACTAAGCTTCCCGGAATCACATCTTCTGTTCCCTGGCAGGCCTCATAGCATTTGGCAAGAATCCTCCCTTGCTCAGATTGTATGACGATCCGCAGGTATGACTCACCTTGCTGATTCGTCCTTCTCCCGCAATCCTTGACTTCGCCATACAAACTGTTTCCTTCCAGCTGCTGCTCCTCGATCTCAAGGAGCCTATCCTCATGCCAAAAGGAAAACATACCAAGACAATATGCCACAAGTGTGACTGCGGCAATGCGTTTCAGTCTGGGATCTGCTGCCTTTGCATGCAATAGATAATACAGGGGAAACGAACAAATCACCAAGGTGGCGATTGCAACCCCTGCATAGTAAGAAATCATAACAGACGCCGCACACCCTGAAGCGGCGAAAAGCATCGGTCTTCTTATCATCTCCCTGTAACCCCTTATCTGAATGTATCACATACAAATGTCAAATACAAGGACGATTCCCTTTTATTTCCATTTATTTTTTTCATTCTTTATCACATAAAACCCTCAGCCTATGATATAATTTTGATGTATGTAAAATCTAAGTTCGGAGGATAGTATTTTGTCTGACAAGTATAATGAAACAAACGATGATTTCTTCGCAAAGTTCGATGAAATAGCTGATAAGAAAAACAAGATTTCTGAAACCGATACATACAGTGCTGATGCTGCTGATGCAGAATACTCTTATGGTTCTGCTTCCAGCTATCGCTCTGATAAGAAAACATCCGGTTCTGATAAGGCTGCAACCAAGAGACAGCGCAGAAGCGATAAGAATAAAGGTGCTAAGGCAAAAAGCACTAAGGTCAAAAGCGCTAAACCAAAGAAGGCTGCGGCGTCAAAAGCCAAAAAGAATTTTTCCAACGCCAAGGCCAAAGCAATTGCCACATCTTCAAAGTTCGGAGGCAGCGCATCCGGACAGACGAAGCGCAAACCTATGAAGAAAGATAGTCCTGGCATGGCGATTCTCAAAACCGTAATTACAATTGCTCTCATTGCAGTCTTTGCAGTGGGTGTTTATGTCGGCATCATCTTCCTTAAGGCACCTGCCATCAATACGGATGATATTTATTCACAGATCAGCCAGCGTTCCATCATGTATGATACCGACGGCAATGAAATCGAGAGTCTCTACTTCTCCGACGGCAACCGAACCGTTATCAAGTATAAGGACATTCCTGAAAACATGGTCAATGCTGTCATTGCCATCGAGGACCATAAGTTCTGGACGCACAATGGATTCAACTTTATCCGTATGATCGGTGCTGTGAAAGAAAGTCTCTTCGGCGGAGGTGAAGTCAGTGGTACTTCCACTGTAACACAGCAGCTGGCCAGAAACGTATATCTGTCAGAGATCAAGAGCCAACGTACCCTCTCACGTAAGATTACGGAGATGTACTGCACCATTGTGCTCGAAAAGGATCTGTCCAAGGAACAGATCATGGAGGCTTACCTCAATACCATCTATCTCGGGTTCAACTCTTATGGTGTAGAAGCTGCTGCGGAATCATATTTCTCCAAAAAAGCAAGTGAACTGAATCTTGAACAGTGTGCTGCTTTAGCGGCCCTGCCGCAGTCACCTGACGTGTACGCCCTGGTTTATTCAGATTACTACAATACGCAGACTTCACTGCCTAAAATCAAAAAGACTTCAACTGTCACCTATCTCTACAACGGAGATCTGACAAAAGACAGAAGAGAATATATCCTGAACAATATGTGCAGCAATGGCTCCATCACCGAGCAGGAACGTGATGAAGCTTTGGGTCATGATATCAAGGATGAAATTAAAATCGGAGCGGCTGCTGATGCAAGCAAGACTTCATACTTTACAGACTATGCACTCGAGCAGCTGATCGACGATATCATGGAAGAGTACGGCGTATCCGAAAATGATGCCGAGAACATGGTTTACACCAAGGGTCTCAAGATCTACACTTCCATGGATTCCAAGATTCAGGGAATCATGGAGGAGGAATTTGCTGATGACGATAACTTCACTAGCATTTCCTACACAAGAACCAATGAGGACAACAACCTCATAAGTGAGAACGGCGTCGTCCTTGCGTACGCTTACTCAAATTACATTCAGGATGAAAGCTTCACCCTCTCACCAGACGAGTACCAGATGAATTCTGATGGAAGCATGACGATACTCAAAGACAAGAGGCTGAATTTCTATGAAACAACTTCCTCAACAGGCGATGATATCAGTGTTGAGTTCAAGAGTATGTACAAGAAGGAAGACGACGGAAAGTTCTACTTTATTGAAAGCGGTGCTCTTTCTATTCCTGCTGAATACAAGACTCTCGATAGCAACGGAAACTGTATTGTTTCAGCCCAGTTCTTTACAGACTATCCTGAATTCTTCAAGAAAACAGATAGTGGCATGAAAGTATCGGAAGACAACTTTACACTTAAGCAGAAAATCCGTCAGCCTCAGGCTGCTGCAGTCATTATCGAAAATAAAACTGGTGAAGTCAAAGGCATGATGGGAGGCCGCGGTGCTACTGGCAAACAGCTATACAACAGAGCTGTTAACCCTCGTCAGCCTGGTTCCTCCATCAAGCCGATTGCAGTGTATGGTCCTGCTCTTCAGATGAGTTATGAATATCAGAAAGCAAACAAGAGACTTAGCCTGGATACCAGTGAGGGATCTGATTGGGGTAAATATGTAACTGCCGGAAGCGTCATCAACGACTCCGTCACCAAGGATGGAAACGGCAAAGTCTGGCCGAAGAACGATGATGGCGGATACCACGGCCCTACTACGGTCAGAGAAGCACTCCAGCAGTCTCTGAACGTATGCTCCTATAAGATATTCCAGCAGATCGACCGCAACGAAGGCGCAGACTACTGTTTGGATATGCTTAAGAAAGTCGGCATTACAACCCTCAATGATGAAAGTGACTGCAACCCGGCTGCAATCTCTCTCGGTGGTCTGACTTATGGTCTGACCCCTCTTGAAGAGGCTGCTGCATATGAGACTTTCGTAAACGGAGGCGTATATAAGACACCGATTTTCTACACTAAAGTGCTTGACTCAAACAACAATATACTCTTCGAAAAGCAGGCAGAAGAGACCCAGGTATATGATCCGGGCGTAGCATGGATCATGACGGATGTTCTTCATACTGTTGTTACCAAGGGTATCGGCCGCAGCGCATACATCAACTCACAGCCTGCCGGCGGTAAGACAGGTACAACAAGTAACATGTATGATATCTGGTTCTCCGGATTTACGCCATACTACTCTATGGCACTGTGGATGGGCAACGATATCAACATGTCAGTATCCAACTACTCCTATAAGGCTGCCGGATTCTGGGCTGCCATTATGGAACGTGTCTGTGCGGATCTTCCGAGGGCCAGCTTCTCAGAGAAGCCTTCAAACGTAACACAGGTAAACGGCGAATACTATACGGAAGGCACTTACTCTAAGGTTGCAAAGAAGAAGACAAAGACGAAGAAGAGCAAGGAGGAAACGCAATCATCGTCATCGACGCCTGTAACGCTGCCGCCTGCAACACAGGGCACTACAGCAACTCCTGTTACAGAGCCTGATACGACACCAACACCGGATCCTCCAACAGATCCTCCAACAGATCCTCCAACAGATCCTCCAACACCATAAGGTATACACAATGATCATATTAGCATCTGCCTCACCGAGGCGCATAGAAATGTTACATAATGCCGGCTATGACCCAGTGGTCAAGCCGGCATCAATCATAGAAAAACTGCCCTTCGACATGAAGCCTGAAACTGCGACAATGTATTTGGCCATGACGAAGGCTTTTGCTGTTGCTGATGAAATCATTCCCGTTTCAGAAGACGGTGTGACGGTCCGCGATCCGGTGCGTTTTTCCGTCAATCGCGACTGGCCGCCTGCCGGTGAAGATATCATCATCATCGCTGCTGATACCGTAGTTGTGCAGGACGGCAGCATAATCGGCAAGCCTTCTAATGAAAACGACGCATACGCCATTCTGAGCCGTCTCAGAGGCACATCACATCATGTGGTAACCGGTTGCTGTGTATGCCGCATCTCCTACTATGGACAGATGAAGCTTGAAAATGCGGGACAGTATGAGCTTACCGACGGCGTGAGACATACCAGTTGTTTTTATGAGGATTCTGAAGTCTTCTTTAAATCCTATTCCAACGAAGAGCTTAAGGCCTATGTAAAAACAGATGAACCTTATGATAAGGCCGGCGGATATGCTATCCAGGGAACATTCAGTAAGTATATTGACCATATTGAGGGCGATTACGACAATGTCGTCGGTCTCCCCCTCACCCACCTTAAGCAGTACATTGACTGACAGCATTTCAAACTGTCAGTAGTATAGATAAAATGGAGGACTATAATGAAATTCGGAATACTGAAGGATATCAAGAACGGTGAATTCCGTGTCATCGCTACTCCAACGGAAGTCGGCATCCTCGTTGCTGACGGCAATGAAGTGTTCGTATGCAGCGGCGCAGGATTCAAAGCGGGTTTCGATGATGACGAATATGCAAAGGCAGGCGCAACTGTCGTAGCAGATAATGAAACCATCTGGAAAGAATGCGACTTTATTGCCAAAGTAAAGGAAATCGAGCCAAGTGAATATGACTACCTCAGAGAAGGTCAGATCATTTACACCTGCATCCACCCTGCTGCCCATAAGGAAGAAGTTGATGTGCTGCTAGAGAAAAAAGTCATCGCATTCACTGCTGAAGATTCCCATAGATTCGGTTCTCCGAACTGTGAAGCTGCCGGTAAAGCAGGCGCATTCATGGGTCTCTGGTCAATGATGAGCACCAATGGCGGAAGCGGAAAATTCGCTTCAGGACTCGCTGGCGCACCTGGTGTTAGAGCAGTCGTCTGCGGATGCGGTATCGTCGGTAAAGCAGCGATCGAAGTGCTTGTCAACATAGGATGTCAGGTTACTGTTGCTGACGTAAACGTAGGTGTCCTCCGTGATATCAGCAGCAAATACAACGGCAAAATCTCAACGATTATTTCAAACCGCGTCAATTTGCAGAACATCCTGCCATCGACGGATCTGGTTATCAACTGTGTCCGTTGGCCGAAGGATGCCAAAGATTTCATGATCGATCGCGCAATGGTTGCTTCCATGAAACGAGGTTCTGTAATCGTGGATATCAGCAATGACTATGGCTGTATTGAAACATTCCATGAAACGACGCATGAGAACCCAACCTATATCGAGGAAGGCGTTGTCCACTACTGTGTCAGCAATATCCCGGGAGCAATCGCCGGATCAACATCCGTTTCCTATGCAGCATCTGTGCTCCCACACTTCAGAAATATTATCAAGAATGGTGTTGCGGGAGCGTGTGTGAGAGACGGCTTCCTGAGAAGAAGTCTGACAGCATACCGCGGTTACCTCACCCACGAAGAGACAAGCGGCATTCAGAATCGCCCATGGGTACCTGCTGAAAAGATTCTCGGAATCGAAGATCAGAAGCTGGATCCGGCACCAAAACCAACGCTCACCAGATCAGACAACTTCTATCCTGAATACAGCAAATAATCATTCTGCAAATTAACATTTATGTTTGATCCTGCTAGGAAGTACCACGGCTACGTCCTCGTCGCAGACAATCATAAATGTTCCATTCACAGAAAACACAAAACCCCAGACAAACTTGCGGCTTCACCGCTCAAACAGTGTCTGGGGTTTTTGTTTTCTAAGTTCATTTCACATATGATTGTACCTGCTTCTGCGGATATCGCCTTAGGCACTTCCTAGCAGGGTTAAACACAATGAATACTCAAGTTCCAGCATCTCTCTGCTCTTCTGTTGGATTGCTGGAGAGTGCCGCGGCTGTTTCCACAGGAGCGGTTGCAACTGCAGACGAAGTGAACAAATGAAACAGCGAAACGTCAGGCATGTTTGAGCAGCGTCTGCTGCAAGTTTGCCTGACGTTCTGTTTCATGTGAACGAGTCGTTGCAGTTGCCCGCGACGAGGACGAAAGCCGCAGCACTCTCCGGCAATCCAGCAAATAAAAAGAAAGGATGCTGCAATTGCAGCATCCTTTATATTGTATTGAACTTTCAACTGATTTTATGGTGTATTTTTGTTGATCGTTTATTTAGTTGAAGCATCATACAGAGCCTCTGCGTTGTCCCACTCAGCAATGATTTCTGGAACTACCTTGTACAGGTCGCCTACGATACCGTAGTCAGCAACGTCGAAGATAGGAGCATCTGAATCCTTGTTGATTGCAACGATGCACTCTGAAGTCTGCATTCCTGCCAGATGCTGGATAGCGCCGGAGATACCGCAAGCGAAGTAGATCTTAGGCTTAACTGTTGTACCAGTCTGTCCAACCTGGTGTGAGTGATCGATCCAGCCAGCATCTACTGCTGCACGGGATGAACCTACAACTCCGCCAACCTTGTCAGCGAACTTCTTGATGAGCTCGAATCCTGATGGATCGCCGAGTCCTCTTCCGCCTGAGCAGATGATGTCAGCGTCAGTCAGGGATACCATTTCCTTAGCGGACTTAACAACGTCCTTGATCTTGATGTTGATGTCGTCTTCTGAAACAGTAGTCTTAACTTCGATGATCTCACCAGTTGCGCCTTCAACCGGCTCTCTCTTCTGCATTACGCCAGGACGAACTGTTGACATCTGAGGTCTAGTTCTCGGGCAGATGATAGTAGCCATCAGGTTACCACCGAATGCAGGACGAGTCTGCTTGATTCCAGTTGATGGGTCGTTAGGATCCAGTGTGGAAGTATCCAGAGTTGTGTTCTTCTTAGCATACTCGATGTAGCTTGATACCTTAACGTCCAGTCTTGTGCAATCTGCAGTCAGACCAGTGTTGCATCTTGCAGCGATTCTTGGAGCGAAGTCACGACCGATGTGAGTTGCGCCGTAGAGAACGATCTCAGGCTTGTACTCATCGATAGCTTCCTTCAGTGCATAAGTGTATCCATCAGTTGTGTAGTGCTGCAGAACAGGGCTTGCAATCTTGTAAACCTTCTCTGCACCATACTTGAAGCACTCTGCAGCCAGAGGAGCGATGTCTTCTTCTGATCCGATCAGAACTGCGCATACTTCTGTATCATCGCTGATTTCCTTAGCCAGTCTGTGGCCTTCGCCGATCAGCTCGAGCGCTACGTTCATGAGTTTGCCGTCTCTCTGCTCAGCATATACCCAAACGTGCTTGTAATCGCCCAGGTCAGCCTGTACTTCAATCTTCTTTTCTTCGATAGCACCGAACCTACATGAAGTCAGACACTGATTACAGAAATCGCAGCTAGGTCCGATAGCAGCAACTTTTCCGAGCTTGTTGCCATCGTATGGTTCGAAATAAAATGCATCCTTAGGGCAGCTCTTGAAGCACTGTCCGCATCCAAT
>SVCS01000068.1 GCA_015058205.1 Clostridiales bacterium
GCATCGCCCGGAATGAAGACTCTGTGGTCAGCCATCTGGATATCCTGCGGCTTGCATCCCCACTCTTCGGCCCAGTGCTTCAGCAGTTTCAGCTTGGCATCACCGACAGCGTGGTGGCATGCGTTTCCGCCCAGAAATGTAACACGGGATCCGAAGGAACCTGCATCCCAAGGCGTTGTCGTCGTATCGGACTGTACACACTTGACTTCGTCCATATTCAGACCGAGTTCTTCTGCGACGATCATGGTCATGACAGTATCACAGCCCTGACCGATGTCATTGGCGCCGGTGAATACGACTGCGTAACCTTCTCTGTTCAGACGAACCATTGTCGTTGCGGAGCAGTAGTGCGGTGTAACCAGAACCGGGAATCCTGTACCGGACATGAAGCCGGATCCTGAGAATCCGATCGCTTCGCCGCTGCCCTTCGGGTATCTCCATCTGTTGTCCCAGTCGATGTACTCTGCGCAGGCATCCATACATTCCTTGAACCGACAGGAGGTGAATTCCAGGCCTGTCGGGCCAGTGTAGTACGGTGTGATCTCGTTCATATGTCTCAGTTCAACCGGATCAATTCCCAGGTTGTTCGCAACTTCGTCCATATGGATCTCATGTGCGAAGTGCACCTGACATGCAGAATATCCTCTCATCGCGCCGGATGCCGGATGGTTCGTGTACGGACGTCTCGCAATCATGTCGATGTTTTCGACTTTGTACGGGAATGTAGCGCAAATCAGTGACAGCGTGTTGGCTGCGATACCGGATCCGCCGTAGGCGCCGCCGTCCAGGATGTGTCTGCATCTCTTGGCCAGAAGTTTTCCTTCCTTTGTGAAGGCGGATTCGATCTGGAATGAGATTGGGTGTCTGGTTCTGGTGCACTTGAAGACTTCGTCTCTCTTCAGGATGCACTTGACTGGATGTCCTGTTCTCTCTGCGAACTTGCATGGGCACAGTTCGTGTGCGAATACGTCCAGCTTGCCGCCGAAACCGCCGCCCATCATCGGCTTGATCAGGCGAACCTGTGATTCCGGAACGCCCAGGCCCCATGCGACCCAGTATCTGGATACGTAAGCGCCCTGCGTCGTTGACCAGATTGTGTATTCGCCATTCTCATATTTCGCGATAGCTCCGTGTGGCTCAATGGCTGCATGCACCATTTCCTGTGTCTTGTAGTATGACAGGTCTGTATAATCTGCTTCTTCGAAGCACTTGTCCGGGTCTCCAGCGCTCATGACGGTGAAGATGGACAGGTTGTTCGCCGTGCCAGGCTGGTCGGCCGGATAATGGATCGGCTCTGCATCCAGTGCCATTGCATCGAATGGATCCAGCAGTACCGGCAGCGGTTCATACTCGACCTTGACCAGTGCAGCTGCTTCCTCGGCCGCTTCTTCTGTGGTTGCGCATACAGCAGCGACTTCATCGCCTTCCATACGGACCTTCTTGCGGCAGAGCGGCTCCTTGTCAGCCAGTTCCTTGAACGCTTCCGGGTTGCCCAGGTTATGGCCTTCCGGGAAGTCTGCGCCCGTCAGGAATCCCTTGACGCCAGGAACCTTGGCGGCTTCTGTGAAATCGATACTCTTGATGAGCGCATGTGCGTATGGTGAATGCACCAGCTTGCAATACCATGTTTCAGGAAGATATACGTCATCAGTATAGACTGCTGCGCCTGTTACCTTGGCTTCTGCGTCGATACGGACATAAGCGTTGCCCTGTCCTGCCAGCACATAATCCTTAGGATCCTTGTAGACGCTTCTTATCTCTTCCCAGTATTCGGATCTTGTCATTGCCATTATTTAGCCACCTCCTTCGCCATGATCTTCGCGGCGGAATCGATTGCCTCTACGATCTTCACATAACCTGTGCATCTGCAAAGGTTACCGGAGATTCCTTCACGGATTTCCTCTTCCGTCGGATGCGGATTTTCATTGAGCAGAGATACTGCTGACATGATCATGCCCGGAGTGCAGAAACCGCACTGCAGCGCCCACTTGTCAATGAATTCTCTCTGCAGCGGATGCAATACGCCGTCCTTTTTCAGCCCTTCGATGGTCACGATCTCATGACCATCGGCTTCGACTGCCAGCATCATGCAGGATGTGACAGCTCTGCCGTCAACCAGGATCGTGCATGCGCCGCACTCGCCTTCCTCGCAGCCCCTCTTGGTGCCTGTCAGATGCATCTGCTTACGAAGGAAGTCGACCATTGTCATGTTATCCATAACGTATTCATCTCTGTCTACGCCGTTCAGCTTAAAGTTGATAATTCTTTTACCCATCGTTCTTCCTCCTTTCCTATGCCATCGTCTCTACAGCCTTGCGGACTGCTCTCTTCGTATAAACTCTTACCATATCTGTTCTGTACTCTGCGGATGCACGTACATCGCTGATCGGGGAACATTCCTGGGAAGCTGCTGTTCCAGCCTCTTCCAGAAGATCTTCTGTCAGTTCTTTTCCGATCAGGATCGCTTCTGCGTTCTTCGCTCTGAGCGGAGTTGTTCCTACGCCGCCCATGCAGACTCTGGCGTCCGCGATTTTATTTCCGTCCATCTTGATCTTGGCTCCGACGCCGATGATAGCCAGGTCCATGGCCTTTCTGACGGAGTGCTTGAAGTACGCGGATCCTTCGTTCTTCTGCAGTTCCGGAACGAATACTTCCGTAACCACATCGCCTGGCTGCAGCGCTGTCTTCTTAACGCCCTTGAAGAATTCATCGATAGGAATCTCCTTCTCGCCATCGACATTGTAAACCTTCACAACAGCATTCATAGCCACGAGGATGGATGCTGTATCAGCAGATGGGGACGCATTGCAGATGTTTCCGATCATGGTTCCCTTTCTTCTGATCTGCGGTGATGCTACGCTGCGCGCACCGTCACTGAGTGCCGGCATCTTTTCCTTCACGATGTCTGAATTCTGGATATCGAACAGCTTGACGAGCGCGCCGATATGCATGCCTTCTCCCGGAACGTATTTGATTTCATCCATTCCCGGGATTCCTTTGATGTCGATTACCGTATCTGCAGGGACCACTTTTCCATGAATCAGGAGAATAACGTCTGTTCCTCCTGCCATGAGAATCGCTTTATCGCCCTTTTCTTTTGCCAGCCTTGAAGCCTCTTCCAGGCTTGCTGCTTTTACGTAATCAAATGCAGGTAAAGCCATATTTTCCTCCTTGTTGATCATTGACTCGTAATAACTTGTTAGCAAGGTTGCCTCATATTAAGTTGTTATTATTTTAACTATTCCGCATTGATACAAAGAAGTAGCCTATGCTACACTTTCCGTTGTTTTGTTATTATTTTTCATTATTTTTGTTTGTCTGCAAACTATTGTGTAGCCCAGACTACAAGTTTTCAGCCTCTTCTCATGCTATACTTCCAACAGCAAGGAAGCCTCCAACCGTACAATCTTCAGAAGTAATTTTTTGTATCTTATGTATGCAGATTGGAAGGAGTGTTTTTTTGTGAGCAAAATATTCAATAAGTTTAATCTGACGCTGAACATCTGGATCTCGCTGATCATCAATGTCGTGCTTTGCATCGTTCTGACACTGGTCGCGACCGGGCATCTCACTTTCGGCGGATTCCTGTTCGGTTTCATCATTGCATTCCCTGTAAGCACACTGATCGTACTGTTCATTCCGATTAACCGGTTTGCAGATTTCGTCGCGGCGAAATGCGGTCTGAAACCGCGGACTGTTCCGTTTACGCTGCTGTCAACTGCTGTACTGGCATTGATTCTGGGAACCTTCATGAGCTTGTTTATGATTGCTGTCATGGCGGGAAAATACATCGGCATTTTCACGCCGGCGTATTTCGGCGCGTGGCTGCACGCCTGGCCTTGGGCGTTGCTGTCCGTCTATGTGTCCGCCTTGGTCGGTGTCTGGACCGGACTGCCGCTGACCATGAAACTGTGCGGTCCGCCTCCGGGCATGCCGCCGCAGCATGAGGAATAAAAAAATACCGGAAAATGGTTTCTTTTGTAGCGCAGACTACGTGCGCTCTGCAGGGAACGTGCTAAAATCATAACTGCAATAAGCAATATGTTGAGTAGCAGAAACTGCGTAAGTCCAGACATTTGGGCTTGCGCAGTTTTTTCATGATTAAGGAGGCAAACACTATGTCAGCTTATGAACCTAACCAGATCGCACACACCTATACAGAGCAAGTCAAAGACTATCTCATCAACGACTTTCATATGACAGATGCAGAGGCGGAGAATGTGATCAGTCAGGGAAATCTCTTTGACTGCATCTGCGGCTGTCCGTACATCGCGAATCACTATCCGCATCAGAAAGCAGCTTCTCTGCTTGCTAAAAAGTACGCCCGTTCATGTAATATGAGTTTTTCCGGCGAGACAGCGGAGATACATCACGCGACATATTGATCGCGCCTTCCAAAAACGCCGGATCGATTGTATTTTCGATAGATTGTTGATATACTGACCCGGGAGGTGTCAGAAATGAGACTGGAAGTAACGACAGGAACACCGCAGATGTACGCAGCAGCGGCTGCAGGTCCTGCTATTGAAGCAAATGACTCATCAGCAATCAATAAATATGTAGAGTTCTGTGAAACAGCCCTTCAGAAAGCCTATGCCGAAGCCGCGGATGTTTTTTCGCTGCAGTCCATTGCGCCGCTTGAAAAACAATCCGATAACTTCAGTGTGATCGGTGACATTCTGCGCGCACTGCTCACATTTATGGATACCCACAACCATCCGGAAACCGTACGCATTATATGCGACAACGAAGAAACCGCAAGGCTTTACAAAATCATCTACAACTTCTGGTTCGCAGAGAATAAAGCTGAACGATTAGACGACAACAGCTGGGACTGACCCCAGCTGTTTTTACATGAAAAGAAACTTCGTTATTTAGAACTATCTAAGAACCAGGCTATTCTGCCTGATTCCCAAAACCCAGTAACAACAAGGGTTTCAGCGATGTGGCAAGCCACTCGCAACTATTCCCACTCTTCAGGGGGCGCGCAAAGTCCCCTGAACAGGCTGTATTGACGCCATTTTTCGTCATCTTTTTTCCCATTTTCACTTCTGTGAACAAGTTTTTCAAGACTTTTAGAACCAGATTAGAACCGGCTGGCCCTGTTTATCAGTCTCCACAATATATCCGAGAAGGTCTTGCAAGTCGGGACCAGCTGATCCTTCGGAATCTTATCCAGCGTATCATCACTGGAATAGAGATAAATCGGACCGGAAACCATACTGCATACTTCGATTCCCTCCCGGTAGAACATATCCGCATCTGTACAAAGATCGTCCCCAAGCAGGTTCGCCGGCAGGAACAGGGACCGTTTCATCCGGTGACGGATAAATTCTTCCTGAACGATCCGGTTCAGCGTTTTGCCCTTGGTGGTGAATACGATGCGGGATTCGATCTGTCCGGTCGGGGAGATGCCGCCTTCTTCGTTTCTCTTGTATTCATCGCAGATGTGCTCAATGCAGAGATTTGCGATAATGTTGCCGCCGCCGTTTCCCTGTCCGCCCATGAGCGCTTCGACAACAGCATCATGTGTATCATAGTCGCTGAAGTGGCTGTCCATTAATATAAAGGCGATTGACTTTTCCAGCTCCTCCGCCGGGATCTGCGCGTACATCTTCGCAAGGGCCAGAACCGCAGCTGTTCCGGACGCATCTTCCGATGCTCCGCAAGTGACCGAATCATAGTGGCTGTGCACCAGAATCGTCTCCTTGCTTTTGCCCCTGACGAATCCCACGACTGCGCCGGCTTCCACTTGCTGCATGGAACCGGCAAGACGCATGGAAGCCTTCAGCTGACGACCTTTCTTGTTCGCATCCTGTATCTTCCGGCGGAGCTTATCTCCGGTCGAATAGCTGAGCCACATTCCCGGCAGCTTCATTTCTCCAAGGTAGTTGTAGTCTTCTGACAGATATTCCGGCGTATCATAATAATCCACCAGAATCCCTATATAGCCGGCAGCGCCGCGCGACATATAGTTGAAGTATCCGTCTGTAAAGGATTCTCCCATGTAGATATTCTTCTGTATTTCGGTCAGATCATATGTGTGATCCGGATCATACATGGTTCCGACCAACTTGGCCAGGCCAAGGGGAACAGACGAAAATTCAACGTCCGCCACAACGATCTTGCCCGCTACATCAACATCCGCATCGGTGTCCTTGCCGACGTATACCAGTTCCGCTTCGATGTTTCCGGAATCAAATGGACCGAATCCGTCAAAGCCGGTATAATTGATAAAGCAGCAATCCACCTCTTCCCCTTCTACAGCGAGCGAATATTCCTCACACTGATACAGCTTCGTTTTCGCCGGAATGATCATAATATCCGCAAGGCCGAATTCTTCGAGTTTATTTTTCACATAAGCCTGCGCCTTTGCACCGGCATCTGTTCCCGGAAGCCGGGCGCCCATATCTACCAGATCTGATGCATATCCCAGTATGGTATCTGCGTCAGGCAGCCTGTCATAATACTTCGATGACGGTCCTTTCGGCGGCAGTTTTTCCATCTGTCTGATCCTTGCTGCAGGCAGAGCGAAGGCTTTGGCTCCGATTCCTGCTGCTGCGCCCGCCAGCACAGCTCCGGTCAGACCTGCAATTTTTCTCATCGTACTCATATATATTATTCCCCTTCCTGCAATTATATGACCTTATCTCACCACGCACTCGCTGTTTTCAACAGACCTGTAGTATTTGTTGAGCGTAGAGCATGCAAACTTTGATGCAAAGCCCCCGAGAATGCAGAGCACTGCGCAGATGATGATCATAGGAATAAATGAGACGGACAGTCCGAGCTGCGGCCCGACCGCACCAACAATACCGTATGAAATCGCCATGATCGCCATCATTGTTCCGAGATCCTTGATATCGTAGCTGTCTGTGATCATGATCGGATTCAAGGTCGTCATTCCGCCATAGGTAACTCCCTGAATGATGCAGACGATCGCATATGCCATAAAGTTATGTCCCAGCAAAATCCCGAAAACAAGGAGGATGACACCGCTGAACAGACCAAGCAGGTAGGTCGTCTTATACGGCCCGATCTTGTCCGAGATCCACCCGATCAGTATGCCGCCCAGGCCAACTCCCAGGCTGAATCCGGAAACGACCCATGCCGAATCCATTTCTGAAACATTGAATATCTTTTCCCCTAAAACGGCGATATCGGTGACCAGAACATTTCCGATCATTTGGATCATGATGATCGATACGAAGATCATCCAGATAGCCGGATGCGCGAGGGCCTTCTTCCAGCGCATGGTCGGCAGCGCATTTTCTGCTTTGCCGGCGATAGCTTCCGCCGCTTCTGCCGCATCTGCTTCTTCCTGGATCTTTGCCTGCAGTTTCTTGTCTCCCATCGTCGGGTCATAAACTACCACTGTTGAAATAAAGAGCACAACGGCGAATATTGCGCCCTCCGCGACGAGAACCGTTGTAACATTGAATATACCAATCAGATAGGTAAGGAGCGGGGCGAAAATAACACCGCCAATACCCGAGGCCCCGTACATGATACCCATTATAAGACCTTTATTCTTTGTAAATACCGAGTTGATCAGAACGATATTGCAGAAATATACGATCATCATGGACAGTCCTGCCATTACGCCCTGGCAGATAATGAACAGGATGACACTCTGTGTCAGACCGCTCACCATGATGGCCAGCCCGTAGATGACGCCGCAGGCGACCTGCAGTTTTTTCCTGCCAAACTTATTCATCAGCAGTCCGCCGATAAAATAGGACGGGGTTTCACAGAACATAACGATCGTATACGCGATGACGATCATGTTCGGTGACCATCCTCTGACTTCTTCCAGAGGCCCTACAAAAATCGAAATCGTATAGATCGAATTGATGCAGAGCTCCATAATGATGATCATACACAGGTCAAGTACTCTCTTATTGAGCGGGACGTTGAACTGTGTCCCTATGCTCCCGTTGTTTTCCATGACTGAACCTCCCTATCTATTATTACAGTTTCTTCAGGTCTA
>SVCS01000015.1:0-4145 GCA_015058205.1 Clostridiales bacterium
CGCAAATGAACATTCTGTCTGCACCATTAATGTGCAGAGTCATTTTCTTTAAATTCATAATTGCCTCCGTCTTTGATTATTAACTTATGGTTTGCTTGCTTTTGTGCATAAAGTTACACGATATACATATTTTACCGAATGTGCAAAAGCAGTGTCAAGGAATATGGGAGAAAGTATCGGCGATTCTCCCAAAGAAGCATCATAGTAACGCAATTAAAACAACAAGAGACTATAAATATGCAAAGACAGCAAAAGCGGAAGGCCTTCGGCCCTCCGCTCATGGAGATTGGTCACGGATCTGTCTGCGCACTTTTTTATCAAAGACAAGCAAGCAAATATGAATTTAAAGATTTAGACGGGTCTAAAGAATTAAATTCGTGTAACTTCAATAAAAAAGTGCGCAGGCAAATCAATGAAACCAATAATGGTTAGTTGAATTCCTTCGCACAATGGCAGGCAGCAGAATCGCTTCTGTTACCCTATCGCCTCCGCCGGCATCTGGTGTCATGCGGAGGTCGGAAAACACTATTCATATGTCTATGGAAATTGTAACCGCTTTGGTACTATCTTGTCAATAAGGTTGTTGAAGTACCAGATACAACAGTTTTTTGTTGTAAAAAAAACCGTTTATAAGTATAATAATGACATCAAGCAAGCAATTAAATAAAGCGCCTTTCGACCTGAAAAGCCTAAAGAGAGATCTACGGCTGACAGGCAGTAGGGTATGACGGGAAACGGTCATGCCTCCCACACTTGGAAAGAAAAGCGACAGCTGTACGCAGAAAACTGCGTGCAGACAATAGTATTTAGTCGGTTTCCTTTCGGAAACCTTTTTTAATAGCCGAAACAGCGGTTGTTTTTAGTGTGGTACGGAAGGAGTATCAGAATACATCCGCAGGATCTGGCGGATGTGTTTTTTATTTGAGGGATCGTAATATGAACAGCAGATATAATGTTCTATCTATCCTTGTTGCACTGATCATCTGCACCGTAATGTGTTTTGGAAGCATAGGGAGTGTTCCTGTATTTGCTGCAGACGAAGAGGATGGCATAGAAGATGGCAGTGTCGTTCAGGCTGCAGTGGCGGTTTACTGGGATGATCAGTTAGTGAATACATATACGATGGATGAGCTGTGGAGTGAAGCAGATGATACGGCATATACTTACTCTGCTTTTAATTCGTATCCAACAGAGAAGGAATTGATTGAGGTCAAGGGTGTTCACGTGGAAACGCTCCTGAATCAGTCCATCGACGGTTCGATAGATGATGACCAAATCATTGAAATCGTAGGTAATGACGGGGCCAGCATGAAGTTTATGAAAAAACAGCTTTTGGCCGAGCGTTACTATTATCCAAATTTCAAAAATGAAGTCGGACGAAAAGGGCAAAAGGCACTTCCAACCTCAGGTGAGGACGGGCAACTGGTACCAGCAATAATAAGTCTGGATGAACCTTATTGTGAAAGTGAGGATGAAATCGGAAGGCTGATTATTGGACAGACATCGCCGACAGAACAAAACTACTCAGCTTTTGTGAAATATATCGCCAGAGGGGATAGAGAGTTCAATGTGGATACCGGATTGGAGGAAGGGACGTCCAGATCGATTGGAAAAATCATCGTTCACAGTGAAACAGCGCCAAAGCTAAACCCGATACGCACCACGAATGCGGGGGCAGGCGGAGCGCTGAAATATGGAACTGTTCTTATGTTTAATAGAAATGCAAATACGAACCCGACTAAAGTGAGCGAAAGATATTGCATTTATTATACGACAGATGGTTCTGAACCAGACATGACATCAAACCTCTATAACTACAATAACTATAATTTCGGGAAGGATAATGAAGCGTTCAATAAGGCAGCTATTACGAAAGAGGGAATGGTAACGATCAAAACCAAAGTTGTTGGTTATGGTCGGCAGGACAGTGAGGTTTCCACATTCCGGTTTATAGGTGTGAAGAATCCAGCGACACCGAAGATCACTGCAATTACAACCAAGAAAAAAGCCATAACGCTTAAATGGTCCATAATTAATGGGGCGACAGGGTACAAGATTTACAGATCCATGAAGAAAAATGGAAAGTACAGCCTGGTCAAAACTATAACGAGCGGTAAGACCATTACCTGGAAAAACAAGAAGTTAAAGAAAAAGAAAAAATACTATTACAAGATTATGGCATATAAAACAGTGTCAGGGAAAACGTTCAACAGCGGCTACTCAGCCGTGAAATACAAGAAAGTCAAATAATTCTATTATTAAAAAGCAAGCAAGGAGGAAAAAATGCAAGCAAAGAAGAAAAGCAGTATCTGGAAGAATATGCTGATGGCAGTACTGTCCGTAGCATTGGTATTTACCATGATGCCACTGAGTATGGGAGCAGTATATGCGGATGATGCAGCGGCATTCACCATAGTAGATACAGATGGGTCTACAACTACCTTTACTATGGAGCAAATGGATGGATTCCAGAAGGTTACTGATTACACCATCACTAGTGATGGAAAGGATGTCGTTATCAACAGCGGAATCATCGTTAAGAATTTCTTAAAGAGCTATCAAAGCAAGGAAACAGCGATCGTAACGGTAACAACAGCAGATAACTATCCAACCGTAAACGCTTCTGGGAAAACAGTCAAGGAGCTAAGAAGCAACGATTACATTCTGGCAACACAAGTCAACGGAGAAGAACCGTTTACTCCAGGATATGATAGACCAACTGGTAAGTACAATGATGATGGAACACCAAAAACGAAACCTGATGAAGGTTATTTCGTCCTCTATGGAAAGGATGCGAACGGTAATTACACAAGGGATAAGTGGGTTAATAAATTTGCACTTTCTGAGGAAGGTGGTTCCGGTGGAGATGAGCCAGGCGACGACCCAGTTGTCGAGATGGCAGATCTGACCATTCAGGGAGACGCTCTAGTTAAGAGTCAGGAATTTTCCATTAAAGAACTGAAGAAAGAAATTGAAATCGAGAGATTTACTAGTTTACCTTATCCGTCATTAAACAACTATGGGACAAGAGAAACGTCAAAGGTTGACGGTGTGAACTTGATCGATTTGATCAATTACGTTGGACTGAAAGATGGAGTAAAAATTACGAAGGTCGAGGCTATCCCGTATAAGAATGGACAGCCGGATACTGGATATATAAAAACATATACAGCCGAACAAATTCAGAATGAGGATATATATGGCAATAAAGCCATGTTCATTTGGGGAGAACAGGAAGACGGTGCAACGACAGTCAATAAAGTACAGAGGACGATTCGCGGTCAGTTCTCTGAGGATGATGTAAATCGTGCAAACTGGGGCAAGGATATCAAAGTAATCAATGTATATGGTGAAGTTGAGACAACTCCTGAACCTTCGACTGAACCAGCTGCTGTCAAGGATGGCCAGACCGTCACTGTAGAAGGAAATACATATACAGTACTCTCCGCTTCAGCCGGAACTGTCGCGTTCACCAAGGCGAAGAACACAAAGAGGGCTATTGTTCCGGTAAGTGTCAAGGTTGACGGCAAGACATACAAGGTTACGCAGGTCAATGCGAATGCATTTACAGGAAGCAAGATTAAATCTGCTGTTGTGAATAAGAACGTAACGAAGATCAAGAAGAATGCTTTCAAGAACTCAAAGGCTGTACAGCTGATCGTTAAGACGAAGAAACTGAAGAAGAAATCTGTCAAGGGCTCACTGAAAGGTTCAAAGATTAAGAAGGTAGTCGTCAAAGTCGGATCCAAGAAAGCAAACAAAAAGTACTTGAAGAAGTATAAGAAGTACTTCACAAAGAAGAATGCCGGCAAGAAGGTAAAAGTAGTAAAAGCAAATTAAAAAACAGCAAATCCGGCCTCACATCATTGACAGGATGTGAGGCCGGGTCATAATATGAAGATGATGAGCAGAAGAGAATTGGAAAGACAACAGAACCACAGAGCGTGGCCGGTTAATCTGGCTCTTTTTGTTGTGCTTCTATTACTGATGCTCGCTTGCCTTTGCGTAGGGAAATACTCCATATCACCGGGTGAATGTATTCATATCCTGTTCGGGAAGCTTTTGCATGTGGATCCGACGTGGGATGGAATGGATGAAAATCTTCTCTTGGGGATACGATTCCCAAGGACCTGCGCAACTGTGAT
>SVCS01000015.1:4245-31948 GCA_015058205.1 Clostridiales bacterium
CAAGGGAGAGATTCTTTGTGTGCTCGGACCGAATGGCGCAGGCAAAACAACACTTCTGAACTGTATGGCAGGACTGCTCAAGCCGGATTCCGGTGAAGTGCTGCTGTCAGGAAGAAATGTCGGAGAAATGAAAGCGAAAGAAATTGCAAATATCGTTGGTTATGTTCCACAGATGCATACGCCGGCATTCGATTATACTGTCCTCGACTTTGTGCTCATGGGACGTGCGCCTAAAACGGGTACTTTCAGCAGACCAGGTAAGGAAGATGAAGCGCTCTGTTTGGAGATTCTGGAGAGCATGGGAATCGAGAAACTGGCGAAGAAATCATATCTCGACATCAGCGGAGGAGAGCGTCAGCAGGTGCTTATTGCAAGAGCGATTGCCCAGGGACCGGCAGTCATACTGTTCGACGAACCGACGGCACATCTTGACTATGGGAATCAGCACAGAGTTCTGAACAGAATCAAGCAGATGGCGGGAGAAGGATTCTCAATCGTGATCACAACCCACAATCCCGACCACGCGCTGCTGCTTGGAGACAAGGCAGCAATTGTCGACCGAAATGGGCATATCAGTCAGGGTAAGGTTGAGGAGATTATTACAAAAGAGAAACTGAGAGAGGTGTATGACATAGATCTGCATCTTGAGTACGTCGAAGAAATCAACAGAGTGGCGTGCTTTGCACCGGAACTGGACGAAGGAAAATGAACAGCAAAGGCAGGATTCAAAAAATAATATCAGCATTGCTGGCCATGATGCTGCTGTTTGTCTTTGCAGGATGCGGAAGCAGTGAGGGCGATACGATGGGTGAGGAACCCGGTACGGTCATTGCTGAAACAGAGGACGAAATCACCATCGTGGATCAGGCGGGCCGGGAGGTTACGGTGAAACGTGATATAGAGAGCATCGCCCTTTCATACCGTGTGGCCATAAGGTTTTTGCTGAGTCTGGACCAGGGTGATAAAATAAAGGGTATTGGAAAGTCAGAGCCATTTCTTGAAACGCTGCAGCCATCCCTTGCTGATTGCGTGAATGTCGGTCAGGGAGTTGCGGATATAGAGGCAGTGGCCGAGCTCAATCCAGATGTGTTCTTTCACAAGGCCACCGACCGGGAGACACTTGACGCGCTGGAGAAAATCGGAATTCCTGCCATAGGAATTCAGATTGAGACGCCGGAAGAAATGACGACAGCGCTGGACATCATGGGAAAAGTCTGCGGCGAGGAAGAAAAAGCAGAGACACTCATCGACTACTATAAGAATAGACTTGAAGAGATAGACCAGCGGACAGCAGGCATACAGGAACAGGATAAGAAGACAGCAGTTGTCATGGGGACCAGTATCGGCAAAGTTGCCGATGGATTCATGCTGCAAGGTGAAATGCTGGAGCGGGCAGGAGCGATCAATGTCGCGAAAGATTTGGAAGCGACGGAGCTTTGGCCGACCGCCGGAGCAGAGCAGATCTTCAAATGGAATCCGGATTACATTTTCATTACAGGAAGTGAGAGCGCTTTGTACAGCGCCGATGATATTTTGGAAGATAAGAACTGGTCTGAACTGACCGCTGTAAAAAACGGCGATGTATATGTTATGCCGGCGAAAGTGGACTCCTGGGAATTTCCGGGCGTCGTCAGTATTTTAGGGATTGATTACATGATGCATGTCATGTATCCGGAGTTGATGTCAGAAGAAGAACTGACACAGGAAGTTGATTCATTTTATGAACTGTCATATGGAGTTACATTAGACAGGAGTGAACTGGGATATTGAGCAGTAAGCACACAGTCAAAAGAATAGCAGCTGCGGTAATAGCGGTTTCTATCGCCCTGATGCAGGCGTTCTTTTTGCTGCCCGAAAACGTGAATGCGGGCGGGGACAATCTGTCTATTCGTGTGCAGTATGCTGCTGAACCTGGTGCGAAAATACGTGAGAAAGCAGTGATCAGCCGCAGTGAACTCGCTGGGATGGCGGGCACCTATTGTTATTCCAATGTAACAAGTGTCGGAACGGTCATGGTCATGAAGGCCCGCGGAGTCAGAGTGACAGAAGTAATCAGCAAAGCCGGGATAGATATCAACTCTGTAAAACTCATCACTTTCAGAACGGACGACGGATACACGCGCAACATCAGCAGAAACCAGATTACGGGTTCAGGATACTATTATCCGAAACTGAACTTGATTGAGGACGAACCAGAGACAGATCCGTCTTCTGACCCAACGCAGCCATCTTCCGATCCAACGCAGCCGTCTTCAGAGCCGACACAGCCGTCCTCAGATCCAACAAAGCCGTCTTCAGAGCCGACGCAGCCATCTTCACAACCTGATCAGGAACCGACGGCACCGGCAGGGGAGAGCAGTTTTCATAACCCGTTCTTCGATGAAGTGTTCGCTGCAAGTAAGAAGATCAGCTACTACAAGAGGACAGAATCAGGGAAACTCATACCGCAGAGCGGTTTTGATAAAGGCGCTGTGAAAGTGCCGGCAGTGCTGGCATTGGAATTTGGAAGCAGCAAAGAGCAGGGGAGAAGTGCAGAATCTCTGTCCATGAGCTCAAAGAGGAGTTACCGATTCTGTATCGGACAGACAAAGCTTACGGCAGGTAAGACTACAACCAGTTCTGATGTCACATCAATGGATTCCGCGCACAGTATATATGGAATCGATGTTACGCTGGAAGGCTATCCGGTAAAAGGGGTCAGACTAAGCGTAGATGATCCGAAGATGGTCGTAGGAAGCAAGAAAACAGTAAAAGCGGTCATAGACGGAGATAGTCTGTTCTCCGAATATGTTGATGTGAATTCACTCGTGTGGAGCAGCAGTGACGAATCCATTGCCACCGTAAATCAAAAGGGCGTTGTCACCATAAAGAAAAAAGGTAAGGTTACCATTACAGCGACAGCGAAGGGTGGAATCAAGGGCTCGATTGTTTTAGGCGGAGAGTCTGGGAAGGCAGGCGCAGCCGAGCAGACTGACAAGACCGACGCGAACATGAAGGATAAAGACAAAGCCAAAGAAAAGGTGAAAGTGTCACCTGGGAAACTTCTGGTCAAAGAAGTAACGATTGGTGATAAGATTACAAGCGAATCGTTGCAGGAAGCAGCATCGCAGATTGCAGCAAGTGATTCTAACGCCCAGTCCCTTGATGAGGTGGAATCTTACAGCAGGAAGACAGCGGCAGGAGCTGCAGCCGGAGCCTTGTGTCTTTGCGGCGGCGGCGTAGCGTTTAGAATAAGAAGATTTATGAAGGAGGTCTAGGGAGTTGTCGGATATCGTAAAAGACATACTGAGAGTAGTCAGCAGTTCACTTCAGATACCAACGATTATCATACTGATTATATTGATTATCATTACGATCTTTATGATTGGAAGCATTATTGCGGAGTTCATCTCCGAGAGAAGACTGCTGAAGGGCAGCATCACTACACTCGTCGATGATTTGCAAGGCAAATCGATGGAGGAGATGCGTGGGGTCATCAACCAGGCGGGGCTGCTCAGAAGACAGAAGGCTGCAGCGATGCAGCTGATAGACAGAAGCGACTATACATCCAGCACCAGAGAGGCGCTGGCAAGACAGCTGATCGCGGATGAAGAGAACAGGTACGCCAAAATCACTAGAGTGACGGACATTATCGCCAGAGTTGCGCCGATGTTCGGACTGATGGGAACATTGATTCCGCTGGGCCCCGGACTGATTGCACTGGCGCAGGGAGATACGAAGACACTTTCGGATTCACTTCTGATAGCCTTTGACACAACTGTAGCCGGACTGATCAGCGGAGCGATATCCTTTGTCATTTCAGGCATCAGAAAAGGCTGGTATGAACAATACATGACTGGACTGGAAACGGTCATGGAGACGATTCTTGAGGAGCAGGACAGATGAGAGTTGTGAACGGAAGAAACCGCTTGAGGCGCAATAGAAAAACCGAGACATTCAGTCCTATGGAAGGCATCGGCAACATGGCCGACGCAATGCTTGTATTTGCCTGCGGCCTGATCGTCGCTCTGATCCTGAGCTGGAACGTAGATGTCACGGATACGGGGGAAATCAACAAGCCTGTTGACGCGAAATACGAAGTAGAAGGGATTGAGAACGGGACGGAACAGGTTATCGAAGATGACCAGAACCTTGAAGAAATGGGTACGGTGTACAGAGATCCTGAGACGGGGAAGTATTATGTTGTGGAAGATTAAAAGCATTTGGGTTGTCTTTGCATTGGCTTTGGGAATAGTGTGCTTTTGCGGATGCGCGCCCGATGACATCGATATCAGCGGATACGCTGATCAGCAGATCGCGATTGACGGCATCGCGGAAGAGACGGTCAACGTTACGATAGCAGAACTGAAAGACATGGAATGCATTACCGTAAAAACAGAGAGCACCAGCGATAAAATCGGCGAGTTCAAGGCGACCGGACCGACTCTTGAAACGGTGTTGGCAGCCAAGAATGCAGACATTGTGGATGTGAAGAAGATCACGTTCCACGGCGCTGACAATTATTCTTATTCACTTAATGAAGATTACATAGCGGAACATGACATTATTCTAGCCTTTGGAAGAGACGGGAAACCGCTCGACGCGGAAGACGCACCGTGCAGGATCATTATTCCGGAGTCTGATTCTGCATATTGGCTGAGAATGCTCGACAGAATTACAATTGAACAGAAGTAAGGATCATTCATGAATCACGAAGCAAAAGCAACACAGACAAAAGCATCAAAATGGGATTATATCATTCTCGGCAGCGGCATTGCAGGAATGGCAGCCGCCGAGGCAATCAGAGAACGCGATAAGGAAACCAGTATCCTCATGATATCCGCCGAAGAAGAGTTCTGCTTCAACCGGCCGATGCTCATTGAGGAGTTTTCTTTGGATGGGGCAGGTTCCGTGCTCTTTGATAAACAGCAGACATGGGCAGAGCAGACAGGTATTGATGTCAGACTCGGAGTTGGAATTGAATCGATAGATACGGATGCAAAGACAGTAGCACTTTCTGACGGATCAAGGGAAGAGTACGATAAACTGATCTATGCGCTCGGAGCCAGCGTATCGATTCCTAATATTCCGGGAGCAGACAGAAACAATGTGTTTACCATCAGGACGAGAGAAGATATGAGGCAGATCCGTGCTGCCATGGCAGATGCGAAAACAGCTGTCGTGATCGGCGGGGGAATGCTGGGACTGGAGGATGCATGGGGACTCTGCAAGGAGAAAATCCATGTGACTATACTTGAGAAAAAGGATCGTCTCGCATTTGGTCAGATTGACAATTCCGCGGGGAATCTGATGAAAAAGCGCATTGAACGTACAGGGACGCACGTTCATACAGGCGCAGATGTACTGGAAATCGGTGACGGATGGGTGAAGTTCAAGGATAAAGAGTATCCCCAGCCGCAGAAAGCAGAAGCGGACATGGTAATCATATCCGCTGGAGTAACGCCAAACAGTACAATTGGTAAACATGCAGGACTTGAAACATGTGGGCCGGATGATAAATGGATCAAAGTCGACCCTTCGATGCGCACCAGCGATCCATTCGTTTTCGCGGCAGGCGATGTCGCAGCGGTGAACGGCAATAACGATGCCATTTGGGATGAAGCCAGACAGATGGGAACCGTGGCGGGAACAAACGCAGCGGGTGGCAGCGCAGAATACGCACCAGTCGTTCCGGAACATGTTTTCAACGGATTTGATACGGAAGTGTTCACCATGGCGGACAGCTCCGGAGCAGGGACGGATGGCGTATACATCAGACACGCCGATGTGGAAATCTTTGATTACCAGAGAGAACGGTACATCAGGGTGTCCCTTCAGGATGGTGTCATTGCGGGAATCCTCCTGATCAACGCACCAGAACTCGTTCCGGAACTGATGGAAGCTTTCCGAAACGGAGAAGGGGAAGAAAAGGCCCGCCAGATCATTCAGCACTGGAAAGAAAGCCATGATGTCAACTTCAAGCCGGCAACACCATTCAGGAAGCGATAAAAAAATCTTTGCCAATAAAGTGATATTACTTTATAATATAACCATAAAGACTCCGACTCTTTCTCGACACACGGGGTGTGCCGGTCAGAGCGATAGGTATCGGGAGTGATTCCGGTGCCCGCCAGTGCGCAAAGGAGACCGTCTGGTTTGCCTTTGCTTTTTTATTATCAGTAAAGGCGAAGAACAACTGTTAGTGAGGTAAACATAAGGAGTAACAAACATGGCAACAAAGCGTTTGAAGTTCAACAAGGCACTTTGCATTGGGTGCCAGCTGTGTTCTCAGGTCTGTTCTGCTTACAAGGAGGGAGAATATATTCCTTCCAAGGCAAGACTGGCCATAGAGACATACTATGATGACGGATCGCTGAAGTACAAGGATGACTTCTGCATTTTGTGTGGTATGTGCATGAAAGCATGCCCGTTCGACGCCATCGATATGGACAATGGATGGATCCACGTAGATCCGGAAAAGTGCAAAGGCTGCGGCCTCTGCGCGAAGAAGTGCCCGAAGAAGGTTGTTAGAATCCGCGATAATATGGCATATATCTGCGATACCTGTGAGGGTGATCCGAACTGTGTCAAGGCTTGTCCGCACGGCGCCCTGACGTTTGAATAGAGAGGAGGCGGGCAAATGAAAGCGAGAATATTAGAAGAAAAATATAATGCGCAGGCAGCTGATCCGAATCAGAATATCATGTCAGCGTATCAGAACAAAGTTCTGAGAATCAACTTGGCAGAAGAAGACGCTACGATCGAACCTCTCCGCATGGATTTCGCAGATAAGTATGTCGGCTCTAAGGGACTGGCAATCCGTTACATGTATGAGGACATGAAGCCAGGCATCGATCCGCTTGGACCGGAAAACAATCTGTACTTTACAACCGGACCGATGACGGCCACACCAATTCCATGTTCCGGCAAATTATCCGTAGCAGCCAAGTCACCGGCGACAGGAACCATGAATGACTGTTCCATCGGCGGACATATTGGAATCCGCCTGAAGTTTGCGGGATATGACATTGCAGTATTTGAAGGACAAAGTGAGAAACCGGTTTATGTCGTCATCGAGGACGATGAAATTACATTCCACGATGCTTCTCATCTGTGGGGCAAGACTTCCCATCAGGCGGAAAAGGAACTGATCGATGAGTATGGAACAGAATACAGCTGTCTTTCCATCGGACCAGCCGGTGAGAATCTGAACCTGATTTCCTGCATCAACTGTGACTACTACAGACAGGCAGGAAGAGGTGGCATCGGCGCTGTCATGGGAAGTAAGAAAGTCAAGGCGATTCTTGTGAAGGGAACTCTTGGCGTCAAGGTGCCGAACATCAAGGAAACAACAGACAGAATTCTGGAGATTCTGCACGAGAACGCCCTTTCCGAAGACAACGAATATGTATTCGACGAAGGAACCTATGCATTCCTGGAAGCTTGTAATGACGGCGGCATCCTGCCGGCGCACAACTTCAGTGCGGCGACGGATGTCAAATGGGATCAGTACAACGGCGCAGTCATGAAGAAGTATCGTCTGGGCAAACGCGGCTGCGGAAGCTGCGCTCTGGGATGCGGCAACTTCATGCAGGTCGGCGATGCGATCGTCGAAGGTCCTGAGTACGAAACAACAGCTGCTTCCGGTCCACAGTGCGATATCGCAAGCATCGAACACAACGTGAAATACAATCAGTTGGTTGATGATCTGGGAATGGATTCCATCAGTACCGGCGTAACAGTCGCCTGGGCAATGGAAATGGCCGAAAAGGGCATTCACGATTTCGGCGTGCACTTCGGAAATGAAGAAGAAATGCTGAAGCTCATTGAAGATATGGCATACAGACGCGGTGCAGGTGCAGAGCTTGCAGACGGCGTCAAAGTCGCATCAGAAAAGTGGGGCGGCACAGACTTCGCAATGCATTCCAAGGGGCTGGAATTCCCTCAGTATGAACCGCGCGGCAGCTTTGGTATGGCTGCATCCTATGCAGTATCCGACAGAGGCGCATGCCATATGAGATCCTACACGGCAAACTCCGAAGTCTTCGAAGCAGCCGTTCCGCCTTACACCCATGAAGGCAAGGGACAGGTTCTCTATGATCTGGGTGAGTGGAACGCAATCAAGTTCTCCTGCTGTCTGTGCGACCTTTGGGGAACAGCGGACTACGCTGTTATGTCTGAGCTGCTGACGCTGATCACCGGCAAGGAGTGGACGGAAGAAGACATGAGCACCGTTGGACGCAGAGTCCTCAATATCGGACGTGCCTTCAACCAGCGTGAAGGTTTCACAAGAGAGCACGACGTGGTTCCGCAGAGACTGTTCAAAGACAAGCTCAAAGGCGGTCCGGCAGACGGCCAGGTCATGACAGAAGAAGGATTCCAGGATATGCTGGATCAGTACTATGAAATCATGGGCTGGGATAAGAACGGTTGCCTTCCGCAGGAATTGCTCGACACTCTGTAAATTTAACGTAAAAAAGTGTATAATGAAGCTGCCATATAGAATATGGCAGCTTCGTTTATTATATGGGAGAAATCGTATGAAAGTAACAGTAGCACTCAGAGGAACGCTGAAAAAATTATTTGGCGGTCCAACAGAAAAAGTAGTAGAGATACCGGAAGGAAGCACCTGCGAAGACGCCCTTCTGGCTGCAGGAATAGATTATAAGCAGACAAACAATTTCGGCTTTGTTTCAGTAAACGGAATGCGGGTCATGATATATGACGAAGTCAAGGAGGGCGACTATATCAAGGCATTCAGCAGAGTGACCGGGGGCTGATGGTAAAGCGCGGCAAGGAGGATCGATATGGAAGCAAAAGATAAGAAGGAATATGAAGTAACCATGACCTTCGATGGAGAAGACGTCGGAATGATGCCTTTTGTTGAGGGTATGGTGCGCGATGTTGTGCTGGGGCTGGCGAGAAATCTCAAAGGCTATGAAGAAGGCAAGGAAATTGTGATTACCATTAAATAGTATGAAAGTAATCAACATTCAGGGAAGAAAAAAGACCGGGAAAACAACTACGGTTACAAAGATTATTGAAGAACTTTGCAGGCGGGGATACTCTGTCGGATCCATTAAAGGAATCCACATTGAGGGCTTTACCATGGACACAGGCGGTGACACGCGCAAACATAAAGCCGCGGGAGCAGATCCCGTCGCTGCGCGCTGCCATGATGAAACCAGCATTATGTTTTCCTGCAGTTTGGACTATAAAGATATACTGAAACACTTTGATAATGACTGGGTCGTAATCGAGAGTCATGTTGACCTCAACTGCCCGAATATCATAACCGGAAGAACCGCATATTATGATGGAGATGGGAAGGATGTCAGCCTTGAGGAGCAGATCAATGATCTGACGATCTGCTGCAGCGGCGTCATTGCCAATGGAATCGATACATTCGAGGAACTCCCTGTCATCAATGCGGAAACCGACATTGTCCGTTTAGTAGATTTGATAGAGGAGAAAGTTGAAGAGTATCAGCCATGATCAAACTCATTGCAAATGGATTTGGAGTGCTGTCCACACTGTGCTTCATCATTTCGTTTCAGGTAAAATCAAATAAGGGACTGTTCATCATCCAGTCCATCGCCAATGTGTTCTACGGCACCCAGTTCTTCCTGCTCGGTGCAAGAGGAGGCCTGTTCAACATGGGAATGCAGATTCTGCGGAACATTCTCCTGTGTAAGTACAACGACTGGAAGTGGCTGCAGGTCAAAGCAGTGGCCTGGATATTCTGTATTCCAAGCCTGATTTATATGATCATAACATGGAACAGCTTGTTGGACATCCTGCCGTTTATAGCCTTTGCAGTAGGGACGATCACCTTTTGGACGAACAGCGCGAAGTGGCTGCGGCTCGGAGAGCTGATTTGCGTATCGCCAGCATGGCTGCTTTACGATCTCATTTCGGGCGCGTACGGCGGCGTCCTGACAGAGTTAGTTATTCTGGGTTCCGTCGTTGTCTCGATTATCCGCTTCGGATGGAAGGGTCTCGACGATCCGGATTTCTCTAAATAAGTTCATTATTTGCAATTGTTTTATCATACTAAGGAGGTGCATGCATTATGTTAGAACTCGGAAACGAAGCCCAGGTCCGAGAGGCTCTTGAAGGCAAGAGCGGCTTCGAAAAAGAGGTCGAAGACGAACTGATTCGTCGTGTAGCTATCGCGGAATTAGAGCAGGACACCTATGAACCACTGTCGAAGGCCAACTGGTGGGCCCTCGCAGGAACGGGCATACTTGGTGTGGTCCTGTCGATCATTTCATTCATTGTTATGTAAGGAGGTGAAGGTCAATGGATAATTATGCAAAAGAAGCGAAATTCAGTTCCATGCCTTTGCTCAAAGAAGAGAGAATGTATGGAATGGGAGACTCCCTGTTTGCAAACACCGGATACGGCGTTGCAACATGGTGCTTCCTGACGGGCGGATTGCTCGCAGGTATCCTCAGTTTCAAAATGGCGCTGATCACTGCGTTGGCAGGGAATCTGATCGGCACACTGCTGGTGGCAGTCGCAGTATCGATTATCGCACATAAGTACGGCGTTGACTCCTACACAGCAATCGGTATTTTCTTCGGTAAAATCGGAATGAAGATCGTGTTCGGCATCTTCATCTTCCTGAATGTTGGTTGGGCGATCATACTGTCGTCCATGTGCGCGCGGTCATCCAACAGTCTGATGACGGCGCTGACAGGACATACGCTGGCATCCGGCGGTGTCATTGTCTGCACCATTATCGCGGCCCTGATTATGGGATTCATCACATGGAAAGGTCCGGCAGCACTGAAAGTTATGAACAGAATCATGGTACCGGGACTGTGCGCATGTCTGCTGATCATGATTGTGGCGCTCATCATGAAGACTACCTGGCATGATATCTGGAATGCGCAGCCGCTGTGGCCGTATCCGGATCAAAAGATCAATGTTCTGCTCTCACTGGAGCTGGGCATCGGCGCAGGTATCTCATGGTGGCCTGGCATCGGCGCACTGGGCAGACTGAATAAGACTAAGTCGTCCACACTCTGGGGCAACATGGTCGGACTGGCCGTGATGCCAGTCATTGTCGCGATGCTCTCCGCAGCATCCGCATATACAGTTGGAAGCTCAGACCCGACAGAATGGATGGTTCCGCTCGGCGGCATCGGATTCGGCTGTCTAGCCCTGTTCTTCGTTATTCTGGCAAATCTGACCTCTGGTTCCTACGCATTCTACAACACATGTCTGGGATTGAAGAATTACAACTTCTTCGCGAACAGGAAGTGGATCTGGCCAGTTGCATTGTTCCTGGTTCCGGTGGTGATTTTCTCCTTCTTCCAGGACTTCATGTACACCCATTATCAGTTGCTCATGAACTACAGCGCGGCTATCTTCGGACCGATGTCAGTCATCCAGATTCTCGACTACTTCTACTTCAGAAGAGGGCATGTTAACCTGAGAGATCTGTACGATGTTACGGCGACGTCCGGTATGAGATATCAGGGCGGCGGCAACTGGGGCGGCATTATCATTCTGGCCATTTCCGTTGTCATCTACATCCTGATTTTGGACCCTGCCACTTGGAGATATGCGGCATGCTTCGGTTATACATCGGCATTCATTCCATCATGCGTATTCGCCCTCGTGGCGTACTTCCTCTACGGCAAGTGGATGCAGAAGCACGGTGTCGGCGGATTCGGCTATGCAGATGAGTATGAAGCAGCAGTAAAAGCGAAAGCATAGGATGCAAAAGCAACAAAGACAGCAAAAGGAATAAGGAGCTCAATATGAGTAAATACGACACATTATTCGTGAACGGTAAGATTTACACCCAGGACGGGGAGAGAAGCTGCGCAGAGGCCCTTGCCATTAGCGGCAAAAAGATTGCCTTTGTCGGAAGCAATGCAGAAGCGGAAGCCTTGAAGGCAGAAGCGGCAAACGTCATTGATCTTGAAGGCAGGATGATGCTCCCGGGGTTTATCGATGCCCACATGCATCTGTCCATAGCAGGTCCTGAAATGCTGTACAAGGTCGTGCTCCATGATCTCGACAATGAAGAGGACTACCTGAAGCGGATAAAAGAATACGTTGACAGTCATCCTGAAATGGAGAAATACGAAGGAGCGGGGTGGATCAACCCCGCCTTCGGTCCAAATGGTCCGACGCGGCAGGCGCTGGACTCCGTATGTCCGGATAAGCCGATTATCGTCGACTCCGGAGATCACCATACGATGTGGGCCAATACAAAGGCAATCGAGCTTTGCGGCATCACGGCGGAGACAACTGTGCCGGAAGGGAACGTCATAGAACGGGAGGCAGATGGATATCCGAGCGGCGCCTTCAGAGAGTTCGCCGCCATCAAGCTGCTCGATAAAGCCCGCCTTGCTCTTGGAAAAGAAGAATACAAGGCTGTTATCAGCTATATGCAGGACTTCTATGCGAAGTTCGGCGTGACGACCATCATGGATGCATTGAATCCGGTGTACAACGACTTTAATGACACACTGCTGGAAATGCAGAAGGCAGGAGAACTCAAGTGCAAAGTCAGGGCGGCCTTCGAGGTATCAGAAGACGAGCCGTTCAAGCACTATGACAAGTATCTGGAATACAGAGAGAAAGGCCGTGAAGCGGGCGATCAGGTCAGCTTCGAGATGGTCAAGATTCTGACTGACGGCGTCATAGAAGGAAAAACCGGAATGCTGAAAGAGCCTTACGAGGACGACCCGAATTATTACGGAGATCCAATCTGGAAGATGGATAATCTCGTGGATTTCTGCCGGATGGCGGACAGAGACAAATTTGATATCCACTTCCACGTCATTGGAGATGCGGCCTGCGAAATGGCCCTCGACTGCATGGATCAGGTGGATGCGCTCAATCCGGAGAATCCGGACAGGCGTGTCAGCATGACCCACCTGCAGCTCGTTGATCCTGCAGATATGCCCCGCATGATAGCCCATAACGTCATCTGTATCTCCAACCCGTACTGGTTCTTTAAGGAACAGGGTTATTTTGAGGGGCTGGAGAGACCGTATCTGGGTGAACGTGCATTCCGGGAGTATCCGATGAAGGATCTCTTCGATGCAGGACTCGTCGTCGGTGCAGCCAGTGACTACTCTGTTACGCCGGATCCATTCCCGCCGAAGGGCATGCAGATCGGCATGACGAGACTGGTGGAGACGGTCGATCCGGATAACGTCGATCCGGATCTGGTCCTTGGACCTGACCAGAGAGTCAGCCTGCAGCAGATGATCGACACCTTCACCTGCAACAATGCTTATTTCCTCCGCGATGAGGAAATCACCGGTTCACTGGAAGTCGGCAAGTATGCGGATATCGTAATTCTTCAGCAGGATCTCTTTGATGTTCCTGTCAAAGATCTGCATGATGTGAAGGTATTTATGACCATTGCAGATGGAGAGGTCACATACAAAGGATAAGACTGAAACGATAATATGCAAAGACATAAAAAGACTGCTGCATCATGCAGCAGTCTTTTATTTCTTTTTTCATTTCATTCTTGCCAGTACTTCTGTTACAAGTTCCCATGTTCTCTGGGTTGAGCTGATGCTCAGGGTTTCATTCGGCGTGTGTACGTCGCGTACATCAGGTCCGATGGAAACACAATCCAGACCAGGGATCTTACCGGAGAAGTAGCCGCACTCCAGACCGGCGTGGATTGCTTCGATGATCATGTCCTTGCCGCACTGTTCTTTGTAGACTTCGCAAAGCAGGTCGCGAAGCGGTGAAACAGGGGAGTACTCCCATCCAGGATAAGGACCTTCTCTTCTGAATGAACCGCCCAGCGGTTTGATCTGGCATTCCAGACGGCGTGCCAGCATCTCACATTCGGAATCCACAGAGCTGCGGATGCAGAACGTGTATTCTACGCATCCGTCTGCCTCCGGGCAGCAGTCAGCACAAGCAGCAATGGTTTTTACGACGCCAAGATTGAGGGATGTCTGCGGCAGACCGTCGATGCCGATGGTCATCTTTTCAATGCCGTTCGGGGTACCGATCAGATAAGCCAGCACTCTCTCGCAGGATGCTGCATCCATTGGATCGATATCGCAGTCAGCTTCGGTAAGAGTCATATTGAAGTCTGTATCGACTTTGAATTCGTGAGCGAAGATCGCCTTGCAGGATTCGAACACCTCGCGCGCCTTATCAGCTGACGGAGTGACGATGACTGCGGAAGCGGAAGTCGGAATGACATTGTCCGCAACGCCGCTCTCCAGAGTGACGATACGGGCGTCCGCGCTATCCTGCAGTTCAAAGAGCAGTCTGCCCAGTGCTTTCGCAGCGTTTTCCTGACCGAGGATGATCTCGGTACCGGAGTGGCCGCCTCTGAGCCCGAAGAGTTTGATCTCGAAGGACTGTCCTTCATAGGCTTCTCTGCTGAACGGAACGCAGCCGATGCCAGTTACACCGCCGGCGCATCCTACCGTCAGAATGCCTTCATCTTCAGAGTCGATGTTGATGAAACGTCTGCCCTTCAGCGGTGAAACATCGATGGCTTCCGCGCCGTAGAGACCGGTTTCCTCTTCTGTAGTGAAGACCATCTCAACTCTCGGGTGAGGGAGACTGTCGTCATCGAGGATCGCCAGCATAAAGGCGGCCGCAATGCCATCGTCTCCGCCCAGGGTCGTGCCTTCTGCGTAGAGGGTATCACCGTCAACGACCAGATCCAGACCTTCTTTGGCCATATCCTTCGTGCAGGAGTCTTCCTGGTTGCAGACCATATCGATATGGCCCTGCAGGATAACAGGTTCGCTGTCCTCATATCCTGCAGAAGCTTCCTTGATAATAATCACGTTGTTCAGCTCATCCTGATAGAACTCCAGATTTCTTGCTTTTGCAAAATCAACGAGCCAGTCGCTGAGCTGTTTTGTGTTGCCGGATCCATGGGGAATCTGGCAGATCGATTCGAAGTACTGAAAAACTTTTTCAGGTTTTAATCCTTCTAATACAGCCATATCGGGTTCTCCTTTTTAGGTGAACATCAGCTGAGCGACGAGCATGATTGCGCCCCATACAGTCAGTATGATAACGAGCGGCATTGCCAGTCTCAGCCATCTGTCATAAGTCGTTTCAACAACTTCCAGTGAAGGCATTACGATACCTGTCGGAGTGATGAATGTGATGATGCCCAGACCATATACGTAAGCGGATACGATCAGTTCTCTTGGGATACCTACGATATCAGCAAGAGGCGCCATGATAGGAATGGACAGTACAGCCAGTCCTGATGATGAGTTGATGAAGAATCCGAGGATTACATAGACCAGCATCAGCAGAACGAGGAATACTGCAGGAGGCATGCCGGATACTGCTGTGGACAGACCTTCCAGAATCGTTCCGGAAATGTTTCCGTTGTCCAGCAGGATCGTAACAGCTCTTGCAACACCCAGAATCAGGGCTACGCCTACCAGGTCAGCTGCACCGTTTACGAATTCGCGAACGATGTTCTTCTCGCCGATGCCGCCGATGATACCGATGGCAACGCCTGAGCACATGAACAGGATTGACAGTTCTTCAAACCACCATCCGAGCTTCATGATGCCGAGGATCATGATGGCAAATGTCAGAACGAATGCCAGCAGAGCGAGCTTTCTTCTTGTTGTAAATTCCGGAATGTTCTCCATGTCGATGGCGGAGAATTTCTCGTGAACCAGTTCTCTCTGGTCGTAAACCAGTGACTTTTCCGGATCCTTTTTGATCTTCTGAGCATATCTCATAAGATAGAGAACTGTGATGATTGTTCCGATCAGCAGACCGACGACTCTGAAGCCGAGGCCAGCGTTCATGGAAGTTCCTGCAGCATAGGATGCGATACCTACTGAGAATGGGTTGATCGTACTGAACATGCAGCCGATGGTTGATCCCATGTAGATGGCACCTACAGCTGTGATGGCGTCATAGCCTGCTGCCAGGAACACCGGAACAAGTACCGGATAAAGTGCGATTGTCTCTTCGCAGAAACCTTCCACAGTTCCTGCCAGAGCGATCAGCGCAGTAACTGCGATCAGAATGATCTGTTCGCGGCCCTTGCAGGATTTCGCCAAAGCGCCGATTCCCGCATTGAATGCGCCGATGTAGTTGATGACACCGATGGTACCACCGAGCATCAGGATAAAGAATATGATGTCAAAACCATCTGCGGTACCCTGTACTGGTGATGCAAGAAATTCTTTGATGCCCTGATGATGTGCTTCGACCTTCTGGTAAGTGCCAGGAATCGACATTGGCTTGTAGATGTTGCCGTTTGTGAAGTTGTCGAGTCCGGCAGTGATGCCGAATTCATCCAGTGTCTCCTGGGTTGCCGGGTAAGCAGTTTCAGTGCCTGTTCCAGCTTCTTCATCGTAATCTGCGGAGTATACGAGGAACTGATTTGAACCTTCATCATATACTAACGTATCATAGTTACCGGCAGGGATGATCCATGACAGGATTGCTGCCAGAAGAACTACGAGGAAGCAGATTGAGAATGAAGACAGAAAACCTCTTTTTTTCTTTTCTTTCTTCTTTAATTTGTTAACCATTAAAATATACCTCCTCTTGTGCAAATGTCATAATCGCACACGGATACTATCATATCACTGAGGAGGTTTAAAATAAATGTAAAAATTGTATTAAGAATGTTTTTTCAGACTTGTTTTACCTGATTTGGCCGTTGCCACATATAATGTACTTAAATGTGCAGATTTCTTCGAGACCGAGCGGTCCGCGGGCATGTAGCTTCTGTGTTGAGATACCCATCTCGCAGCCTTGTCCGAACTCGCCGCCGTCGGTGAAGCGGGTCGATGCATTGACGTATACGGCTGCGGAATCGACCAGCGAAGTGAAGAGCCGTGCCGCGTCCTCATTTTCCGTAATAATACAATCTGAATGGCCGGTAGAGTGGGCGTCGATATGAGCGATGGCATCTTCCACAGAATCAACGACTTTTACGCCCATGATGTAATTCAGAAATTCCGTATCAAAGTCGTCAGGTCCGGCTGCAGTTCCGTCGATGATGCCGGCAGCTGTTTCGTCAAGTCTTAGTTCAACGGGCGTTTCTCCTGCCTTTGCGCGGTCTGCGACGAGTCTGTTGTAGTACTTCGGCAGGAATTCCTTGGCGATATCCTTATGCACAATACAGACTTCTGCTGCGTTGCAGACGGAAGGGCGGCTTGTCTTCGCGTTCTCCAGGATGTTCAACGCAATTTCCTGATCAGCGTCTTTGTCGACATAGATGTGGCAGATGCCGGTTCCGGTTTCGAGGACAGGAACCTTCGCGTTATCCACACAGGATTTGATGAGCCCTTTGCCGCCGCGCGGAATGAGCAGGTCGATGATGCCCCGCGCCTCCATAATCTCAGCAGCGGACTGGCGGGTGGTGTCCTCAATCAGCTCGATGGAGTTCTCCGGAAGGCCTGCTTCAGCAAGACCGCGCTTCAGGGCTTTGACGATTTCTGTTGCGGAACGATGCGCTTCTTTGCCGCATCTGAGCACGCAGGCGGAACCTGCTTTGATTGCCAGAGCAGCTGCATCTGAAGTGACGTTCGGTCTGCTCTCATAGATGATGGCGATGACTCCCATGGGTACAAGCACTTTGGTGATTTGGATTCCATTAGGGCGTTCATGGGATGCGAGAACCTTGCCGACAGGATCAGGCAGCGCCGCTACCTGGCGGATACCGTCGGCCATACCTCTGATGCGCTCTTCGCTGAGAGCGAGCCGGTCCAGCATGACATCGGAAATAATACCTCTCTGGGATTCCATATCTTCCGCATTCGCAGCGAGAATCGGAGCGGTGTTTTGTTCCAAAACGTCCGCCATGCAGTTTAACGCATGATTTTTTGTTTCCGTATTTGCCGCAGCCAGTGCGGTACGTGCGCTGCGCGCGCTTTTCATCAGTTCCTGTGTGTTCATCTGATTGTTCTCCTGAATCTATTATATGAATCTGTTATTATGATCTGTTTCCTTTGAATAAAGTTCCGGCGCTTTTGCCTTCGACGATATCGTAGAGTTTGTACGGGTCATTGCCGTTGATGATCACCATATCGCAGCCTGATTCCGTAACCATCTGTGCCGCGCCGATTTTCGTCGCCATGCCGCCGGTTCCAAGACTGGAGCCTGCGCCCCCTGCAAAGGCTTCGATTTCTTTGGTGATTTCTTCGACGGTTTCAATGAGCCGTGCGGAAGGGTCTTTATTTGGGTCCGCAGTGAACAATCCATCGATGTCAGACATGAGAATGAGAATATCCGCATTGATTGCTTTGGCAACGATGGCGCCGAGGGTGTCGTTGTCACCGACGCTGTTGATTTCCGTCGTGGCTACAGTATCATTTTCATTGACGATTGGCAGCGCTCCGAAGTGAAGGAGCGTTTTCATGGTGTTTTCAAAATTTGCCCGGCGCTCTGGATCCTCGATGTCTTCGCTTGTGATGAGGATCTGCCCGACAGTATGACTGTATTTGAGGAACAAGGTGTCGTATGTGTGCATGAGTTCACACTGACCAACAGCTGCCGCAGCCTGTTTCGCCGGGATGTCCATATGGGCCCGGTCCATGTTGAGTTTGCCGATACCCATACCGATGGCGCCGGATGATACAAGGATGATTTCATGACCGGCGTTCTTCAGGTCAGCCAGAACCTTGACCAGTTCTTCTACATTTCTGATGTTCAGTCTGCCGCCTGGATGAGCCAGGGTAGACGTTCCTATTTTCACTACGATTCTCATTTGTTTACCTTCTTTTTTAGATACTATTCCTTGTTCAGATTTTAGCACTGCAGGGGATATGCGTCAAAGATAATGACTTTTGTCCGTGCATAATATTATAATACTTATGGAACAGTGGGCTATCGTTTCAATATGATTATCAACACCGGACAAAGAACTGATATACCTGCATTCTATTCAGAATGGTTTGCCAACCGTCTCAAAGAGGGTTATGTTTGCGTGCGCAATCCTTATAATCCTCAGCAGGTCAGCAGATACAGACTCGATCCTTCCGTTGTAGATGTGATCGGGTTCTGCACCAAAAATCCTGCTCCAATGTTTCAATACATGGATCTTCTGCAGGATTACAGTCAGTATTGGTTTGTAACTATTACATCTTATGGGAAAGATATCGAACCGAATGTTCCTGACAAGCATAGGCTTCTTGAGGATTTCAAAAAACTATCGAACATAGTGGGCGCAAAGGCGACAGGATGGCGTTATGATCCGATTCTCCTGAACGACAAATATACAAAGGAGTATCACATCAGAGCCTTCGAGAAAATGGCTTCGCAGCTGGAAGGTTATACAGATACGGTCGTCATTAGTTTTATTGATCTGTTCCAGAAAGTACGGCGTAATTTCCCTGAAGTCAAAGCGGTTGCAAAAGCAGACAGACTGTGGCTTGGTGAAAGACTGATCAACATTGCGACTGAACATGGAATGACAGTGAAACCGTGCGGAGAAGGAGATGAGCTTGCGGTATTTGGAGCAGACTGCTCGGGGTGCATGACAATCAAAACCTATGAGAAAGCAATCGGCAGAAGGCTCATTGTGCCTTGGAACAAACCGAATCGCAAAGAATGCGCATGTTATCTGGCGTGTGATATTGGCGCATATGACAGTTGCAGACACTTATGCAGATACTGCTATGCCAATAACGATGCCGCAGCGGTAGCTGCAAACTACAGAAAGCACGACCCACAATCACCATTCCTGATCGGCAATTACGAAAGGGATGACAAAATCAATGATGTTCGACAAGAATCCTGGATTGATCTTCAGACAACGTGGGAAGATCTGCAAATCTAAAAAAATAATGGGCTGCGTCCTACTCTCCGTACTACGCAGCCCATTATCTGTCAACTTGTAACACCCTCATTTCTTTTACCTCCTTTTCCTGCGGCTAATCGTGCTCCGGGCTTCCACTTCCCCCGGTCGGGCTTCTCATCGAATCCTCGCTTCCGCTACGCTGTCCACATCCCGGCAAACCTTGCTAATTCTTCGATTCTTCCGTTAGTTCGGTAATTCTTACGATGTGCAAATGTGCTTCGCCAATTCTACGATTCTTTGCTAGTTCCGTACATAGGATCTTGCATCTGTGCTTCGCTAATTCTACGATTCTTTGCTAGTTCCGTACGTTAGTCGATGCATCTGTGCTTCGCTAATTCTACGATTCTCTGCTAGTTCCGTACCTTAGATCCTGCATCCTTGCTTCGCCAATTCTTCGATTCTCTGCTGGTTCCACTCGCGAGACTGTACAGTGCGCTTCGGTGCTCGGCCAATTCTTCGATTCTTTGCTGGCTATGAATTCTTTCACGGGTTTCGCTAATTCTACGATTCTTTGCTAGTTCCGCTCGCCAACCCTTGCATCCGTTGCCGCTTTTCAAAGCTGTAAGGTATTTATTTGTTGATCAGAATTCTTACATTTCTGTCTTCCTTCTGTTGACATTAAAATACATTACTACGCTAAACAAGTCAATAGGTTTGGGACATGTCTTTTGTTGTTTTTATGTACTGAAAATACACTAGAAAACAATGCATTCACACGTGAAAGTAAAAGGTATGATATAATGTGTTTGCATGTTGGAGAAGCACAAGATACAGTAAAAACGGCAGCAAATGCAGTGAGGAGAAATGAGATGGATCTGAACCGGATGGGAGAGATACTGGATGTCCTTGCGGAGGAGATTCCGGAGGAGTTCTATAGAGATTTAAGTGCGGGAATTGTCCTGACTCCGGAGATCAAGACGAGTCCCTATGGTGATGACATGACGATTATGGGTGAGTACGTCCGGTCGAATCTGGGGCGGGGCATTAAGATATACGGCGGTTCCATCAACAGCGTTTACGGCTGGATGTCGGAAGAACAGATGACCGAGCAGCTGCGGGAAGTGCTTCGGCATGAGTTCACCCACCACATTGAATCTCTGGCAGGAGAGAGGGGGTTGGAGATCAAAGACGAAATCCAAATCAGAGAATACCTGGAACGCAAAAGCAAGAGAGCGAAGATAAAATAGTAAAAGAAATAAAAAACGAGAAAACAAAAATGGAGCTGCGTGAAGCAACTCCATTTTTTATTGCTTTTGCATTTAGAGCTCGATCTCGTGGATCCAGCCTTCCGGTCCTTCGATTCTTCCCATCTGAATTCCGGTCAGTGTATCGTAGAGCTTCTTGAGAGTAGGTCCCATTTCGTCCATGCCGCTTGGGAAAGCGATTTCTCTGCCGTGGTCATTGATTTTGCCCACTGGTGAGATAACGGCTGCCGTTCCGCAGAGTCCGCATTCTGCAAATTCAGGAACCTCTTCAAACTTCACTTCTCTTGTTTCTGTTTCCATTCCGAGGACGTCGCTTGCAACAACCATCAGGCTTCTCCTTGTTACAGAAGGGAGAATGGAATCGGAATGTGACTTCGGTGTTACGACCTTGCCGTCCTTCGTGATGAAGATGAAGTTCGCGCCGCCGGTCTCTTCCACGCAGGTTCTCGTACCTGCATCCAGATACATGTTCTCTGCAAAACCTTCTGCATGAGCGAGTTCGCCTGCATAGAGGCTCATGGCATAGTTCAGACCTGCTTTGATGTTGCCTGTTCCGTGAGGAGCTGCTCTGTCAAAATCAGATACCTTGATCACGATCGGCTTGATGCCTTCTTTGAAATAAGGACCAACCGGCATGCACATCATGCGGAATTCAAAGGAAGGAGCAGGTGCAACGCCAATCATCGGACCGCTTCCATAGATGAACGGACGGATGTACAGTGTAGCGCCGCTGCCGTATGGAGGCACCCAATCTGCGTTTGCTTTTACCAGCATGTCGAGGGCTTTCATGAACATATCTTCAGGTACTGGCGGCATTGCCAGTCTTACCGCTGAGTCGATCATTCTCTGTGCGTTCAGATCAGGACGGAAAGTAACGATCTTGCCGTCTTCTGTTCTGTATGCTTTCAGACCTTCAAATACGGTCTGTGCATACTGCAGGACGCATGCGCACTCTGAAATATGTACGGTAGGATCAGTTGTTAACTCTAGCTCGCTCCACTTGCCATCTTCATAAGATGCAGTTACGCGGTAATCAGTAGGCTGATACTTGAAGCTGAGGCTGCCCCAATCAATGTTTTTAGTCATATATTTATTCTCCTTTCAGAAATTATCATCCATTTACCATTCTATCACAAAGAAGTATTAAACGGAATATATTTCAGCCAAAGACTATCCTCCGGAAGCCGATTTATTTCTGCAAGTCTGAATTGCGAAAATGCAAAGGCAGCAGCGTCCTGTTTGCTGCATCCTCCGCCGCCTGGTGGGCGGTCGAAGAGGCCTGCTGATGATGTGTTCCCGTCGATCATCGGCAGGATGATCAGATTGATTTCATCGATGCATCCTGCTTTCAGAAACGTCCAGTTCATCTGTCCGCCGCCTGTCAGAAGGATGCGCTGTATGCCGAATGACGACTGCAGTTTGCTGAGCGCAAGCGCCAGGTCCAACTCTGCTTCGCCGGCAAAAATGAAGGAAATGCCGCGCGCTTTGAGGTATGCAGGGTATCTGCTGTCAACGTCTTCCGTGAGAATTTCGATGACGTGCGCTTTGGGATTGCCTCTGTGGCTGACCGTATTCTTGTTCCATCTGAGCGTGCCCTTCGGATCAACACAGACAATATATCGGCCGAAACATGGTTCGGCGATGAAGTCTTCCCAGGAGCAAACGGAACTTCCGCCCTCAATAGGGTCGTCATCCGGAATGCCCAGAGGGCAGCCCGACGCGTCCGGCAGGTCACCCGGCTGGAGAAATCCGTCGGAATAGATTTCGCCGCAAGTCACTGCGCCGTTCATCACAGCGTCGGTTTGATAGCTTTTTCTTATTTCATTATCCTTTTCATATACAGCTTCCGCGGCAGGAGTAAAGAAAAACTTACCGCTGATTCTTCCGTCAATGGAAGCCTGCATATGGCAGATGACATATGGTCGGTTCATATTGTCGCCTCGGTCAAATAAATGATTTGTTCTGCTTTTTACAGGAGCAATGTTTTATCTTCGCCCATTCCCAAGCAGCCGTTCAAGTCGTATTTGTTGCCGGCCTCGTCGAGAATAAACCCTTCCAGCTCGCCGAAGGTGATGTAGTAGTCAATGTTCACAACACCTGCATGCACGATCATCGGATTCAGACTGTAAACCTTGAATTTCAGATCCACCATGCCGTACTCATCTTTTACGAGCCATTCCGCATAGTCTTTGAAGTCCGCAGTCTCAGGATTTCTGGTAAATGTCACTGGAGGGAGAAGGCTTGATGCGCCTTCCAGCCAAAGAATGTTTTCATTGTATTGATCCTGATCGATGGACTGGTTGCGGGTCAGGTTGAATGCCAGGTATTTTTTCTCGCCATTGAACTCATATCTGCCCAAGGTGGTGACCCAATCGTAGTGGGCGTGGCGAGGGTAGTAACCTCTGTGGTCATCGACAACGGCAACGGTGTCCTCGTCGCATTCCATCTTCTCACCGTTGAGAATCAGGAAGCCTTCCGCCTTGAAGAAATCTTTCTGTGAATACAAAGGCCGCGGCTTCGTCTCTGAGAACGGAATGCTTGCGATGCTTGGATTCGACAATCTGGTAAGGTGCAGATCATAGAAGATTTCTGCCTCGCCGGTGTTCTCCTTTATCGCCGCAACAGCGGTTTTGTCGGCCTTCGGATCGGTGATCAGGCATTTCCCTTTGTGTGCGCCGGACAGATCCACACGGCCTTCATTCAGCGTATTTTCATATCTCACGAAGCTGACATCCGTCTCTGCATATGCGACTGCGCCATTGATGAGATTCGGCGCGATCTGGGTTTTCTTGCTTTTGAGATTCGTATCCCAGCAGTAGGTCTTGCGGGTGCGTTTGTCATAGAATACATTCAGCGTCTTGCCAAAGATACCCATATCACAGACGACAGCGAGCAGCACGCCGTTCTTGAAATGGACTTCCGTCGCCTCCCACAGAGTCAACTTAAGCCGGTTGAAGATGTTCGGCATGGATGTCGGGCCTTTGAGTTTCAGGAAATCCATCTTTGGAAACTCACTTTCGAAGGTTCCGAATTCGCAGGTTCCGTCTGCCCTGCAGATGTTTTCAGGCGTTGGAACCGCGCGCCTGGTTTCATTTATATACTTGCTGTATTCCCCTCTGATCTGGTTTTGCATGATCATTTTCCTCCTTTAATGAAGTGTACAATTATTATAAACGACATTGCATAATCAGTACAGCAGGTGTTAAACTTTCTGTATACCAAAAGGGAGGAATGAATATGCTTACACTTGAAAGAGCGAAAGAGCTGAATGGCACGATGGTAACGGATCATGCGCTGATCATTCACGCTACAAATGTCATGGCCGCAATGGGGGCGATGGCGGAACATTTCGGAGAGGACAAGGAGTATTGGCAGGCAGTAGGATATCTCCACGATTATGATTATGAGAAATACCCGGAAGAGCATCTGCAGCACACAGAGAAGGAGCTGCTTGCGGAAGGCGTTGATCCGGAAGCCGTGCGTGCCATTATGGCGCATGGATACGGTATCTGCACAGATGTAGAGCCGCTGACAAATATGGAGAAGAGTCTGTTTGCTGTGGATGAACTCACAGGAATCATTCAGGCGTACGCCCGTATGCGTCCGGAGGGCATTCACAACATGGCTGCAAAAGGAATCATGAAGAGATTCAAAGACAAGAGATTTGCGGCAGGATGCGACAGGGATGTCATTAAACAGGGATGTGAGATGCTGGGCATGGAATTGCGCGATGTTGCGGAGATCTGTGCGCGCGGTATGGAAGAATTCGCAGCTGAAATCGAGCTGGACGGAGAGGTACAGGATGCGTGATGTTTTGATTGTCGTCGATATGCAGAACGACTTTATTGACGGCGCTCTCGGAACGAAAGAGGCTATCGCCATTGTTCCGAAGGTCAAAGAGAAAATAGAGCAGTTTGAGGGAACGGTGATTTTCACGAGAGACACCCATGGGCCGAATTATATGCAGACCCAGGAAGGGCGCAACTTGCCTGTTCCGCACTGCATCGAAGGGACCGACGGATGGCAGATTAGGGCAGAGCTGGATGCGCTTAGAACAACGGATCCCTTGGATAAAGTGACCTTCGGCTCGTCAGAGCTGGGGCCGATGCTCAAGGCAATGAACGAAGAAGAACCGATTGGGGCCATCACTCTGATCGGACTCTGCACGGATATTTGCGTCATTTCCAACGCCATGATCGTGAAGGCATTCCTGCCGGAAGTGCCAGTCATTGTCGATGCACAGTGCTGCGCAGGGGTGACGCCGGAAACCCATGAAAACGCGCTTGCCGCCATGCAGTGCTGTCAGATACAGATCGTTCATTGACAAGAATCTTGGATATGTTATAATCGTGCTCGCGGGCTTTTGGCCTGCGAGTTTTTTTACATTATTTTTCTATCATTGGAGAGTGACTTAAAATGGAACAGAAAAAACCAAACGGACTAGCACTGCTGCCGATCATCATCTTCCTGATCGTATATCTGGGCAGCGGTATCTACTATGAGTACATCAATCCGGTCGAAGGCGGAATGGGCTTCTACGTAACATCTGTAGTCGTTGCGTTCATGATCGCATTGGCCGTCGCATTCGTTCAGAACAAGGAGCTTCCTTTTGATGAGAAGATCACGGCATGCGCAAGAGGAATCGGCGATGACAACATTACGATCATGCTGTTCATCTTCCTTCTGGCAGGAGCGTTCTCCGGCGTTGCAAAGGCATCCGGCGGAGCTGACAGCACTGCCTACATGCTTCTGGATGTGATTCCATCCGGATTTGCAGTACCGGGACTTTTCATCATCGCGTGCATCATCTCAATGGCGATGGGTACTTCATGCGGAACGATCACCGTTCTCGCACCAATTGCGATGAGCGTAGCAGAAACAGCAAATCTGAGTCTGCCGCTTTGCATCGGCACCATCGTCGGCGGTGCAATGTTCGGCGACAACCTTTCATTTATCAGTGACACGACAATCGCTGCCACAAAGACACAGGGCATCGCAATGAAAGAGAAGTTCAAAGCGAACTTCCGCATCGCACTCCCTGCAGCAATCGCTACGCTGATTCTGCTCATTATCCTGTGCATGAGGAGCAGCGGCGCGGAAATCGGACACTTTGACTTCAACTTCCTGCAGGCACTGCCGTACTTCGCAGTTCTCATTGCTGCTCTTTGCGGCATCAACGTATTTATCGTACTTGGCTGCGGCGCGATTCTCAGCATGATTATGGGACTGATCACCGGTTCCCTGACCATGAGTACAGCCATGTCTGCGATGGGTGAAGGAACAACTGGAATGTTTGAGACAATGATCGTTACGATTCTGGTCGCTTCCATCGGAGCGCTCATGAGAGAGTTCGGAGGATTTGAATTCATCCTTCAGCTGATCCAGCGCGGATTCAAGAGCCGCAGAGGAGGAGAGTTCGGCATCGGTCTTCTTGTTTCAATCATGGACATCGCAACAGCAAACAACACCGTTGCAATCGTTATGGCCGGCCCTCTGGCAAAGAATGTCAGCGAGCACTTTGATGTTTCTCCGGCAAGAACAGCTTCCATACTGGATATCTTTTCCTGCATCTGGCAGGGAATCATTCCTTATGGAGCGCAGCTGCTCATCGCAGCAGGTATCGCCGGAATCGGAAGTATCACAATCGTACCGTTCCTGTTCTATCAGGGTTTCCTGCTGATTAGCGTCATCATCTCGATTATCTTCGGCATTGGAATCAAGAAGGAACAGGCGTAATCAATAAGTGCAAAACAGCGCAAACAAAAGCTGCCGACAGGATTCGGCAGCTTTTTTATTATTCATCATTTCAACGCTTAAACGCTGAATCGTCTCGCTATCTCTCGAAGAGACGGAGCATCTTCATTTTATATGCGTTTTCTTTACCGGAGTAAGGATGCTCACGCAAAGGCAGATTGAACTTTGTGTATCCTCTCAGCACAGTGCATGGGTGTGTGAACTCCAGGAAACCCCATTTGCCGTGGTAGGAACCCATGCCGGAATGGCCGGTGCCGTTGAACGGCGCACCTTTAACCATCATATGGAGGCAGACCTCGTTGATGCATCCGCCGCCGAACTGCTGGGTCTCCATGACTTTGTTGGCCCACTTGATGTCTTTGGTGAACAGATAGAGGGCGAGACCATGTTCGCGGTCAGCGATCGTTTCCAGAATGTCATCCACCTGATCGTCCGGGAATGGAACGACCGGAAGCAGAGGCGAAAACAGCTCGTGCTGCACAATTGGTTCATCCTTTCCAACAGGGTAGATGATGGTCGGCTGGTAGCGAAGGCTGACGAGATCGCCTTTGCCGCCGAACACAATACGATCACGGTATTCATCCGCTTCGTCGGCGCACTTCATGTAGGCGCCGCCGGAGATGAGCTTCGGGTATTCCGGATTGAGCAGCGCGTCTTCACCGATCTGTCCGATGAAAGCAGCTTTCAGTTCTTCGATAAACTCCTCTACGACTTCCTCAGCAACTGCCACCTGATTGATGTTGATGCAGATTTGCCCGCTGTTGCAGAGCTTGAAAAAAGCGATCTTACGGGCGGCATCTTTAAGGTCTGCGTCTTTTCTGACGATGCACCAGTTGCCGGTCTCGCCGCCCAGTTCAAGGGCGACAGGCGTCAGGTGTTCTGCTGCCTTTGCCATGACATGCTTGGCGACAGCAGGAGAACCGGTGTAAAAGATTTTGTCGAACCGCTGGTCGAGGCACATGTC
>SVCS01000069.1 GCA_015058205.1 Clostridiales bacterium
GTCAGAATCAATGACAACGGAACAGTAAGAAGAGCCAAGGTATGCACAAGATGCCTCAGATCAGGCAAAGTTGAGCGTGCCCTCTAAACCAGACCATTTACACCTGCCTTTGGCAGGTGTTTTTTTTAGCACATTTATGGTACAATTCACCTATGTTCGATAAAGAAACCGATTTAGGAAAAATACACTTTCCTGCAAGTGTCATAGAGAGAATCGTAAAAGATGCCGTAAACACCTGTGACGAGAAGGTTTTCCTCAACAAGTACAAGGGAAAATATATGAGTATGGTTCCCAGCGACGATTACAGAGCAGAGGAAAAGGACGCAGGAATCGATATCACGGTTTATGTTGTCATGTCATTCGGCGCCAGCATCGGCAAGTACTCCAAGCGGATGCTTACGTACATCTATGAGAATGTGGAGAAGGTGATGGGCAGAAGGCCGAGCAGCGTGACTATTGTGGTCACAGGACTGAAGTCAAAGGACAATATCGCAAAAAGACATATAGAGATAACAGAGTAGCACATGGAGCTTGAAGATAAGATCACAACATTAAAAGGCGTAGGACCGAAAAAGGCGGAGGCTTTCGCACGGCTCGGCATAGAAACCGTGGAGGATCTTATATTCGCGTTCCCGAGAATCTATGAGGACAGAAAGAATATTATTCCGATTGCCCAGCTCAGGGAAGGTGAAACGGCGCTCTTCATCGGAGAAGTCGATGTGATCAGACCGGGAGGCTATTACAGAGGAAGAGGCTCCAGAGTGCTTCGGATGCTCGCAACAGATGATACAGGCTCAATTGAGGTTGTATTTTTTAATGCAGCCTATCTGGCTAAAACCATACACAAAGGCGACAGGCTCGCTTTCTACGGAAAGCCTGTGTACAACAGAGACCGTCTGCAGGTCGTCCATCCGCAGTTCGAAAAAGCGGACAAAGCAGAAACAGGTATCCTTCCCGTATATCCGCTCACAAGCGGCATTACGCAACGAGAAATGCGGCGGCTGCAGAAGCTCGTTCGGCCCCTCTACAGTCAGGTGGAGGATATTCTAAGTGAGGAAACGATACACAGAAACAACCTGTGCGGGATTGAGTATGCCATCAAAAATGTCCACTTCCCGGATGACAGACAGAACTATCTGGAAGCAAAGTACAGACTGGTATTTGATGAGTTCATGGTTCTGGAAACAGGACTCATGGCATCAAAAATAAGCGAACAGGAGTATGAGAAGGGAAGCCGTTTCCTTGACGACAATTCAGAAATAGAGTTCATAGAGTCTTTGCCGTATCCGCTGACCGGAGCACAGCAACGATGTGTCACTGAAATCATGGCGGACCTCACATCGGACAGGCCGATGAACAGGCTGATTCAGGGAGACGTAGGTTCCGGAAAGACGGCAGTTGCACAGATTGCGATGTTCAAGGCTGTCAAAAGCGGCTTTCAGGCTGTCATGATGGCACCTACAGAAATACTTGCAAGACAGCATTACGAAGGAATCAGCAGGGAGTTTGATGCCTTTGGAATCAGGACCGGATTTCTCTCCGGAAGCATGAAGGCCGCGGAGAAGAGGCAGGTGCTGGAAGGTCTTTCGGATGGTTCCATTCAGGTGCTCATCGGCACCCACGCGGTGATTCAGCCAGATGTGTTATTCCACAATCTTGGGCTTGTTATTACCGATGAACAGCATAGATTCGGCGTCAGTCAGAGAATCAAGCTCAAAGATAAGGGCGATTGGGCCAACGTGCTCGTCATGACGGCAACGCCGATTCCGAGGACGCTGGCGGTTGTACTGTACGGTGATATGGACGTCTCTATTATCGATGAAATGCCGCCGGGCCGCATGCCGGTTGTCACAAAGTGTCTTACGGGATTCGATGCAAGGGAGAAATGCTACGAGTTCGTGGAACGACAGATCCGGGAAGGACATCAGATTTATGTTGTCACACCGCTCATCGATGAATCCGAGGCTATGGATGCGAGATCCGCTGCTCAGGTCTACGAAGAACTCGCCGCACGTTTTATCAGAACGGAGATGATTCACGGCAGTATGAAACAGGCGGAAAAGGATGATATTATGGCGCGCTTCAGTGCAGGAGAGATAGACATTCTTGTTGCTACCGTGGTCATCGAGGTTGGTATCAATGTTCCGAATGCCACTGTCATGGTAGTCGAGAACGCCGAGCGTTTCGGTCTTGCCCAACTCCACCAGCTAAGAGGACGTGTTGGCAGAGGCAGATGGCAGTCTTACTGTTTCCTGATTACGGAAGGGCAGTCCGAACTGGCGCTGAAGAGAGGCGAAATCATGGAAGCTTCTTCCGACGGCTTCTATATCGCAGAAGAGGATTTGAAACTGAGGGGACCAGGCGAGATTTTCGGCACCCGGCAGCACGGTCTTCCGGATATGAGACTGGCGGATATGGCGAAACATATGAATGTCCTGAATGACGCCAGGGACGAAGCAAAAGCAATCCTGGAAGATGATCCGAAACTGCAGAAACCGCAGAATCAGCCGCTGAAGCGCAGAGTTGTGAAATTAATGGGAAAGGATATGTCACTGAACTTATGAGAGTCATAGCAGGTAAATACAAAGGCAGGAAACTGAATTCCCCTGACGATTACAGTGTAAGGCCAACCACAGACAAGGTGAAAGAGGCCATGTTCAGCATTCTGACAAATGAGCTGTATGGAGCACGTGTACTGGATTTGTTCGCAGGAACAGGAGGCCTCGGTATCGAGGCATTAAGCCGTGGCGCGGAGTACTGTCTGTTTGCGGATTCTTCCAGAAGGAGTCTTGAAATACTCAGATCGAATCTGGAGCACTGCAAGATCGAAGAGGAAACCAGAATCAAAGCGGGAGATTACCGCAAGGTGCTCAGGAATCTGGCGGGCAGAATCGAAGAAGGATTTGAAGAACCCTTTGATATCATCCTTCTGGACCCACCGTATGATGGTGGATACATGGATGAGATCTTTGAACTGATCTCAGAAGGCGGCCTTCTGGCCGGAGACGGAACAATCGTCGCAGAGCACAGAAAACAGGAAGATCTCCCAGAGGAACTCCATGGATTCGTCAAAGTGAAAGAAAGACGATATGGTGTGGTGAAGCTTTCGATTTACAACAATATGTAGTTGCTTTATAAAATGAACTATGATAGAATTTTTTAGAAGCCGCAGGAGGTAATCTACGATGACAAAAGCACTCTATTCAGGCTCATTTGATCCCTTGACGATGGGACATTTGGACATCATCGAAAGGGCGGCGAAGCTGTATGATGAGCTGACAATAGGCATAATAGTCAATCCTTCGAAGCAAGCCATGTTCACTCTTGAAGAAAGAGAGGAAATGCTCAAAGAAGTCCTGAAGGATTACGATAATGTTAACGTGGATCATTTTTCGGGGCTTCTGGCTGATTACGTCAATAGGAGTGGGTTCGATGTCGTTGTGAGAGGTCTCAGAAACACGACAGATTTCGATTATGAGATGCAGATGGCACAGGTGAACGACAGGCTGTTCAATGATTCTACAGAAACAGTATTCCTGATGGCAGATCCGCGATATTCGTTTATCAGTTCGAGTGTGGTCAGGGAAGTGAGCTCACTTGGCGGAAATATAGAAGGACTCGTTCCGGAAGAAATACTAAAAAGAATGGTCAAATAAACATTTATTGTCAGGAGGACACGAATGAGAGTTTTGGAATTACTTGAAGAAATCGAAGAGATAGTGGATACTGCGGCGGGATTTCCGCTCACAGGAAAAATCATGATCGACTCAGAGGAACTTCTGGAGATCGTAAGAGAGATCCGCTCTGAGCTTCCGGATGAGATCCAGCAGGCTCAGTGGATTAAGAACGAGCGCGAGAGAATCATTGCTGAGGCGAAGAATCAGTACGAGTCAGTCATTGAAGATGCGCAGAAACAGGCAGATGCTCTTGTTGAGAACAATGACATTACAGTGAGATCCAAGATGAGAGCAGATGAGCTTATGAGTGTTACAGAAGAAACGGCGAAACAGCTCAAAGTCAGCACATATGAGTATCTCGACGGTATCCTTTACAATTTCCAGGGTAAGATGGAACACCTGAACTCAATATACTTCGGCGAGATGTTCGGAAGCATCGAGAAAGCGTTTGAAGAAATCAATACAGCGTTGGCAGCCAACAGAGGAGAACTTCAGGATATGGCATACAAAGCGCAGATCAGCGCTGAAAGCAGACCTGAATTCTCAAAACCTCTGCCTGATATGGACATGGAGCCAGTTATGGAGGAAGAGGCGCCGGAAGAATAAATCGAGAACAGAAAGCAGGAATGTGTCAGGGGTATCCGCTCTGACACATTTTATTTTAGTGAGAATTTCAGTATGACAACAGTAGGTATTACAGCTGAATACAATCCTCTCCACAATGGTCACGTGTATCATGTGGCACAGGCAAGAAAACTGTCAGGTGCTGATTGCGTCATAGCCGTCATGAGCGGGAACTTCACCCAGCGTGGTGAACCGGCTGTATGCGACAAATGGGAGAGGGCAAGAGCGGCTGCTGATTCTGCAGATGTGGATCTGGTGGCAGAGCTTCCCTTTGCCTTTGCATGCAGCAAAGCATCCGTTTTCGCATCGGGCGCAGTGGATCTGCTTGTCAGACTTGGGGTCGATAGCATTTCCTTCGGATGTGAAGCAGAGGAACCGTCACAGCTGCGAAGTCTCGCAGAGGTACTCGTGTCTGATGCATCAAAAATCGAGGAAAACCGTGCTGCACTTATGAAGAAGGGGCTTTCCAGCGCAAAAGCATACGAAATGGCCGTCGCAGATGTTGCTGGTGAACAGGCTGCGTTGCTTTTGCTGGAACCTAACAACATCCTTGCGATTGAGTATTTGAAGCGCATTCTGTATTGGCGCGGCAAAGGCCGGTCAATCAATGATATTCCAGTCATACGATTCGGCAGTGGATATAAAGATGCAGCAGGGGAGAATGCAGGATTTGCCGGAGCAGGAGCACTTCGGAAGATGATCGCGGCAGGAGAGGATGTCAGAAGATACATCCCGTACGCGCAGCACTTTGAAGACACCGCGCCGATGCAGTCCAGGTATCTGCAGCAGCTCAAGGGGATTGCCCTGCGAAGCGATGCAGATCAGTTGAGCCGAATCTGCGGGATAGGAGAGGGCATGGAGAACGCCATTATCAGAGAACTGAGAAAGGCGGAGAGCCTCGAGCAGCTGGTTACAGCGCTAACATCCAAGAGATACACTCAGGCTACAATTAGACGTGCGCTAACGCATCTGCTCGTCGGTGCAAGCTGGGATGAAGTGGACAGAATGACAGAAGCAGGTTCATCTGCAGTAAGGCTTCTGGCCGCCCGTGATGCCGGCAGAAGGTTTATGAGGGAGCGTGGAGATGCGTCCTTCAGAATCGTAACGAACAGAAACAAAGAGGATGAGCTGCTTTCCCCGGCTGCCAGAGAGCTGTTGGATTTGGACGAAAGGGCAGCAGATCTCTATAATCTTCTTCGGGGAAGAGACATCAGGACATCATCTGACAGGGTGATGCGGCCGTATATCGGATAAAACAAATTCAAATTTGCATAATTTGCATAAAAAAATCATGCGCAGAGGACATATCGAGTATTATTTGTGATATAATGCTAAATGTGCCTTTGCGCACTTTAATTACAGCATATAATGGATCACAGGAGGAAATTACAATGAAAGTATTGGTTATCAACTGCGGAAGTTCTTCACTGAAGTATCAGGTACTCGATATGCAGAACGAAACGCTTGAGTGCAAAGGTCTCGTTGAGAGAATCGGCATGGACGGTTCACAGATCACACACGAGAAGACTGGCATGGATAAGTTCAAGCTGGTAGTACCGATGGAGAACCACAAGGACGCAATCGGTCATGTACTCGCAGCGATTCAGGATGAGGAGCACGGCGTAGTAAAAGATATGAGTGAAATCGGCGCTGTAGGACACAGAGTTGTACATGCAGGCGAAAAGTTCGCTAAGTCAGTACTCATCACAGACGAAGTCATCAAGGCTCTTGAAGAGTGTACTCCGCTGGCACCGCTCCACAACCCACCGAACCTTCTCGGTATCGCAGCTTGTCAGGAACTTATGCCGGGAACTCCGATGGTTGGTGTTTTCGATACAGCATTCCACCAGACAATGCCTCCTGAATCATATATATACGCGATTCCTTATGAGTTCTATACAAAGCACGGCATCAGAAGATACGGATTCCACGGAACTTCACACAAGTACGTTGCTGAAAGAGCTGCTGACATTCTCAATGTAAATCTCGATGATCTGAAGCTGATCACATGCCATCTGGGCAACGGCGCATCAGTATCAGCCATCAAGAGAGGTAAGTGCATCGACACTTCCATGGGATTCACTCCTCTTGAAGGTCTCGTAATGGGAACAAGATCAGGCGATATCGACCCTGCCATCGTAACATACATGAGACAGTGCGAAAATCTGGATCAGGGTGTTGCGAATGAAATCCTGAACAAGAAGTCAGGTGTACTGGGCATTTCAGGTGTATCAAGTGACTTCAGAGACCTGGAAGCTGCAGCAGAAGAAGGAAACGAAAGAGCACTGCTCGCACTGAAGGTATTCGCACATAAGGTAAGATTCTACATCGGCGCATACATCGCAGAGATGAACGGATGCGACGCAATCGTATTCACAGCAGGCGTTGGTGAAAATGATATCGGCATGAGAGACATCATCTGCAACGATCTCGGAAATCTGGGAATCAAGCTGGATGTCGTTAAAAACAGAATCAGAGGTAAGGAAACAATCATCTCCAGAGATGATTCAAGAGTTAAGCTCATCCTCATCCCTACCAATGAGGAACTGATGATTGCAAGAGATACAGTAGCAATCGTTACAGGAAAAATGCACTAAAATCAATCAATAGTTAAGTCAGAAGAGAGGTTAGAAGATTATGAAAAGAAAACCAAACATTGCAGTAGTCGGAGCAACGGGAGTCGTAGGATCGACGTTCCTGAAGGTCCTTGAAGAAAGAGATTTTCCATTTGAGAACATCTACATGATGGCGTCTGCCAAATCAGCAGGAAAGAAGCTGACATTCAAGGGAAAGGAATACACCGTTGAGGAACTGACCGAGCACTCTTTTGACAAACCAATTGATATTGCTCTGTTTTCAGCCGGCGGCAGCACGAGCGCCAAGTTCGCTCCGATTGCTGCCTCAAAAGGAGTTGTTGTTGTAGATAACAGCAGCCAGTGGAGAATGTACGATGACGTTCCTCTGGTTGTTCCTGAAGTCAACCCGGAAGATATTTCCTGGAACAAAGGCATCATCGCAAATCCGAACTGCTCCACGATTCAGGCTATGGTTGCACTGAAACCGCTGCAGGATAAATACGGTATCAAGAGAGTTGTTTACTCAACGTATCAGGCTGTATCAGGTTCCGGTGTCAAAGGCATCAATGATCTGAAGAACGGACTTGAGGGAAATGATGAAGAACTGCAGGCTTATGCTCATCCAATTGCAGGAAACTGCCTTCCACACATCGATGTGTTCATGGATAATGGATACACCAAGGAAGAGATGAAGATGATCAATGAGACGCACAAGATTCTTCACGATGATGATATCAAGGTAACAGCCACGACAGTTCGTGTACCTGTCTTTGATTCCCACAGTGAATCAATCAACATTGAACTCGAGAAGCCGTTTGAACTGGAAGATGTTGTTGAGTGCTTCAGAAACTTCCCGGGCCTCATCGTTCAGGATGATGTGGCGAACAATGTTTATCCTCTTGCTTTGGATGCTGCGGGAACAGACGAAGTTTATGTAGGCAGAATCAGAAGAGACTACTCCGTAGAAAACGGAATCAACATCTGGGTCGTTGCGGACAATATCCGCAAAGGCGCTGCGACGAATGCAGTTCAGATCGCTGAGAAACTCCTGGAGGAAATGCCGGACTAATCAAACTGACAGAAACACTAAAAAACGGACCATAC
>SVCS01000070.1 GCA_015058205.1 Clostridiales bacterium
AGGATGTTCTCCAGAATCTGGATCATCTGATAGACGCCGACTCTGCAAGGGACGCACTTGCCGCAGGACTGTGCCTGGCAAAGCTTCAGGAACGAACAAGTCATGTCCACCTGACACTGGCTCGGAGGGCTGGCGATGACTCTGCGCTGGATATCCCCATACAGAGCTTCGACTTCCTTCTGAGCCTGGCTTTTCTGTTTGAATTCCAATCTGCTCATACTTAAATTACCTCATTTCAAAAGCAAAAAAGATTTATTAACGCTTTAACTAACTGAACTAAGAATAATATACATATTTATATACCGTCCATCAAGGACATTTTATTGATGAAAACGGTTTCAAAAACAAACATCGCAAAATAGTTAAAATGAGCCCCCAAAGTGCAGAAATGACGGCAAAAATCAAGCATATTATTAACAATCTTGCGATGGAACAATCGCTTTCATTTACCAAGTTGCACAAGCCATGTTTTCTGAATGAGATAAAAGATATTTGAAAAGTGCTGAAACAATACTATAATAAATTGAAGTGAGAAGAATAGGAGGGTAATCATGAAAATCACAATATTGAATGGAAGTCCAAGAAAAGAAAATACATCTGCTATGGTCGACGCATTCGCAGAAGGCGCGCAGGAAGCAGGTCATGAGGTCGAAGTGCTTCAAGTTGGCAAGATGAAAATCGCAGGATGTATGGGATGTGAGTACTGCCACGGCAAAGGGGAAGGACAGTGCATCCAGAAGGATGATTGGCAAAAGGTGCAGCCTGCTTATGAGGATTGCGACATGGTCGTCTTCGCATCACCAATCTACTACTTCACACTGACAGCGCAGATGGAGGCTGCAATTCAGAGAATCTACTGCATCGGTCAGCCGCCAAAGGCAACAAAGGCTGCGATGTTGCTCAGCTCTGGATCACCGGGTGTTTATGATGGTGCAATTGCGCAGTTCAAGGGCTATACCGGTTTCACAGGAATCGAAAATGCCGGTGTGATCACAGCAGCTGGCGATGAGAACCAGTCAGAAGCCAAGCTTGCTGAGATTCGCGAATTCGCAAAGAATCTGTAGAAGAAGCTGTAATGGTATAGATAATAATCGACAGGAAATAAAAGATTCCGAGAAGTTACTTCTCGGAATCTTTTTATGATCTGGTGGTCTGTGCGGGGCTCGAACCCACGACATCTTGGTTGTGACCCAAGCACTCTCCCAGCTGAGTTAACAGACCGTCAAATATTAACTTATCAAATATAATAAACAGGATCGCGGTCGCCCAGCAGATCGCTCAGCTTTTTGCCATAGAAAAACGAGTGGATCATCTCATAGTATTCTTTCCACATCGGCAGCGTCAGACAACTGTCAGAGCGGGGGCAGCTTTCCATACCGTCGACGAGACAGGCGACAGGAGCCAGCGTGCCCTCCATCAGTTCAATGATCTCCCCAACGGTGTACTCGTCAGGTTTTCTGCAAAGACTGTAGCCGCCGCCTTTGCCGCTGACACCGTTCAGCATGCCTCCTTTGACGAGATCTTTTACGATGATTTCGAGATATTTCTTTGAGATGTCTTGTCTCTCTGCAATGTCCTTCAGAGGGATATTGCCCTCTCCTTCATGCTGCGCCAGATCGATCATGACGCGCAGGGCATAGCGTCCTTTTGTTGAAATCATAATGCACTCCCATATGAGAATTGCCGGTTGCGATGCTTTTGCATTACCGATTGCTGTACTTCACATTACCTATTCTACTACAGGGTAAATATAATTTTCAACTTTTTTCAAAATACCTATTGACACAGTAGGTAAATAGTATTAATATGGCATTGTCAAAAACAAAAGACAATGATTTTAGAGGAAAGGAGGCGTAAGCAATGAGAAAAACAACACCAAAAACATTTATGTACTGGATGTGTTGTCTGATGCCGAACTCCCGGGCAGGTAATATGATGGGAGACGTGCAGCAGCCTTTGCGTACGTCTTAAAGAAAGGTGATAAGTGAGCCGAACCATCATAGTGCCCGGGAGTATAAACCCCAGGCAATTTTTTATGCAAAGGCAATGAAAGGGAATTGAAATAAATGAGTAATTACAGATTTGAAACATTACAGTTACATGTAGGACAGGAACAGCCGGATCCGGCAACTGACGCGAGAGCGGTTCCGATTTACGCAACAACAGCTTACGTATTCCACGATGCGCAGCACGCAGCAGACAGATTTGGTCTGGCGGATGCAGGAAATATCTACGGAAGACTGACCAACTCCACCCAGGGCGTTCTGGAAGAGAGAGTTGCAGCACTGGAAGGCGGCAGCGCAGCTCTGGCGCTGGCGTCAGGAGCGGCAGCCATCACATACACGATTCAGGCGCTAGCGGCAAACGGTGGACACATCGTCGCCCAGAAGACGATCTACGGCGGCACATTCAACCTGCTGGAACACACACTTCCGCAGTACGGAATTGAAACAACTTTTGTAGACGCACATAATCTTGCAGAAGTCGAGGGAGCGATTCAGGAGAACACCAGAGCAATTTTTCTGGAAACCCTGGGCAATCCGAACAGTGATATTCCGGACATCGATGCTGTTGCGGAAATCGCGCACAAACACGGTCTGCCGTTGGTCATAGACAACACCTTCGGCACACCTTACCTCATCAGACCGATCGAGCACGGCGCGGATATCGTTGTTCACTCCGCAACGAAGTTCCTGGGTGGACACGGAACGACTCTCGGCGGCATCATCGTTGAGTCCGGAAAGTTCGATTGGAAGGCGAGCGGCAAGTTCGGGAACATCGCTGACCCGAACCCTAGCTATCACGGCGTATCATTCTATGACGCAGTCGGGCCGGCAGCCTTCGTCACGTACATCCGTGCGATTCTCCTGAGAGACACGGGCGCGACGATTTCACCATTCAGCGCATTCCTGCTTTTGCAGGGAGTGGAAACACTGTCATTGAGGCTGGACAGACACGTTGAAAACACGAAGAAAGTGATTGAATATCTGTCGAACCATCCGCAGGTCAGAAAAGTCAACCACCCATCACTGCCGGATCATCCGCAGCATGAGTTGTATGAGAAGTACTTCCCGAATGGCGGAGGTTCCATCTTCACCTTCGAAATAGATGGAGGACAAGAAGAAGCATGGAAGTTCATCGACGGACTGGAAATCTTCTCACTGCTGGCGAACGTAGCGGACGTTAAGAGTCTGGTCATCCATCCGGCGACGACGACCCACTCCCAGCTGACAGAAGAGGAACTGGCAGATCAGGATATTTATCCGGGAACCATCAGACTGTCCATCGGAACGGAACACATCGACGACATCATCGAAGATCTGGAGAAGGGATTCGCAGCAGCGAAGTAATATTAAATCAAAATCAACATATTATCAGTGTTATAATAAATAGAGAACACTAGGAGGTAAGACAAATGGCAAACATCTACAAAGGAATACTGCAGCTTATTGGAAACACACCACTCGTAGAGCTGGTAAATATCGAAAAAGATCTTGGGCTGGAAGCGACACTGCTGGTCAAGCTGGAATACTTCAATCCGGCAGGCAGCGTAAAGGACAGAATCGCCAAGTCCATGATTGAGGACGCCGAGGAACAGGGCATCCTGAAGGAAGGATCCGTTATCATAGAACCAACATCAGGCAACACAGGTATCGGTCTGGCAGTTATCGCTGCATCAAAGGGGTATAGAGCGATTCTGACCATGCCGGAAACCATGAGTGTAGAGAGAAGAAACATCCTGAAGGCGTATGGCGCTGAGATCGTTCTGACAGAAGGCGCGAAGGGCATGAAGGGCGCCATCGAAAAGGCAGAAGAACTGGCGAAGGAGATTCCGGGCGGATTCATCCCGGGACAGTTCGTCAATCCTGCAAATCCTAAGGCACATAGAGAGACGACAGGACCGGAAATCTGGAGAGACACAGACGGAGCCGTTGATATCTTCATCTCAGGCGTCGGTACCGGCGGTACACTGACGGGAGTAGGAGAATATCTGAAAGCACAGAAACCAGAGGTCAAAATCGTGGCACTGGAACCGGATGATTCCCCTGTTCTTTCTGAGGGAAAAGCCGGCCCGCATAAGATTCAGGGTATCGGAGCAGGATTTGTTCCGGATGTGCTGAACACAGCGGTTTATGATGAAGTATACCGTGCAGACAGCGATGACGCATTCAATGCAGCGAAGTATCTGGCGAAGAAGGAAGGAATCTCAGTAGGTATCTCTGCAGGCGCGGCACTGCATGCGGCCATTGAATACGCCAAGAAGCCTGAGAACAAAGGCAAGACCATCGTAGCGCTCCTGCCGGACAGCGGAGACAGATACTACTCCACGCCGCTGTTTACAGAATAAAAAAGAAAGATGCAATAATATCCTCCTTACGATTGACTGCTAAAAAAGACTGCGGACTAAATAAGTCCGCAGTCTTTTGCTTCCTGTGTCAGTTGATCTCTGAAATCCGGGTGGGCCAGACTGATCATGGCGCGAACCCGGTCAGACATATTGCGAGTTTTCAGGTTGATACATCCATATTCCGTTGCCACGTACTGGACTTCCGATCTCGGTGTGGTCACTGGTGTGCCCGGCGCGAACTGCAGGGAGATCTTGCTCTGCCGCTTTCCATCCTTCATGAAGGATGAAGGCAGAACGATGATGGACTTGCCTCCTTCTGACCACTGGGCACCTTTGACGAAGTCCAGCTGCCCGCCGACGGCGCTCTGCTGTGAATATCCGATGGCATCGGCGGCAACCTCACCGTAGAGGTTGACTGCCATTGCATTGTTGATGGAAATCATGTTTTTGTTCTTTGCGATGTTGCGCGCGTCATTGACAAATGGGAACGGCGCTCCGTAAATCTGAGGATTGTGATCCATGAAATCGTACATTTCCTGGGTGCCTGCGGAGAAGGAGAAGACGCTCATCCCATCCATAAAGCCTTTGTGCGCATTGGTGACATTGCCTTCCTTCATGAGTTCCATCATAGGCTGACTGAACAGCTCTGAGAAAATACCCATATCGTTGCGCTGCTTCAGGTCATAACCAATGGCCGTCGAAAGCTTGCCGAGACCAAGCTGGAGCGTTGCGCCGTCAGGGACTTCTTCCAGCACGATATCTGCAATTTGACGTGATGTATCATCGATCTCATCGGGCATGAGCTCCGGTGCGTTGTTGTCGGTGTAGAGAATGCCTGTGACCTTTTCATGGTCAGGGCTAATGAGGTTGTCCTGACCGAAGATGTACGGGCTTCCGGTGTTGCTTTCCAGGAATACTTCACGCCTCGTCTCCTCCACAACGTATTTGTGGTCGCAGATTCCTGAGGAACCGTAGGAGAAGTTTCCGTCCTCATCCGGTCTCGATACCTGCAGAAAACTGATGTCAGGTTTACCGATTTCCTGCATCCAGAGATCGATCTGGCTCAGATGGAAGGACGTGTATTCAAAGGCCATATTGTGCTTCCTGTGGGCGCGTCGTTCGCCGGCGCCCAGGAAGAACGTATCAAAAATAAATGGGTTGCCTTTGCATCCCGGCGGGATGTCAGACGGCCAGTCCGTGTCGAACATGCGGCACGGCGTGATGGACATGGAACAGAGAAGAGTCACATTTTCCAGTTCGTCTTTTCTGTCGTAGAGTGCGTCAAGAAATGTGTAGGCAAAGCTGCTGCTTGTCCCCACATAGACGTGGTCTCCTGATTGAACGTGTTTGGCAGCCTCGGCGGCTGTGATGCTTTTGTTGTTAGTCATGATTTATTCTCCCCAGAAGAAGGAAAGCAGGGTATCGTGCAGATCCTGCAGATTCTTCTTTTTTATATCATCGTCAAAGAGGGCTGCCTTTGCAGTCAGCTCTTCCTCGCTCATTTTCGTGTCACGCACCTGCGGCGGGGCATCGTGGTTGTGATCGTGTCCCTCTGCGTGGTTGTGGGCCAGATGCTGATTGGATCGTCCCATGCCGTAGATGAGTTCCAGAATGTGAACAGCGTCGAAACCGTTCTTCTTCATGGCGTTCCGCATCTCCATGCTGCTGGTCAGAAATGGGATGCGAGAAACGTCAGCAGATTTGATTTCCGTGTGTACGGCAGGGTCGTAGAAGGTGACGCCCATCATATCGCCAAGTTCACGGAGAGCGTCATCGAAACCGTACTGTTCCGGCTCCAGCAGACGGTAGAGTTCCCGGTTGCATCCGCCGCTGACGCTGCTTTTGATCAGTAGTTCATAGAGGGAAACGGTTGGAATCTCACCGAGATGGCCCCGGAAGAAACGTCGGTCTTCCGGTGTGACGAGAATCACCGTCGGTTTGCCGAGGGCTCTCCATCTGGTCAGAAGACGCTGCTGGTATTTGCGGTTGAGCAGGGGGTCGAACCCGTAGCCCTGATATAAGAACATGCCCGTATCCGGATACTGGTGGAGCAGTGAATCATAAAGCAGAACCACCAGCTCCGGCTCCGACTGGGCCAGAGAGATGCCCGGATAAAGGGCGTATTTGCAGGATGCAAAAGCTTCACCCGTAGTTTGATCTACGGGTGTGCGTACAATCGAAAAAGATTCATTCAATAACTGATTACTCACCTTCAGAAATCTCCCTTACTGCCCATAAGAATTCGTCAATTTCATCGGCTGTTGTGAACAGACCCGGGCTGACTCTGACCGTGCCGCCAATATCGATTGTCCCAAGCATACGATGGGTGTCCGGTGCGCACTGCAGACCGGATCTGACGGAAATATCATAATAGGATTCCAGAATCATGGCCACGTCAGCGCAGTCCATTCCCTCGATATTAAAGGAAACTGCCGCTGCACGCGGAGCAGTCAGAGGCCCATAGACAGTAACACCCGGAATGGAAGTAAGACCATCGATCAGCATCTGCACCAGTTTCTGCTCTTCGAAATAGATGTTGTTGACGGAGCGCTCCAGAATGTAATGAGCGCCCGCGCAAAGGCCGGCGATGCCGATGGTGTTCTGCGTTCCTGCTTCGTAATAGTAAGGAAGCTGCTCCGGCTGGAGCCGCACTTCCGAAAAGACGCCTGTTCCGCCGGATCTGACCGGTTTCGGGGATACGGTCTCAGAGACATAGAGCGCCCCCGTGCCTGTCGGTCCGAGAAGGGACTTGTGTCCCGGGAAGGCCAGCAGGTCGATGTTCATCTTCACTACATCGATAGGAATGGCACCCGCTGACTGGGATGCATCGACCATGAACGGCACATTGTGCTCACGGCAGATTGCCCCGATTTCCCCAATGGGATTCAGGGTGCCGGTCACATTGGATGCATGGGTCATGATGACCAGTTTCGTCTCCGGGCGAAAGGCCTGACGCACCTCGTCGAGATCTGCGCCGCTGACAGGATCTGTCTTTACCTTGGTCACCATCACGCCGGCATCTTCCAGATAGGCCAGCGGTCTGGTGACCGCGTTATGCTCCATCTGACTGGTGATGACGTGATCACCGGGCTTCAGCATGCCCTGCAGTCCCAGATTGATCGCATCTGTTGCATTCAGAGCGAATACGATTCTGTTCGGATCGGCAACATGAAACAGCTCAGCCAGAGCGGTACGCGCCTCAATGATATCTGTCGCGGCGGCGCGGGCTTCCTCCGAGTTGGAGCGGCCCGGATTGCCGCTTCTCTTTATGGAATTTGATACAGCATCATAAACCACTTCAGGCTTGGGCCATGAAGTAGCTGCGTTATCAAGATAAATCATAATAGTTATAACTCCTTTATGCTTGCTGACTAAAGTATAACATATTAGCAGAAAGAGAGATGTATTTATTTGCTTTATTATTCGTACTTTCAAATCAGATATTCCATTATAGAAGCGCAATATAGCACAGAAAACGGCAAGGCAGACAGCAAACTTGTAATTGACGATATTTTGGTAAACTGATAAACTTTTTGTGTATATATGTATTTAAGTCAAGCAAGTCAAAAGAGTCAATTATCAAGTGGAGGTAATTATGAATCTCAAGAAAATGACCCTTAAGATCAAT
>SVCS01000016.1:0-29728 GCA_015058205.1 Clostridiales bacterium
ATGTAGCTCCACTTCCAGCCATTGGCTGCGCCGATGATACCAGCTACGCAAGCAGCCAGGATCAGGCCGATGTGTGCTTCGCCGCCTTCGTCGCCCATAACGTTCCAGAACAGGAATACGATCATGGCTACGATTGCGAGGATGCACTGCCACATAGGTACTTTTCTACCCATAACAAAAATCCTCCTTACTAAATAATAGCAAATAAATGATAATTCCGAATAGGGTGTCCTATACACCACCAAACACCCTAGTCTGTGATAATTATACATTTGTGATAATAAATTGTCAATGTTTCAGCCCCTTAATTTACATTAAAAAAAGCGCGCTTTACCGCTCTGCAGAGCCATTTGTGGCGCGCTTTAAAGCCTGAAAGTATCTGCTTATTTTGCCCTTGGATGTGTCTTGTCGTAAACGTCTTTAATATGGTTCTTTGTGGCCGCCAGATACACCTGTGTAGCCATGATATCTTCGTGCCCCATAAGTTCCTGCAGGGACTTCAGATCAGCCCCGTTCTGAAGCATATGCACCGCGAAGGAATTCCGCAGGGTGTTCGGCGTCAGCTTGTGTTTTATGCCGGATTTTTCACCGTATTCCCTGAGGATCTTCCAAAGGCCCTGACGTGTGAGACGTTTGCCGTAATAATTCACAAAGAGCGCTTTTTCATCTTTATTGTCTTCCAGCAGTTGGTCCCTGACCTCATATACGTAGTCTTCAAGAGCCGCGCGGGCAGGTCTTCCCATCGGGATGATACGCGTCTTGCTGCTTTCGCCGTAGCAGGTGATGAAACCCATTCTGAAATTGACGTCCTCTACGTTGGCGTCGATTAGCTCGCTGACTTTGATCCCCGTTGCGTACAGAACCTCCAGAATCGCACGGTCGCGCCTGCCTTTGAGGGAATCGTCAGGGCTGTCCAGCAGCTGGTCGATTTCCTTGATGGACAGGTATTCCAGTTCCTTCTTCTCGATTCTAGGCGTTTTGATCCCGCGGGCCGGATTATCTGAGATCAGGTTTTCGCCCTGCATATAGTTATAGAAAGATCTGACGGAGGCCAGCTTTCTGTTCACGGTGGATGGGGATCTTCCTGCCGCCTTGAGCTTGTTCAAATACGCCACCACATCTGTGCTGGTAGCGTCGAGGACACTTCCTGTTCCCCTTGATTGTATGAATTGTTCGAAATCCCTGATGTCTCTCCCGTAGGCTTCCAGGGAATTCGCCGCCATCCTTTTTTCGTTTTTAAGATAGCTTAAGTATTTCTCAATATACATTTACAACCTACCCTTCGCCATAAGGAGCGCTGCTAAAGTCTTGGAGTCTACAATATCGCCGCGCACTCCCATCTCATATACTTCATCAAAAGGCATCTCTAAAAGCTCGAGAGCCTCATCGTCATCAAGATTCTGTTCACCCTTTTTCAATCCGCGCATCAGATAAAGATGGATGACCTCTTCGGAATAGGCACAGCTCGGATTGCAGTAGCCCAGAAGAGTCACTTCATCAGCAGTGTAGCCGGTTTCTTCTTTGAGTTCTCTGGCTGCAGCAGCCAAAGGATCTGTTTCGCCCTTGTCGATTTTGCCCGCAGGTATTTCCAGTACAGCGCGTCCGCAGGCGTATCTGTACTGACGCACCATCACGATCTTGTTGTCGTCTGTGATGGCGACCACGGCAACAGCACCGTTGTGTTCCACGATTTCACGGTAAGCAGTGCCCGATAAAGCGGTGACTTTATCGCGGCGCAGATTCAGGATCTTTCCCTCATAGATTCTCTGGCTTTCGATTAATTCTTCCTTAAAGATCACTGCGCTGTCATCTCCTTTGATCTGTCTACAGCTGCCTGGAAGGCTTCGATGACATCATCCATAAATCCATTTGCCTGCAGCTTCTTGACTGCTTCGATGGTGGTGCCGCCAGACGAGCAGACATTGATGCGGAGCTGCTCCAGAGATTCCTTGCTCTCGAGGGCCATTTTCGCAGCGCCGATCACGGCCTGGCATGCGAATACTCTGGCCTTATCTTTTTCCATTCCATTGGCTTCGGCCGCCTTTGCGAGGGCTTCGATATACATGTAAGTGTACGCAGGGCTTGAGCCGCTGACGCCGATGACGCAGTCGATCATATCTTCAGGGACTTCCTCTGCTCTTCCTACAGAGTCGAAGATTGTTTTTGCAAGAGCAAAGGCATCATCGTCTACATTGGCGTTTCTGCTCATAGAGGTCATGGCTGCGCCGACTCTAGCCGGAAGGTTCGGCATGATGCGGATGATCTTCGCGGCATCACCGCTGCCTTCCACGGCATCGTTCAGCGCTGCTTCGATTTTGGCGATGCTGACGCCGGCGGCCATGGATACGATGGTTTTCCCTGCAGCAGGAGCAATTTCTTTCAGAACACTTCCGACGGCACCCGGCTTAACGCCGATGATAATGATGTCCGCCTGCTCCGCAAGTTCTTTGTTGTCATTGCAGATGACGAGGTCCTTGTTCGTATATCCGCTTTCGGCAATCGATTCCGCCATCGCCAGATTGTTCTCTGTTGTCGCGTCGTGGATCAGGATCTGGTTGCCTGTGCCAACGGATGATTTGGCGTATCCTTTGAGGATGGAACCGCCCATATTTCCTATTCCAATGAATCCTACTTTCATATGATTTCCTCCATGAATTTTTTTGTAAATACTTTTATGAAGTGATTGGTTTCTCTATACTTGATACCGCTTTCATCTTCGATGACCAGGAAGCCGCTTGCACAGCCCGGATAGTCTTCGAAGCGGAGACCGGATGAACCAGCTGTAGTTTCGTCTGACAATGCCGCTGCCTCAAGATCAATGACGGTGAGCCCGCCCTGTCTGATAATGGGAACGGACATCTCGAAACTCTCGCCGGTGAAACGGCTGGAAACAGGCCAGCCTTTGCGTTCGAATCCCATATACCTGACCGGCAGCCGGTTCTGTTCACCATGGAATTCCAGCCTGTCTCTGCAAATGCGTATTCCGTTGACCGTGACCATCATCGGCCCATATTTTATAGGGAACCCGATGCTGAACATGGCTTTGTGGAAATCGCTCTTTGTGATTGCTTTTGTGAGGCGCGTGAGTTGTCTGACGTCGTCATTGTTGTGCAGCAGGATCTTCGATTCTGCGTCCGGATCTGCCGTCGCCTCGTAATGATTATAGAGGTCCACACTCTCAGCGCCGGAGATTTCATCAGTCCGGGTTTCCCATAAGCCCATGTAGTCTTCAACGGTCTTCTGCTTCAGGTTCGGCACGAAGCGTCGGATCGGTGAATAACTGCGCAGCACCTGATAGAGATCGAGGTCATATAGATAGCTGCACGAAAGGGTGGACGTCATGGAATGCTTTTTTAATCTGGTGTCGATGAACGGAATATCAAAGTGCCTGCCGTTGTAAGTGATGACAACATCCAGATCTGCCAGAACATCCATATATGCTGCGAGTGCTTCCGGCTCTTCCTTCCGGTTTTCAGCGAGAACCTGATGGAGCCTTTGGGACTGACCATCGTAGATACCGCCGAGGATAAATTTGTTCCTGGAAGGGTCAAGCCCCGTCGTTTCAATATCCAGAGAACCTGTGCGCATATCGCCGAAATAAAACTCCCAAAGAGCGGAATCGCAAATATTCTGATGCCATTCTTCAACGATATGTTTCATTACTCTTCAGGTGTTTCAGCCTCTTCCGCGAAAACGTCCTCGATTTCGCGGTCAAACTCAACAATGTAAGCTCCCAGGATTTCCTCAACTGGAAGCTTTATGAACCGGCGGATACGTTCGTCGTCATCATAGAACGCATTTGCCGGAGGGAGATCCCAGCTGAGTGTGCAATCCGCATACTCTTTGTTCTCGTTGATCTCTTCCGCCTCTAGGAATCCGTAACGGCCGATGTTGTAGTCCCAATAGAAACAGCCATCGTTATCCTCTTCGTGAGGACAGCCGCCGGCCTTTCCTGTTGGTGTAAACTGAAGATGCATATAGTCTGGCTTTTCGAGCCATGACGCGATGTTCAGCCACCCGCGTTTTCCCTCTGCTTCGACCGGGGTGTTGAATTCAATATAGCCCCAGTCATCGTCTCCATCGAAGCATTCGACGTTGATACGAAGAACAGGTCTCAACGATGTAAAACCTGCAGGAATCAGTTTTTTGATTTCATTTTCGTCGGCCCTGTAGGCCATTACATACTGTTTGATTTTCATCTGAGTTCCTCCGAGTAGAGTATACCACATTTTACGGTAAACTAATGACGGTGCACAAAAAAACAAAAGAAACCCGAAGGTTTCTTTTGTTAAAAGGGGTATTGGGATTAGAGATTAATGAGGTTATCAGGGGATAACCACACGTAAATAGTAACCTAGAATACGCAATAAATCAAGTTTTTTATTAAAGAATTTTAAGTATGCGGTAATGTGAGACTCATATATACTATTATTACATAATTGTTTTTTATGATAGGTGAAGTATGAGTATTCATAAAACAAAAGCAGCAGCAGTTGCTCTGCTGGCAATTCTTACTCTCATCATTACACTGACACCGCACAATGCTTTTGCAGAATACAGAACGTCTGTAGGCGACGCAGAGACGCCGGAACGGTTTCAGGAGGATTACATCCAGCACAATTGCCTGGATATTTCATCATGGAACGGAGATCTGGACAATGATGACTGGGAAGCCATTAAGGACGCAGGCGTAGACAGTGTCATCATCAGAGCAGGATACAGCAAACTGAATACGAACAAACACAAGAAGGACGAACGTTTCAAGCAGAACATCAAAAGAGCTTCGAAACACGGGCTTGATGTTGGCGTGTACTATTTCACCTCAGCCCTTACGAAAAAAGAGATGAAGTATGAAGCAGAATACTTCATGGAGATCATTGAACCGTACAGAGATATGATCACCCTCCCTGTTGCGCTTGACTTTGAAACAAACAGCAGAGGAAGACTGAACTGGGGAACCCTCAGAGAACTGGGGCAGGATAACTGCACAGAACTTGTTATGACCTTCTGCGACATCATCGCTGATGAAGGTTATGAGCCGATGCTCTATGCCAGCAGAGGACTGTTCAACACATACCTCGACGCAGAAAAGCTGGAAGACAAATACACCATATGGCTTGCCCAGTACACGAGCGATCTTTCGGCAACAGGATACGAAGGTGAATATTACATGTGGCAGTACAGTTCCAATGTCAGGATTCCTGGTATCCGCTGCAGGTTTGACGGAAACTATCTTTATGAAAAGGATTACTCCATTCAAAACGCGCCGAAGGAGATCAAATCCGCAAAAGGATCAACGGTTACTTACAAATTGTCCGGCGGCGTCCAGTCTGTCGTGCCGGTAAACAGCAACAAGAAAGCAGCACTTGCGCAGGTGACAGACAGTTATGGATATGTACATAATTATAAGGTACGAAAAGCAGAGGGATCTCAGTATACAAGCGATGAGTGCATCATGGCTTGTCTGCTACAGGGACTTGGTTTCGAAAATGACAACGGCTCCAGCATTACGCCGGCCGACGTCAGGGACATCATAGGCAAAGGCAAAAAGGCAAAACTGGAAAGTCTTGATGCTTACCGCAAGGCCCTTGAAAAGAACGGAATCATATGTGATCAGCTGAATAATCGTGAAACGGTTTATGTAGACATCAAGGGAAATCTGGCAAACGGTATGCCGGTTATCATTTCCATTGATGCAGACAGTGGTCCATGGAAGGGCAAAAGCCAGAGACTCCTTCTGATCGGGATGGATGAGGATGGCAGAGCAGTTGTCGCCGATGTCATCGACCGCAAGTGGTTTGAGACAGACCAGCGAATCAAATTGACAGACATCGATGAACTGATCAGCTTTATTGATGATGGGTACATTGTTATCACTGCCGTTGAATAAGGCAGAGGAACAGAATACAAAACCCCGCGTTGAACGCGGGGTTTCTTTTTTGAGTTGCCAAAGGACTCCGGTTAGAACATTTTTACGATGTCGTCCTTCTGAGCGAAGCCCACAATCTGGTCAGCAACCTCGCCGTTCTTGAACACGAACAGTGTAGGAATTGCTGTCACATTGTACTGCATTGCGAGTACTGGCTCTTCGTCGACGTTGACTTTGCCGACCTTGACCTTTCCTTCATACTCTTCTGCGATTTCCGCAACGATAGGGCCGACCATTTTGCACGGACCGCACCAGGTTGCCCAGAAATCCACCAGTACAGGAACGTCCGATTCAAGAACTTCTGCCTGGAAGTTGTCCTTTGTGATTGTAATCTCTGCCATTAAATAACCCTCCTTTTGTTTTCTTTTCTGATTGGTTGCTCCATTATAGTACATATTCGCTGATCAGTCCACCGCTAGTCGCCGTCATTTATGCTATAATGCTTTTGTACTGAACGGAGGCAGTAATGGACAGACTATTTAGATTGAAAGAAAACCACACGACCGTGAAACGGGAAATCGTTGCCGGCATTACGACCTTCATGACCATGGCGTACATCATCGCAGTCAACCCGAACATTCTGGCAGACGCGGGCATGAACCCGCATGCGGTGCTGATTGCCACGTGTCTTGCGTCGACGATCGGATGCTTTTGCATGGGGTTCATGGCGAATCTGCCCTTCGCGCTGTCAGCGGGTATGGGACTGAACGCTTTTCTCGCCTATACTGTTGTGCAGAGCATGGGCATCTCCTGGCATGTTGCCCTGATGGCGGTATTCTGCGAGGGGCTGATTTTCGTTCTGCTGTCCCTGACCAATGTGCGGGAAGCCATCTTCAATGCGATTCCGATGTCGCTGAAGAACGGCGTCTCCGTAGGCATCGGTTTGTTTATCGCCTTCATAGGACTGCAGAACGCGGGCCTTTCTGTCGATGCCTCGACCACGCTCGTCACCATCACGAGTTTCCGGGATGACTTCGGGACCCATGGCATTTGTGCTTTACTGGCCCTCTTTGGCCTTTGTGTCACAGCGATTCTCTATATCAAAAAAGTCAAAGCATCTATCCTGTTCGGCATCATCGTCACATGGGGTGTCGGCATGCTCTGTCAGCTGATCGGTTTGTATGTGCCGAATCCGGATGCAGGCGTCTACAGCCTGTTCCCGGCGGCCATTGTCAGTTTTGATTTCTCAGCCATCGGCGACACCTTCGGTGAGTGTTTCCATACAGACTTCCGCGGTGTCGGAATCTTCAACTTTATCGTCGTCATGTTCTCGTTCCTCTTCGTGGACATGTTTGATACCATCGGCACACTGATTGGCGTCAGCGCAAAGGCAAAAATGCTCGATGAGAACGGACGTCTGCCGGCCATCCGTCCGGCGCTCCTGTCTGATGCCATCGCCACTACATGCGGTGCGGTTCTGGGAACATCAACAACAGGAACTTATGTTGAATCCACAGCAGGTATTGCGGTCGGAGGACGCACAGGACTCACCGCGGTCACGACAGGATGTCTGTTCCTGCTGTCCTGCCTGTTCTCACCGCTGTTCACTGCGATTCCGTCCTTTGCGACAGCACCGGCGCTCATCATGGTAGGGTTCCTCATGTTTGAAGGAATCCGGGAGATCAAGTTCTCGACCGAGACGATGACTGACACGATCCCGGCTTATCTGTGCATCATCACCATGCCGCTGTTCTACAGTATCTCCGAAGGTATCTCCTTCGGCGTCATCTCCTATGTAGTAATCAACCTGATCTGCGGCAGGCGCGACAGAATCACAGTGATCATGTACGTGCTAGCGGTGCTGTTCATCCTTAAGTACGTATTCCTATAAGGACCTGCGCACCTGAAAAAAAGTCCTTGCACCCTTGCGGCGCCTCATGTATAATGTACGAGCGCGTGTGGACGAAAGGGTTTGCAATGCGCAGTCGATAGATATTAACGGGTGGTCCTCTGGTTTGCGTCGCAGGCACAGTATCTGCATAAGGCACCAAGAACATGCCGAAGGGAAGGAGGAAGAGCGATGGACGTATTGAGCTCAGTAACAAATGAATATATGAAGTCTGACATCCCTGCATTTAACGTTGGAGATACTGTAAAGGTACACGTTAAAATCAAAGAAGGTAACAGAGAAAGAATTCAGATATTCGAAGGCTTTGTTCTTAAGAGACAGGGCGGCGGAATCGGTGAAACATTCACTGTAAGAAGAATTGCTTCCGGCGTTGGCGTTGAGAAGACATTCCCGATCCACTCACCGCTGGTCGAAAAGATTGAGCTGGTAAGACGCGGCAGAGTTAGAAGAGCTAGACTGCACTACATGCGTCAGAGAACAGGTAAGTCCGCTAAGATCAAGGCCCGCAAGGACTGATTGGCAGACTCATAGCTGGACAAGAAACAGAGTCGTTTTATCGACTCTGTTTTTATGTGCATGTGATATAATGGCGGAGAAGGAGCAGCCAATGATAGAAAACATTAACTGGTATCCCGGTCATATGAAGAAGACGCGGGAGCTGATCCAGAACAATCTGAAGATGGTCGATGCTGTCATTGAGGTCATCGATGCGAGGATTCCTGTGTCAAGCCGGAATCCGATCATCCATGAGCTCGTCAGTTCGCGTCCGAGAATTACGGTGATCAACAAAAGCGATCTGGCCGATGACAGAGCAAACAGGCTTTGGGAAAAGAAGCTGACTTCGGAAGGTGGTCCGGATGAAGCCGGCAGCCGTGCAGTCATTATGAACGCAATGACAGGCGAAGGGACAAAGCCTCTTTTTTCCATGCTGGAAAAGATGTCAAAAGGACGCAGTGGAAACAGCGCCATGAAACCATACCGGCTCATGATCGTTGGCGTTCCGAATTGCGGCAAATCCTCACTCATCAACAGGATGACAGGACGCAAAAGCACCAAGACCGGAGACAAACCGGGAGTCACGAAAGGGAAGCAGTGGCTCAGCCTGGAAAATGGAATGCAGTTGCTGGACACACCAGGTATTCTGTGGCCGAAGTTTGAAGATCCCAATGTTGGAATCAATCTGGCGTTCTGTGGGTCGATCAAAGATGAGATTCTTGACGTGCCGACCCTCGCCATGGAACTTGTAAAAGTTCTTTCATTAAGATATCCGGAGCTTTTGCTTGAGCGGTATAAACTGGAGGAGCTCCTTGGCGAAGGGGACGAGTCACCTGAGACAGGATATCCGATTGAAACGGATACGGATGCTGCATTGGCGAACATGCATCAGATTGCTTTGAAGCGGGGATGCATTTTGCCGGGGAAGCGTATCGATTATGAGCGCGCCGGAAAGCTTTTGCTCGATGAATTCAGAGCGGCGAAGATCGGCCGGATTACTCTCGAATGGCCGGAGGCGTGAGATGACAAAGCAGGAACGGATTGAGAAACAAAAGCAGCGGCTCGCAGAGATGAAAAAGCCTGAGGCGGAGCTTCGCGCAAAAGGATACCGATTTATCGCTGGCGTCGATGAAGTGGGAAGGGGGCCACTGGCAGGGCCGGTCGTTACAGCGGCGGTCGTGCTGCCGGAAGACTTTGATGTGCTGGGCGTTGACGATTCCAAGAAGCTCAGCGAAAAGCGCAGGGAAGAGTTGTACGACCAGATTCTTGATCATTGTCTGGCGTACGGCATCGGCATGGCCGACCACAAAGTCATCGACGAAATCAATATTCTTCAGGCCACGAAGAAAGCCATGAGGGACGCTGTCGCAGCATGCGATCTGCAGCTGCGTGTGAAGGAAGGCGGTGCGGCGGATGCCAGCATTGATTTCGTCCTGTTGGATGCGGTGAACCTGGAGGGCTTGAACAAGCCGCAGCATGCTGTCATCAAAGGTGACGCCAAGGTGCTTGCGATCGCAGCGGCTTCTATCGTCGCCAAGGTCACAAGAGACAGGATGATGGTGGAATATGCGAAGGAGTATCCGTGGTATGCCTTTGAGAAAAACAAAGGCTATGGAACAGCAGCGCATTACGAGGGCATCCGCGAACACGGAACGTGTCCGATTCACAGAATGACGTTTCTGAAGAATCTGAAGTAATATATATTTTGAGAAAAGAATCGATTGAGAAGAAGATAGATAAGGAGAAGACGATGGCGGAATTATTGAAAGGCGCACCTGTAGCGAAGGCACTGACAGAAAGAAACAAAGAGACCGCAGAAGCACTCAGAAGCAAAGGCATTATACCGACTCTTGCAATCATCAGGCTGGGTGAAAAACCAGGAGACCTCTCTTATGAGAGAGGTGCGCTGAAAAGAGCCGAGAAGACTGGCGTTCAGGTGAAACAGTTCATTTATCCGGAAGACATTTCGCAGGAAGAACTGATTGAAGTCATCAGAGAGATCAACAGAGACAGCAGCATACACGGCGTACTCATGTTCCGTCCGCTGCCGAAGCACATCAACGAGAAGGAAGTCTGTGAAGCGCTGGCTCCGGAAAAGGACATGGATGGAATTACATCAGGATCTATGGCGGGCGTATTTATGGATACAGAAACCGGTTATCCGCCATGCACGGCGGAAGCTGTGATGGAGATGCTGGATCACTATGGAGTCGTGCTTAAGGGCAGAAAAGTCACCATATTCGGAAGAAGCCTTGTCATCGGAAAGCCGGTTGCCATGATGATCATGGGAAGGCATGCAACCATAACAGTGTGCCACAGCAGAACGAAACCGGACGATTTCAAAGAGGCAGGCACAGATGCGGATATCGTTGTCACAGCCCTCGGTCAGGCGAAGATGATCGGTGCCGACAAACTCGGTGACAAACAGATTATCATTGATGTTGGAATCAATGTCGACGAAGAAGGGAATCTCTGCGGCGATGTAGATTTCGAAGAAGCAGAAAAGAAAGCAGCAGCAATCACGCCGGTTCCGGGAGGCGTCGGCAGTGTCACCACAGCGGTTCTCATGAAGCACGTGCTGCAGGCTGCCGAGAGAGCATAAATGAATTTTAAGAATAAAAATTCCGCCTTTTCATAAATCCGAACGCCTTTTGGGGTAAAATTTTATGTGGGAATATACGAAAAGGATTTGAGACGGAATTGAAAATGAAAAAAACGAATCATCAGAGAACAAATATAATGACAATACGGCTGACAGCATTATTGGTGGCAGTCGTTTTTGTGGTTGGAACGATGCTTGTTCCAGCAGAGCTGTATGCAGCGGAAAGCGAAACCGGTGAAGCACAGGCTGCGGCAGTGGAAGAAACAGCTACAGAACCTGCAGGCGCTGCGGCGGAAGAAACAGAGCCGGTATTAACGGACGAGAGTGAAGCGGAAGCGGTTGATGCCGTAGAGCCGGAAGCAACAGAGGCTGTCGCAGAAGAATCCGAAGAGACAGAAGAGACGGAAGAAACTGTACAAAACGATTTGTCGGAGGCGTTGGCGGTTGACTTGGATCGCATTGATGAAGACGCGTATGACGGATTCATCTACAAGCTTGAAGACAGCACTACAAATAAAGAGATCAAAGAAATGGAAACCGCAATTGAAGAATTGCCGCAAGAGCAGACAGCTTCGGTAGTTGTCGATAAGGAAGTATATGCTGCCGATTCCATTGAGACAATCGCAGAAGTTGCCGATCCGAGCATGATTGAATACATCGAGCCGGACTATATAGTTAACGCGCTGGGAACAGACGATGTATATTATGATGATTATGGTTGGTATTTGGATATGATAAACGCGCCATATGTATGGGATCAAGGCGTGTTTGGTGCAGGCGCAACCGTTGCAGTACTTGATTCCGGAGTGAACAAAGAGCATGAGGACTTAAAAGATACCAATTACAGCGCAGACCAGTTTAATGCAGTGAATGCTGTAAATAATACGGGAAACACGAGAGATGTAGCAGATGATTTCGGCCACGGGACGAAAGTGACCGGAGTGATTGCGGCATCTTACAATAATGGAAAAGGATTGACAGGGGTAATGCCTGAATCAACGATCATGCCTGTAAAGGTGCTTGACAAGACCGGAAGCGGAAAAGTCAGCTATATCATAAAAGGCATTGATTTTGCGATTAGTAAAAAAGCGGATGTCATCAACATGAGTTTTGGCGGAGCTTTTTCGGGCGAGTGGTCAATCAACTTAGAGAATGCGCTAAAAAGAGCAAAGGCAGCCGGGATTATTTTAGTCGCAGCGGCAGGAAACGACGGACTTAACACAGCCTATTATCCTGCCTCATATGATTGTGTAGTGAGCGTAGGATCTGTAGGACCTTCCGGAAATCATTCTTCTTTTTCCAACTACAACAAATATGTGGCCGTATCAGCACCGGGAGAATACCTGTGTATGCCTAGCTTAAAAACCTACAAGGATTGCTATGGTAATTATGTATATTACACAGCGGATACAGCAAGACCTTCCACTTCCAGCGGCACTTCTTTTGCGACGCCTCAGGTTGCAGCCATGGCGGCGATGTTCAAGTCGCTCAACATCAAAGGCAGCAAGACTGCATTCAACCAGGATGCGTTTATGAGCATCCTCAGAGCGTCCTCTACAGATTGTGGAAGCCGTGGGTACGATATTTACTATGGCTATGGTTTGATTGATTTTGAAAAGGCGTTTGAATACGTTAATCAAGTGAATGTTTTCACTGTAAATCTTTCAAGCACTGTGTATGATTACAACGGCAGCGTGAAGACTCCGGCGGTCACATTGATGCTTGGAGCAATCAAACTGATAAAAGACGAGGACTACACGGTCACGTATTCATCAGGCAGAACGGCTGTCGGAACATATAAAATTACAGTTGAGGGAATCAACGATTATTCCGGCACGAAGACCACGTCATTCCAGATCAGACCGCCGCTCGTCAAATCCATCAAGGCGCCAAAGAGGGGGAAGAAAAAACTCACTGTACGCTGGAAGGCCATGAGCAGCAGCCAGAAAAGCAAATACAAGAGTGCGATAACAGGCTATCAGGTCCGCGTGGCGAGAAAGGCTAACTTCTCGAACGCCAAGTATAAAAAGGTCAAGGGAATCTCGAAGACGAGCGTAACGGTTAAGGGCCTGAAGAAAAAGAAAACGTACTACGTGCAGTACAGGTCATATAAGGTAGTGGGTTCCACGACATATTACTCGAAGTGGAGCGGCAAGAAGAAAGCCAAGACCAAGTAGAGAAACAAAAACGCAGAAAAAGCAGGACATAACAGCAACAACGGAATAACATTGATCAGTAATCGGGATGCAGCAAACAGGGCGTCCCGATTTGATTTTTTCTTTACTCTGTTTTTACAGGAACTTGATATTTACATTGACTTGATGATAGGTCTGATACTAATATTATAGTGGGCGAGAAGAGGCTCGCCCGTTGTAAGAAGATAGATGGTGGCAAGGAGAAAAAATGATAGCAGTAAGCATTATCGCCTTTTTTGGCGGGATCGCGTTGTTCCTGTTCGGCATCACACTGATGGGAGACGGGCTGAACAAGGTTGCCGGCGACAAGCTGGAACTGTTTCTGTTTCAACTTACAAGCAACGCATTCAAAGGCATGCTACTCGGCGTTGGCGTTACGGCTGTGGTACAGTCGTCAACGGCGACTTCGATTATGACGATTGGTTTTGTCAACTCCGGAATGATGAAGTTCAGACAGGCGGTGAGCATCATTCTCGGATCGATACTTGGTACAAGCATAACAGGGTGGATTGTCTGTCTCTCTGCAATACAGGGAGCAAACGGATGGGTCACCCTTTTATCAACGGCAACGATTACGGGAATCGTTGCGATCATTGGTATTTACCTTCGCAAATTCACCAATTCACTTGTAAAGAATCAGGTCGGTGAGATCCTGATGGGCTTCGCAATTCTGATGTACGGCATGACAGCCATCACGAATGCAGTCAAGCCTTTCTGCGAGAGCGACGCATTCCTGCATGTGCTGTCCGCTATGGCGAATCCGGTTCTGGGAATTCTTGTCGGCATAGCATTCACAGCGCTCATTCAGAGCTCCGCTGCAGCAGTTGGTATCCTGCAGGCTCTCGCGATGACGGGAGTCCTTCAGTTCGAGGCCGCCTTCCCGATTCTTCTCGGCATTGCTGTCGGAGGAGCGGTACCGGTGCTGATCAGCGCTCTTGGCGCGAATGTCAACGGCGTTCGCACCGCCCTCGTTCATCTGTTGATCGACGTCTTCGGCGCGCTGATTTGCGGTGTTGTTTTCTACACACTCAACGCCATCATCGGGTTCTCGATTATGTCCCTCAGCATGACGGCAGTCACCATGGCTCTGATGAACACACTGTTCCGGTTCGTCGTTGTCGTTGTTCTCTTCCCTTGCGTCGGGATTCTGGAAAAGATCGCCTGCGCGATTGTGAAAGACAGACCGGAAGAAGGAGAAGACAAGAAAGAAATGCTGCCGGAACCGATTGCCCTCCTGGAGCAGAGATTCATCCAGCATCCGACCCTCGCTCTGGAGCAGAGTCATCAGGCAATCGATGCCATGGCGGATCTCGCGCAGCAGAGCCTGCAGGATGCCTTTGATCTTCTGCACAATTATACAGACGAAGGATTCCGTATGGTCAGGAAGGCTGAGAAGGAAGTCGATATTTATGAGGATAAACTTGGGGCTTATATCGTTCAGATATCCGCCCGTGAACTGACGAAGAAACAGAATGAGCAGGTATATGAGTTCCTTCATTCCATTACAGACTTCGAACGTATTTCCGATCACGCGAGGAACATTGCTGAATGCGCCAAAGAGATCCATGATAAGGAAATTGTATTCTCTGATGCTGCAAACCATGAACTGGCGACCCTTCGCGAGGCGATAACAGAGGTTGTCTCAGTTGCGATCAGCGCCTTTGTCAACAATGATCTAGAACTGGCGACGCGGGTCGAACCCCTTGAAGAACTGATCGACAATCTCTGTGATGAGATGAAGAATCACCACGTCGACAGACTCCAGCGGGGAGAATGTGTTCTCGAGAAAGGATTTGTGTTCAATGATCTGATCACAAATTATGAGCGAATCTCTGACCACTGCTCCAATATTGCGGTCGGTATGATAGAATTAGGCAGCGATAATTTCGACACACATCAGTATCTGTCCAGTCTGAAGAAGATGAAGGACGAGACATTCACGAAATACTTCGAAGAATACCAGGAGAGATATCAGATTTAGAAAGGAGCCGTTATGAAGAAATGGCTTGATATCAACGCGAATACTCCGGAAGAAGCAAGGGTGCTCATATTGGGCATTCCTTTTGATGGCGGAACTAGTCAGGAAGCGGGAGCGGCAGAAGGTCCCTCGAAGATTCGTGAGTTCGGAGAAGTGTATATGCCGTGCGCGACGGATGACTGGCATGTTCTGGATACGCAGCTGGTGGTTTATGACTTCGGTGATGTGGATATGAGCGGAACCTGGGAAGAGAAATTCGCACGCGTTGAAGCGGAGGCTTTCGAGCTCATGGGCTATGGCAAGTTCAATCTGTTCATCGGCGGAGATCACTCTGTCACGATCCCGCTGCATAAAGCTTTTGCAAAGGCAAGAACAGGAGAGAAAATCGGCATTATTCATTTCGATGCGCACTTCGATCTCTGCGATTGTTACGATGGGCACAAATGGTCTCACGCAAACACAGAGAAGCGGGCCCTTGATGACATCATAAAGCCGGAGGATCTACTGTTTCTCGGAATCCGCGCTGCAGAGCCGGAAGAAGTAGAGATCATCCAAAGAGAAAAAGACATCACTGTCATCTCGGCAACGGATGTTGATGAACTCGGCTGGAAAAAGTGCGCAGGGATCATCGAAGAAAAATTCAGAGGATATGACCATCTGTATTTTACGCTTGATATCGATGTCCTTGATCCTGCCTTTGCTCCGGGGACGGGAACCCCTGTTGCAGGCGGTCTCACATCCAGAGAACTGATCAATCTTGTGAGATTCATTCTGAAGAATCTGCCGGTACGGGATATGGATATCGTGGAAGTGGCACCGCCCCTTGATGCGAACGATATCACCAGCTGGGCAGCCATGCGAATCATAGAAGAGGTCTTTTCCTATGCAGATCAGAACCTGTAAAGCAGCCCGCGAAAAAGAACAAAAAAGAGATTGACTAATCTGGACTAAAATAGTATAATTTAGACAACAACAAAAGGGGTTAAAAAATAATCCATACGAATATAGTTGTTGTGTTATAATCAGAGGCAGTTAGAAACTAATTAACAGGAGGATAATAAAATGAAGTGGACATGTTCAATTTGCGGATACACCCATGAAGGCGATACACCACCGGCAAAGTGCCCTCAGTGCGGAGTTCCGGCAGAGAAGTTTAACAAAGTAGAAGAAGGCGAAAGAGAATGGGCTGCTGAGCACGTAGTAGGCGTAGCACAGGGCGTTGACGAAGAAATCGTACAGGGTCTCAGAGACAACTTCAACGGCGAATGCTCAGAAGTAGGTATGTATCTGGCAATGTCAAGAGTAGCTCACAGAGAAGGCTATCCTGAAATCGGCCTCTACTGGGAAAAGGCTGCTTTCGAAGAAGCAGAACACGCTGCTAAGTTCGCAGAACTGCTTGGCGAAGTCGTAACTGACTCAACAAAGAAGAACCTCGAGATGAGAGTTGATGCAGAGAACGGCGCAACTGCTGGCAAGACAGCTCTGGCTAAGAAAGCTAAGGAACTGGGCCTGGATGCGATCCATGACACAGTACACGAAATGGCTAGAGACGAAGCAAGACACGGCAAGGCATTCGAAGGACTGCTGAAGAGATACTTTGGCTAAACTGCAGAGCCTTTAATATCAAGATGTTTGAGAGATGTGAGAATTCGCATCTCTCTTTTTATTGTGTGTCACTGAAGCGGAAATTGTCTCTCAAAAGTGTCCTTAAAGTGTCCTTTCTGTCCTTATAACAACTTATTTAACAACAAAAGTGTCCTCGCAAAGTGTCCTTCATAATATAACATAATTAAAAGAAGATGATAACTACTCATTATCATCTTCCTAACGTCTTTTTAACGACTTTTATACGTCTTTATTCATACATTGAAGAATGTCTGCTTGTGAGACCGCTCTTTTTGAAGTGTCTACTTTTGTTTTACCACTTCAGTGAATGATCACATCTCTCTTTTTATAGTAAAAAAGCATTGTGCTGTTATTAAAATGCGATACGGCTATTTTTTGAAGATAATCGTTGAATTCTGCCCGCCGAATCCGAAGGCATTTGACATGGCGGTGCGAACGTTCACTCCGGTTCGTGTTTCGGTTACGAAATCCAGAGCAGCGACTGGATCCGTAAGGTTCAGCGTCGGCGGGAGGATGCCTGTTTCGATGGCCTTGATGCAGGCGATGGCTTCGGTGATTCCGCTGCCGCCCATCATGTGACCGGTTGCTGCCTTTGTACCGCTGATGGCCGGGCTGCTGCTGCCGAAGAGATCCAGCATGGCGTGGGCTTCCGCCTCATCACCTTTCAATGTGCCTGTTCCGTGGGCGTTGATGTAGTTGATATCATTTGGCGTCAGTCCTGCCTTTGCGAGGGCTTTGCGCATACATTCTGCCGACATGGTCCCTTCATCCATTGGCTTTGTTACATGCCACGCATCGTTGTTGTTAGCCCAACCTGCAAGCTCAGCGTAGATATGCGCGCCTCTTGCTTTTGCATGAGATTCCGTCTCGAGGACGAGCGCGCCGCCCCCTTCACCCATAACGAAACCTTTCGCAGAGGAATCAAAAGGCCTGCAGGAGTTTTGCGGATTGTCGTTTTCCCGTGAAAGCGCCTGGGCGTTTGCAAGTGAGTAGATGACGAGCGGGCAGAGAGTGCTGTCTGCGCCGACTGCCAGCATCACATCAGCTTCTCCGGAGAGCAAAAGCATCGCACACATTCCGATAGCGTCCCCGCCGGAAGCGCATGCTGTTGAAAGAGTGTAGCTTGGCCCGGTGATTCCGTGCTCAATTGCAATTTGGGCTGCCGCAATATTACCGAGAATGCGGGGAACAAATCGCGGACCGACGTTTTTATGGACAGCATTGGTCAGCAGTTCCTGCGTTGCTGCGATGGTGTCGATGCCGGCCATGGCAGTCCCCATGATGACGCCGCACCGGTCCGGCTGGGCGAGAACATCATTTAAGCCCGTGTCTGCCAGCGCTTCTTTCGCTGCCACAAAGGCATATTGGGTGAATGCATCAGTTTCCCTGATCAGTTTCCCCGGGAGGTAATCCTCTGCAACGAAATCGCGAACTTCCGCTGCGATTTGCACAGCCAGATCGCTTGCGTCGAAGGATGAAATGCGGTCGATGCCGCACTGTCCCGCCGTAAGGTTATTCCAGTACGCATCAACGCCAATGCCGACTGGCGTTACTGCGCCCATTCCTGTTACAACGATTTTATCTTTCATAATTCTTTACATTTTCGGGGGTGTATATTACAATAGCAAAAACGGATTAATTGTGAAAAAAACATACGTTTTTTGTATTAAAGATTTGTGCCATTGTTAGTAGTTTTTTCGCCGATTTTATGGTAGCACCCATGACGGCGAGATGTCAATACAGAGGGGTTTTTCATGCACTTAAATCAGATCGCGAGTTTTCTCGCAGTCAGCAAAACATTGAACTTCACAGGCGCTGCACGGCAGTTGGGCGTACCCCAATCTACCATCAGCCGGCAAATCAGTGATCTTGAGTCACAGCTTGATGTTCGTCTTTTTTATAGAACCAAGAGAGATGTGCAGCTCACTGACGAAGGAAGAATCTTTCTGCCTTACGCGCAGGAAATTGCAGAGGCTGCACGCAAAGGCACCTATGCAGTGAAGCAGATTCACGAAGGCATGGCAGGAAGACTCTCTATTGCTGTTGTCGGAGCTTCTCAGAAGTACTTGTCTCATGCACTGGCAGTTTTTCATGAGAAGTATCCGGATATCATGGTGGACCTGACACGTATTTCAAGTGGGGAAAGTCTGATGGACGATACGGATGCGCCGTACGATTTCTGGTTCATCTACAGGGATATGCTTCTTGATTCAGAGAGCTTCGAATACCTGAAAACACATAAGGAGACATTGGCTCTCGTCAAGAATGCAAAGGCAGCAGCGATAGCAAAAAAAGACAATAATAAGGCGGCTAAATCATTAGCGTCAGAGAAGTTCATTCTGATTTCTGAGGAGGCAGATCCGATTCTCTATATGCAGGCTATGAATTATTGCAGGACGCATCGATTCGCTCCGCAGATCACTAATACATTTGACGATGTTTCATCAGTGATCCTTTCGGTGAACGCCGGACTAGGCGTGTCGTTTCTTCCTTCTTCGTTGCTCGATGATACAGACGTTTCAAAGTTGGAGATCAACACATTGGACGAAGAGAGTTATACCATAGACTGTATTGCGGCGTGGAAATCATCGCTGCTGAATCCGGCGGCAGCACTATTCTTGGAAATACTAAAAAAGAAATAGACAAGAGAAGGGAAAGAGGCTATCTGAGCGAAATCAGATAGCCTCTTTTGAAGGTGTACATTAATGTAGAAGATTAATGATACTATTTTCCTTTTGTATCCGACACCAACCCCATGACCTTTTCAAAGAGCTCCGGATGACTTCTCTTGATGCTAGTCGGTTTGTAGTCTTCTCTTGTTGTCGTATAGTGTACAGTATCAGCAGTGAGGCAGAGAGCCCCTGTGGTTTCGTTATACACTTCATATCTGAAGTGCATTCTCAGTCCCGTGAATTTGTACATTTCCATATGAACAGAGAAGACATCACCGTAGCGGAGAAAGTTCAGGAAGGTTTCTTCCGCAGTCGTGCAAGGAATGATGACGCCCTGTTTTTCAAACTCCGGATAAGGCAGACCCATTTCTTCCATCCAGACATAGCGCGCTTCTTCCAGATATCTCAGATAGTTGGAGTGATGAACAACACCCATTCTGTCTGTTTCATAATAGTTTACTTGTCTTTTGAAACTCCACATTTTTCTCGCCTACTTTCTCTTTAATACACCTGCTTCGAGATCCTTGGCAGCCTGCGCCTTCAGAGCGTAGTGCATTTTCTTGCCTGTTGCAGTCATCGGAAGACTGTCGACAAGTTTGTACCATCTTGGTCTCTTGTAAGCGGAGAGCATCGGTGTCTCGAGACAGAAGTCGAAGACGTCCTTGATCGTCAGGTCATCATCTTTAGGAACGATATAAGCCGCAATGGCCTGCCCGCGGGCAGCGTCAGGAACAGCGGTGACCATGCAGTCAGCAACTCTGTCGAATTCATTGATTGCTTCTTCGACCTGTGTTGGATAAATGTTCTCGCCTGCGCTGACGATCATATCATCCTTACGGCCGTTGATTGTGACATAGAGGTGCTCATCCCAGAACCCCAGGTCGTTGGTGTACATCCAACCCTTATAGAATTTTGCTTCCTGCTCTTCCGGATTCTTGTAATAGCTGTAAGTTGTCTTGCTCGGGCAGTACAGAATAACTTCACCGACGGTTTCGTTATCCATCGGAACCAGATCATCCGGTTCGGCTTTGCGATCTTCGTAAATCTTAACGACACGCACTTCGTCATCTGTGCAGCTGCCACCGACGGCACCGGCATATTCCGGCAGGTCATATGGTCTGAGGAAGGAGTTCCAGAAGGTTTCTGTTGTGCCGTATCCGTTGAAGATGTTCGGTGTGAGGATTTCCAGGAAACGTTCACAGGCTGCCTTCTCAAGCGGAGCGCCCATGGTAACCAGTCCTCTCAGTGTGGAGAGATCCTGCGGATCTCTTTCCTGCGTTCTGGCCAGCATCTCAAGGGATGATGGGGAGCCGGTCAGGAATGTGATTTTATATTTTTCAACATAGTTCAGCGTGACACGCGGTGAGAAAGCGCGCAGCAGAATCAGGCAGGCACCGATGTAGAAGGTCGGGCAGGTTCCGCCGGAGTGGCTGCCGCCTCTGTGGAACAGCGGGGTCATGTTCATGCAGACATCCTTGCAGTTGAGCGGATAGTGCATGATTGCATCGTGTGCAGAAAGAACTTCGTTGATATCGTTCAGCGGTACATTCTTCGGCAGAGCCGATGTTCCGCTGGTGCACATACGAACGACTTCGTCATAAATATGATGTGGGAAATCCATGGCAGGAACTTCCGTGCTGTGGTTCTTGACATAGTCTCTGTAGTGGATATGTCCAAGAGGAAGATCGAAACCATCCAGATTGTCGCACATGATCCATCTCAGTGGTTTATAAGCAGACAGCTTCTCCGCTTCCACGATCGTATCACGGATTTCAGCGCAGTACATAACAATCTTCGGCTCATTGTGCTCGATTAGTCTTGCGAGTTCTCCCGGTGACAGCTTGTAGTTCGCCAATGTAATGATTGCACCGACCTTTCTCGGTGCGATGTATGTGAAACAGAATTCCGGACAGTTGTTGAGGATGGACATAACGACATCATTTTTGCCGACATTATCCTCCTTTAATGCGTGTGCGAACTGGTTGCATTCTTCATCCAGTTCTTTGTATGTCCAGGTGGTTTCCGTGCTTGGATCGATGAGTGCCGGTCTGTTTCCATATCTCCTGACGTTACGCATAAATCCATTCAGCCAGGTGTATTCATGTTCAAATGTGTCGATAAACATCTGAGCGTCATAAGTTTCAGGTTTATAGGTCATAGCCATAATCCTCCTTTATATCACATTGATTAATTCACTATACGCATTATATAATAGCAAAAAGTGTTTGTCAACCGTTTTTCAAAAACAGTATTATTGTATTTACAGCAGTTAAGGGGTATTATTTTACTATGAAAACACTAATTGAATTATATGATGAAAAACCAATAGAAAACGTCCTGGCAACAGAGATGTTCCGGCCGGAGGAACTGATTATGCTGTGCCCGCCGGAGACAGTATCGGACAAGGTGCTGCGGGAATCGCTCAGCAAGTATTTTGAGTACAGAGGGTGCCCGGTCAGGATCACCGTAGTCCCGGTAAGTTTTCTCGATGCAGCCAAAGTTGAAAAGCAGCTGAAGACGATCTTGGATACTCATGAAGACTGCGCCATTGATATTTCGGGAGGTACCGATGCATCGCTCTTCGCTGCAGGTGCAGCCTGCGGCGATACGCCGGTGTTTACCTACAGCCGTAAGAGGAACTCATTCTTCGAGATTCAGAACGCTCCATTTGCCAGAAACCTCGCCTGCAATGTGACGCTGGATACGAAATCCTGCTTTCTCATGGCAGGCGGCACGCTGCTCCCGGGAAGAGAAGATAATGCCCTGTTGAAGGATAAGCTGCCACAAATCGATGCACTGTTTACGATTTTCCGCAAATACCGCAGGATCTGGAGAAGACAAATCGCTTACATACAGATGATTTCCTCATCAGAAGCAGAGGCTTTGCATGCCGAGGGACCGAAAACGGTCAGGGTCGATCACGGTACGGCAACAGCAGAGGAAGGCATGTTGCGTGAACTGAACGGCGCAGGATTGGTCAGTAATCTCAACATCGAACACGATGCCATCAGCTTCGATTTTCCGGATGAATTGGTTCGCTTCTGGCTGCGGGATATCGGGTCCGTCCTGGAACTGCAGGTTTACCGTGCATGTCTTGAAGCGGGCTGTTTCGATGATGTGGTGCTGAGCGCCATTGTCAATTGGGAAGGCGGCATGACTCAGAGGAATGCGGTCACCAACGAAATCGACGTCATGGCCATTCAAGGGATAACACCGTTGTTCATCAGTTGCAAAACCAGCGAAATCAGGACAGAAGCCCTCAACGAGCTCGCTGTGCTCAGAGACAGATTTGGGGGAAGAGGCTCCAGAGCGATGATCGTAACGTCAGCTCCGGCAAGCAGAAACAGAGCTCTCATGAGGATGAGAGCTGCTGAGTTGAACATTGAAGTTGTCGAACTTGGTGATCTTGAGAAAGGTCGGCTGATCGAAAGACTCAGACCTTAAACTTCATAATCATGACAATCATAGATAACCTCACATTCGTCCTCATAACGGGCGAACCAGGAGGCAAGTTCCGTATGGACCGGAATGATGACCGATGGTCTGACATCGCGAATCAGCCGGTCTATTGTATTGCTGTCAGCGTGACCGCTTGTATGGAGCGTCGGAACGACAGCGCCTAATGATTCCATAAATGCAATAAAGGCTGCCGTTGCCGGTTTGAGCATATGCGTTTCGCGGCGCGCGAAGAACAGAACGCTGTCCTTAAAGGAAGAGCGCTGTGCGACTTTCCGGAAGTTGATCAGACTCTGCGGCGTCAGACAAAGAAGGAAGTCCGGTGAACCGAAGGCTTTTTTGTCAGTCACGGCAGGATAAGGACTGCTTTCACGACCATGCATGCTGGTGGCGACGATCTCTCCCAGATCCGCGAAGGAGTGGGATGGCTTGAGCACAAAGGCATCCAAGTCCAATCCCGCCGCTTCGGCAACAGTACTGGTGAGGTCGTCCATGATGAATCTTCTGCCTGCGCGTTTGGATGCGTTGTAAGCCGTGATGATTCTCTCCACATTCTGCGCGGAGAGATAGACCACCCCAGGGCCTTTGTGAGCCTGTAATGTCTCCACTGCGAAATCTTCGAGTTCCTGCTCACTTGGTTCGTGGAAATCTAGGCCGCGGGAAAGGGTGGTTCCTTCTGTGATGAGCACATCCACTTCAGGAAGAGTCTCAAGAAGCGTGTTGAAATCACTGCGGCCGGTGGAACGGAAATCTGCAGAATAGAGAACCGTTTTGCCGCCGGAAGAAACGAGAAACATAAACGAACCATATGCGGAATGATCACACGGAATCGGCGTCACAGTGATATCGCCGATAGTGACAGGTTTTTCTGCATATAGATATTCAGGACGGAAACCGAGTTTTCTGCCTTGGTGCTTGCTTAATGCGTGCGCGACGCGATAAGCGGTGCGCCCCATATAGACCGGGATCTCCGGCAGTACATATTTCAGGAGTCCCATATGGTCTGAGTGATAGTGGGACACGAAAATCGCATCGTAAATCGGGTAGCCTTTGAACAGACCGGGAACATCCGGCACATCAGTGTGAAGTTTGTTTTCGCCCAAGTTCATGCCCACGTCAAGAATGATGCGCGTGCTTTCTGTATAAAGTTCGATGATGGAGCCGCCGATTTGGTTCTGGCCCCGGATGATGTTAATTTTCAAAGTCATAATTAAAATCCGTTTCAGCACTGATTGCCTTGAGGGCAGGTTTGCAGATTTTCTTTACCGCGCCTTTGTCCGTAAATTTAAGCAGACCGCATTTTTCAACAATATCAAGATACGTCTGATTATAGGTTCCGTAATCTATGAATTTTTCCCATGTCTTCACGCCCTTGTCAAAGTTCTTCGTGCCCTGGTTCCAGATCTGCAGAGCGGCAAGAGCGCTGACTGTGTAGCTGATGTAATACATCGGCGCTTCGAAATTGTGACTGATATAGACCCACGAGTATCCGGGATCACCTTCTGCCCAGGAATTGTATTCAGCGTAAGTCTTGGAGTACAGAGCGTTGATTTCATCCAGAGTCATGTCCGGATTCTCATAGACCGCGCGCTGGAATTCGTCTTCCACGCATCCGTCGATGACATTTTCAAGAAGCTCGCCGACAGCATCCCGTTTGGCTGCATCTGCCTGCACCTTGTATATTCCATCATAAAAATGCGTCATCAATCCCTGGAGACCGTTAGAAGCGATTTCCGCCAGATCAATGTTGTCACTGTCAGTCAGAATGTTTGTCTGTGTTTCATTGTTGTATTCTGTGAAATGGCCAAACTCATGAGACAGTACAATGAAATCCCGCTGTCCGTCCAGGGTCATGGAAATGAACGGCTTGCCTGCTTTACGGATGAATGTTGTGAAAGCTCCGTCCTGGCGTTTGGCTTCATCACCAATTGAAAAGAGATTTTCATCAACCATCTGCTGACATGAAGCGGACGCCAGATCGTCGACCTCCGCAGTGTACTTCTGAAGCGTCTGCAGGAGTTTTTTCGTTGACATTTTGGATACGACGGTATCCTCATAGGAGTTGTAATAACTGATGAAGTAAGGTTCGGAGATTTTCTTTACATCCTTGTAAAGCTGTTTGATCTCGTCTTCCGAATAATCCCTGCAGTACTCCTGTTCATCTGCATAAGTTGCATAACTATCGTAGCCATTCAGGTTGGCAAGTTCCGTTCTGATCTGCACCAGCTTCAGGAAGATTGGGCCTGCAGCATCGTTGGCGATTTTCTGCAGTCCATCATAGATCTCAACGTAGCCTTCATAATCTGTCATGGACAGTTCAGAACCTTCGTCGCCGCTGATCCTTTCGAAGTCCCAATCCTCGCCCTTGTAGCGATACGTAGCTTTCTCTGCCTCTTCGATGACATCATAGTATTCGTCAACGAGTTCCTTCTCTTCCTTGATGAGTTTCTTCTCACGCTTGCTCATCGGTTCATATTGTGCAAAGACATCATAGGCGTCCTGACCAACGTGCTCTTTGAACTGTTCTGCACAAGGGCCTTCGGTGATGATACGACAGATGCCGCAGAGTTTATCGCAGCATTTTTCGAGTTTGTCGTAGGAATACAGCTGTTCTTTGGAATAGTAATCATTCGTCACATCAGTGGAATACATGACGTATATGACGGAGTAGAGGGTTTCCAGTTCCTCGCACTCTGCATAGAGCTTATCATATGTCTCGATGACCGCTTCTGCGTCATCGCCTGCAGCCAGCTTCTCCAGCTCATCGCACAGGGAATTGAAGTCAGCAGGATCATAGTGGTAGTATTCTACGCCCGCAACGTTTTTTGTAATATCTGCGCCGATGGGCTCTTCTTCCCCACAGCCTGTGAGCGTAAATGCAAAGGCAATCATGATGCTGAGAAGAATTGCGGTTATATTATTCAGATGTTTTTCTTTTACTGTCATCATAGTCTCCGTGGTGTTGCGTTATTATTGTTCAGACAAAAGGATTATATCACAGTTCTTTACCTTTCGGTCTGTTATATGTATAATAACTATGTATGCGCAACGAGGTGAAAAAGGTGAAGAGATTTAAAGGAACAATTATAATAGCAGTATTTACCGCATGTATAATGACCCTGTGTGGATGTACAACATGGGACAACTTCAAGGCGGCGTTTATAGATGAGCAGGACCCTGACACGACAATACAGATAGGAGTTCTCGAGCCAGTCACAGGAGCAGATTCCAAGGATGCGGAAGATGAGATCAGAGGTATTCAGCTTGCAAACAAAGTTCATCCGAATGTGAACGGCAAACTGATTTCCCTTGTTTTCTCCGATGACAAGTCAGATATCGATGCTGCAGAGACTGCAGCAAAGACACTGGTTGAGAAAAAACCGATGGTCATACTGGGAAGTTACAGCAACGTGCTTTCGCTTGCTGCATCCCCGTACATCAAAGAGGCCAAGATACCAGCCATCGCAGTCACCAATACAAATCCGCTGGTGACAGAGAACAACGAGTATTACTACAGAGTCTGTTACGTTGCATCCAACCAGGGAGATCTGCTGGCAAGATATATACTGGAGTCAGAAAATGAAAATGTTGCCGGGGTGCTTTTGCCTAAAGACGACGACCTGGCCCTTGCGGAAGCCACAGCATTCACGGACAGGATGAAGGCGGAAACAGAGAACGACGATTCCATTGCATATTATGAGGAGTATACGACGGGGCAGAAAGACTTCACAGAGGTATTGACTAAACTTGCTGAAAGCAAGGTGGACAAGGTCATCCTGCCTGGTGATTATACAGACTCGGCAAACATCATCAATCAGGCGGCTGAAATGAATCTGAATGTTATGTTTCTCGGTGACTCAGATTGGGGCACAGAGGAATTCCACAAGATGCTCAGCAATAAGGTCAAGTCGACCAATGCTGCGTTCGTTCAGTTCTTCTCTGCAGATAACAGCGGAATCGGCAAAGAAGCCGTAACGAAAGAAAGAGAAAGCTTCCTCAAGGCTTATGCTGAGGAATACGGAAGAGACAGCGAACCATCTGAGGCCATGGCCCTTGGATACGATGCATATTTCGTTGCCGTCGATGCTATCGATAAAGCCGCTGATGATGCAACGAGCGAAGATATCAACAAAATACTGGCGGATCCTCAGTACAGTTTTGAAGGTGCAACAGGATTAATCAACTTCAATCAGAATGGAGATCCAATCAAGACAGCATATATCAATATCTGGCAAAAAGATAAGACAGCCACGATTTATACAGTCGAGGCTCTTAAATAAAGAAGAACTCTAATTTATAGAAAGAAAGGGAAATAATAATGGAAGAAAAGATCAACAACGCATTAGACCAGATCAGACCATTTCTCCAGAGAGATGGCGGAGATATTGAATTCGTAGAGTATACCGAAGACAATATCGTGAAAGTTAGACTGAAAGGACACTGCGCAGGCTGTCCGGGTGCACAGATGACAATCAAGGGAGTCGTTGAAAGAATCCTGAAGGAAAGCTATCCGGAAATCGCAGGTGTCGAAGCTGTAATGTAAGAAACTGCAAAGGCAACCGCAGACATGGATTTTCTGGAAACCGTAAATAACAGAATAGACGAAAACAGGACAGAGATGCTTGCATCTCTGTCCAAGCTTATATCCATCCCAAGCATTGCAGTTTCTTCTGACTCCGTAGATGGAACATCAGAGGGGACAAATATGCCATTTGGAGAAGATGTCGACCGAGCGTATCGGTTTATGCTTGCGCTTGGTAAAGACGAAGGCTTCACAACCTTTGATGCCGATGGTTACGGCGGTCACCTCGACTACGACGGAACAGAAAACGGTGTTGTAGGAATCCTGGGGCATCTGGATGTTGTGCCGGAAGGTGCAGATTGGGATTTCGAACCGTACGGAGGCGAAATTGAAGATGGATATCTGCAGGGACGCGGAACGATGGATGACAAAGGCCCGATCATCGCTTCTTTTTATGCTATGAAGGCGTTGAAGGAGTGCGGGTTCGAACCGGCAAAGACTGTACGGCTGATTCTGGGGCTTGATGAGGAGACGAACTGGGATGGAATGAAATATTATCTGGAGTGCACGCCGGATCTTCCGGATATGGGATTCACTCCGGATGGGGATTTCCCGGTCATCAGAGCAGAGAAAGGCATTCTGACCTTCGATATCATTGCCAAGTTTCCGAAGTCCAGAGGAAAGGGTTTGGAACTCACATCTATAACGGGCGGGACGGCTCACAATGCCGTACCTGATTTCGCAAAAGCAGTCGTATATGATACTTCGGGAGGCGGTTACAGTCTCATCAAAGAAGCAGTGGCAGGATGTGCGGAGAAGAACGGATGGAACATAAGCTGCAGAGGTGCTGGCAGAAGTCTCGAGATTAGTGTGTCCGGGAAGGCCGCCCACGCAGCAAAGCCTGAGCAGGGAGTGAACGCCATTTCCATCCTGATGGATTTCCTGGGACGGCTCACGTTCCTCAATGATGGAGCAGCAGATTTCGTTGATTTTTACAACAACAGAATCGGCTATGATCTCCATGGGGAGAGGATTGGCTGTCCGCTTGAGGATGAGGATTCGGGAAAACTCACATTCAATGTGTCCATGATAGACGTTGACAGGAATACGGCAAAGCTTACGATCAATATCAGATATCCCGTCAGCTGCACAGGCGAACAGGTTTATTCCGGTATCATGGAAGTGCTCGATGAATATGGCTACGGAATCGTCAAAGGCAGGGAGCGACTGCCGATCAGCATCGACGCAGATTCACAGCTTGTTGCGACTCTGATGAACGTGTACCGGTCCCAAACAGGCGATATGGAGAGCGAACCTCTCGTGATAGGCGGCGGCACATACGCTCGTGCCATGGATAACATCGTTGCTTTTGGCGCGAGATTTCCGGGGGAACCAGCACTGGGACATATGAAGAACGAGAAGATTTCAACGGATAATATGGTTCGCCTTGCAAAGATATATGCAGAGGCTGTTTATGAACTGGCTAAGAAAGAAGATTGACGAAAACAGAACGTTTTGCAAAGTTCTGGCAGCAGCCATAGGATGCAACCTGATTCTTATAGGGCTTTTGGCTGCAGTCTCTTTTAGCGTGAAAGATATTACTGTCACAGTAAACGGCCAGACAGCTCAATACAAGACCATCAGAAATACTGTAAGCGACATGCTCAGAGGTTGGGATGTCACACTGGACAAAGAAGATGTCGTCAAACCGGGTATGAACGCAGCACTGAAGGATGGAACAGATGTAAAAATAGATCTCTTTGAAGTCCGGAAGGAAACAGTATCGGAAGCTATAGATTTCAAATCCAAGACGGAGTACACCTCGGATCTGATGGAAGGAGAAACAAAGGTCACGACAGAAGGCGTGAAAGGCGAGGACAGAGTAACTTACGAAATCACATATCTCGGCGGAATCGAACAGACCCGCAAAGAGATTGCCAGAGAAACGGTGAGCAAGCCTGTAACGGAAGTCATCGCGGAGGGAACAGCGGTATCATATGACGGTGTGAAATACAGCAGGATGATCACGGTTGTGGCAACAGGCTATACGCATACAGGTAATAGAACGGCAACAGGCACACATCCTCACCGCGGAACCATGGCAGTTGACCGCAGGGTCATTCCGATGGGGTCTTACGGTTATGTGCCGGGCTATGGAGCGGTGCATGCGGAAGATACCGGAGGCGCCATCAAGGGCAACCGTATCGATCTGTTCTTCGAGACGAGAGGGCAGGCTGTTTCATGGGGACGCAGGACGGTCGACCTGTATATCAAATAAAAGCAGAATAAAAAAGGCGGTCACGATTGTGACCGCTTGTTTTTATTGAAGATGTTTCTGCAGCAGATCAGCGAAGAGTGCTGCGTTCTCATCGTTTGTGAAGATGGCTCTCGCGGAGACATCATT
>SVCS01000016.1:29828-31163 GCA_015058205.1 Clostridiales bacterium
AGATGTTTCTGCAGCAGATCAGCGAAGAGTGCTGCGTTCTCATCGTTTGTGAAGATGGCTCTCGCGGAGACATCATTTCCGCCGCCCTTGCCCTGATAGAAATTGGCGTATTCTTTTACCAGACTTCCGCATTTGATTGTACCGTCGCTTACAAGAATGTAGGAGGTTGCCAGTTTCGAGTACAGCAGGATGAGTTTGCCTTTGCATCTTGGTTTGCCCATATAGGACTTGGCCATGTTGAATGCGTCGTCCATAGAGAAATGCTCCAGCGTATGGATGACAACATTTGTTTCGGCTCTGTCAAGAGCTTCGTCCAACGCAGCGCATTCGATGTCTGTAAATGCGTGCTTGAGCTGAATCAGTTCTCCCTTGAGGTCGGCGGCTCTTTGCTCGAGGCCGCGGATCTTATCCGGAAAGTCCTCCACGGAGGAAGAGTATTTATTAGAGAGGTCCGTAAGGATATTGTGCTTCATTTCATAATCTTCGAGTGCGCGGGCGCCTGCTTCGAAGTAGATGCGGAACATCTCTTTGTATTTTTCCACTTTGAACAGTTTAATGAGACCAACCTGTCCGGCGCTTGATGGATGCGTACCGCAGCAGGCCACACAGTCAGCGGCATGTTCAGGGGACCCTACACATACGATAGAAATGTCCTCATCAAAGGTGAGCTTCTTTCTGAGGGGCATTTTCTCTGCATCCTCTCTATTGTCGAAACGGAACACATATACCGAGGCGTTGGACCAGATCACTTCATTTGCCAGCCGTTCACAGTGCTGGGCAATATCCCAGTCGATTACCGAAGGCTTGCTTCTTTCCGGATTCGTTGGTTCGTCCTCCAGACTGATGTCGATGGTCATGTAATCTTCACCCATGTGAAAGCCGCGGTTCACGCCGCCGCATTCCTGATAGAAGATTCCCGAAAGAATGTGCTCGCCGCAATGGCGCTGCATGTTATCGAAACGACGTGGCCAATCCAGAGAACAGTGTATACGGCAGCCTTCGTTGAGTCCCTCATAGGAGGAAAGCCGGTGAATCACAGCATCACCATCTTCCTGAACATCGATGACGTGTAGTTTTTCTGAGGCGCTGTCTGCAAGCTGTACGGTTCCGAGGTCGCAGCTCTGCCCGCCGCCTTCCGGGAAGAAGGCTGTCTGGTCAAAATAGATGCCGTTTTCGGTGATTTTAGTTACCGTGGCATCCCATTCTTTCGTATAAACGTCGCTTTGGTATAATTTTGTTGTGCTCATTGTTTGTAGTTCCTTTTCAGACCGCAATAACATCATGGAGAGTGTAATGCCTTCCCGCAAAAAAGTCAAACAATATGCAGAAACGCAT
>SVCS01000071.1 GCA_015058205.1 Clostridiales bacterium
GTACCCAGAATCGACAGCGATGCGATTGCAAATCCGAGGAGCTGTGATCCGCTGTCCCCCATGAAGGTTTTCGCAGGGTGGAAGTTGAAGGGAAGGAACCCGAGGCACGCTCCAGCCAGTGCCATCATAGCCATGGTTGGAACATACCATCCGTGGATATATGAAACATAAGCGATGGACAAGGCAGAAATGGCGCTGATACCCGCTGCCAGACCATCCAGTCCGTCGATTAGATTCACCGCGTTCGTGATGCCCGCAAGCCATACAACTGTTGCAAGGAAGCAGACCGCGATACCCAAATTCATGTTACCTTCACCAAACCAGTTCGTGATGAAGTTGATCCTCAGTCCCATGGCAAAAACAACCGTGGCGCAGACAACCTGTCCGCCGAATTTTATAATCGGTTTCATGCCTTTGATATCATCGATTGCGCCCAGAATACAGATCAGGGTGCAGCCAACCATAACAGCAGGGATGTGCGCGTTTTTTCCTAATACAAACAGCGCCAGCCCGACCATGAGTCCTGCATATATTGCTATGCCTCCGAATCTCGGCATAGGTTTGTTGTGAACTCTCCTCTTATCCCTCGGCACATCCATGGCACCCACCTTCGGTGCGATGAATATCGCCAGAGGCGTAACGATTGCCGTCACGAGACCTGCGGCAATCAGAGGAGCCCACAGGTTAAAGCTTGTCGGTGTCAATTTGTATCTCCCAGCATTACGATTCTGAGTCCGGCTTCTTTGAGAATGTCAACCGCCAGCTCATCAGGATAGCCGTCTTTTACTACGATTCTCTGTATCCCCGCATTGATGATCATCTTCGCGCAGATCACACAAGGCTGATGCGTAACGTAAATCGTCGCACCTTCTACACTCTGTCCCAATGTTGCCGCCTGAATAATTGCATTCTGCTCAGCATGGAGCGCCCTGCAAAGTTCATGCTTCTCTCCGGAGGGAACGCCGAGCTGCTCTCTTAGGCATCCGCCTTCTCTTTCGCCGCAATGTTCGATTCCTCTCGGAGCGCCGTTGTACCCCGTTGCAATGATGTGCTTGTCCTGCACAATAACAGCGCCCACTTGTCTTCTGAGGCAAGTGGATCTTTTCGCGGTCAGAACCGCGAATTCCATAAAATATTCATCCCAACTCGGTCTTTTGTCCATATGTTTCTCCCTTTTCCGTGGAAATGTTCAACAGATTTTATTAATAGAAGACTTCTGCAAGATAGAGACCGTTCGGAGGAGCCGTGTGCCCCGCCGCCTGCCTGTCCGCCGCTTCTATGATTTTCCTGATTTCTTCCGGCCTGCGTTTTCCCTGGCCCACTTCAACCAGCGTCCCTGTCATGATTCTCACCATGTTGTAGAGGAACCCATCCCCCTCGATGGTGAATTCGACACGCTGCAATCTATCTGCCGCCGACTCAGTTTCCCTGACACTTGCCGCAAACATTCTGCGCACCGTCGTCTCCCGTGGATTTCCACCGGAAGCTTCAAAGGATTTGAAGTCGTGTTCCCCTTCAAAGCACTTTGCCGCTTCTTGCATGGCCGGTACATCGAGACGTCCACTGGATGCATCACTACCAGTCCAGCTGTTTACGTGGTAGACGTAATTGCGCTCGAACACTAGTGAGTGCTTCGCCTCTTCTGATTGCAGCAGTGACGCTCCCGCACAGATTTTGTAAATGTACCTCTTGCCTTTGCTGTCAAATCGCGCATGAAAGTCAGACGGCATTTCCTCTGCACTTAAAATGCGTACCGGAGATTTCGCAAAACCACCGCGTCCGCTTTCACTTCCTTCTCTGGCGCAAAGGGCATTGTTCACAACCAACGCGATCTTCTCCGCCGGGATTCCGATATCTGCCTTAAAAGACGCCCTCTGTCCATAGGCATGTACTCCCGCGTCTGTCCTGCTGGTGCCGCTGAGCAATATCTCCCTGTCAAACAGACGGGACATTGTCTGCTCCAGATACCCTTGTACAGTCCTCTCGCCGGGCTGCTTCTGCCATCCGTGGAACGTGCTGCCGTCATATGCGATTGTAAGAAGCACATTTCTCTCCATACGTAATTTATTATACCGTATTGAAGCCTTCCTTTACAATACCGATATGCTCTGGCTGCTTTTGCAGTAATACAGGATATTGTCCGACAGGACGTCCTCCGGTCTGACAATAATGCGGTTCGCTTCTTTCACAAGCTGCCGCAGATGATGCGAATCGGATATAACGCTTTTGCGAACGATGATGAACTCGTGCAGCGAACTTGGTATCGCAATGTAATCCTCATTCAGAACGTCCGCAATCATCGCCTGTGTGCCCGGATAAAACAGAGCGGTTGCTCCAAAGCGCTGCCTGCTGGTCGAAAGCACCCAGCACGATTCGGCTTCCTCATACAGATCGTCTCCATTCATCAATTCTTCCGCCCGCACAAAGGAAGCCGCATTGGTCCGCCACGCATTTTCCAGCGCCGTATCGAAAACACGCTTCATGTCGTAGTGATATTCTTCCGCCATTGCATTTGTGATGACCGTGCTGAACACGCCGTCATCTGACGCTTCAACCTGAATCTCACTGACCAACGCATATCCATTTCCTACATCTCTGTAAGGCACCGTCTCGAGAAATTTTTTGTTGTAATCCATGCCGAGCAGCCTGACACCGATTCTCTTTCTGATACTCTTGTAACTCAGATCCGGAGTTTCAGCCGGAATCGGTACTTCTTCGTTGCCCGCATCTTCATGCGCATAACAGTCAACATAAGTATCGACGAGGCCACGGAGTATTTCCTTCGGATCCTCCCCGCGCTGGTAAATCTCAAACAGTTCGTCCAAATAAAAAGTCGGCGCCGGTTCATCACCTTTGTGAAACGCCAACCCGTGCATGATTTGATCGTTGATCTTCATGACCTCTGCTGTCTGTACAGAAACGCTGTTCCGCATTTCTTCAGGAAGGCACTTTAAGACTTCCTCCACAGCAAACGCAGTAAATTCATTGATATTCATTTGTATCTCCTTTCCTTTTGCCCCTTTTCATTGCTGCCTTTGCCGCTCTTTGTCCGATCGTACAATGGCCTGCCACGTACGCAGTCCTTCTACATGAGCGGCATGACGATTAATATGTAAGCCATGGCGCATCCGCACAGATACGGTCCCAACGGTTTCTGATCGTTCTTCCTGTATCTGCCTGATGCGAGTCCTGCCGCAGCTGCAAAGCCACTGATGATCACCGCCGCAGCAACAGCTGCAATCGTTCCGTTAATCCCAAGAACCAGTCCGATTGCCGCGCATAGCTTGACATCCCCAAAACCAAACGCATCCTGTTTGAATATTAATTTCCCCGCAATCGCACAGAGGAGCATGAACCCTCCGCCGATTGCCATGCCGATGAACGGCTGCCAAAAGCCCTCCGGCCAGGCAATGTCCGTACCGACCAGGTACCCGCTCGCCGGCAGCTGACTTCCGCCGGCCAGATTCAGATCTTCTTTCCAGAGCGGAATGAACCCTACCGATGAAAGTGCAAGCAGTAGCACAAGCTGATCCGGAATGATCATGTACTTGAAATCCGCTAAAGCGATGATCAGCATCAGCCAGCAGGCAATGAGTCCCGCCAATGCCAACTGTGTTGTCGCAGTCGTCACTTCCGGCTGCACACTAAGCTGTCCATCGCTGTACTCAATCAGCGACAATCTCAAGCAAAGGCAGATAAAGCCGACCGCATACACCCATCTCCACGGGTTCTCTTTGATGCGTTTCTCTCCCTCCGTCAATTCCTTCGCGAGCTTCGGATTCTTCTCCGGTTCTTCTCCGTATTCACAGAGCCACTTGGCAGGCATATGATTAAACACATAAACCGCCGCCGGTCCTGCGAAAAACCCTACTATTATGTTTACTGCAATTTTTATGATTAGTATCGTCATGTCAACAGTATCTTAGACCGCCATAGCTGGCAGCAACACTCCTTCAACAACTCTCCTTACTGCTTCCATATCAAATTCATTATCAGGTCCTTCCGCACTTACGATTAGATTGTGCGGCTGATATATCCCATTAAGATTATATATTATTTCTTTTTCTGTGTCCCTCTCGACGTAGTTTGTTCTGCTCATCATGCCTTTGTGTTCCCAATAGATTTCCCTACCATCTGGTAGCACTATCGTAAAATCCGGATAAAAAGTCCTGCTTGCAAACTCATCTGTTCCCTCCCACAAAGTCAGTGCTTTTTCGTAATAGAACTCTATGTCAAGGCTATATAACAATTCTGCAATCTGCAGCTCGCTCTTTGTCCTCACGTATAAACCGAAACTGGTTTTGATTATAAGATTTTCACGATGATACGGGTTTTCTGATTGAGGGAAATTATACTGTCCCTTTTCATTTTCATCTTGAATCGGTCGATATGCTAACGGCATACTATTAATTACTGCGCTAACTGTATCGTCAATGTAAGCCTTGCAAAATCTCTCCTTTGCTTTTATGTTGTTTTCAAGCACTTTAATCATTTCTTCTGCAAATCTTTTCTTTTGCATTGCTTTGATTGTCCGCATCTTGTTCTTTCCAAGATATACTTCCTTATCTCCTGAAGGAGAAACATAATAGTAACGCAAGGAATTCCCATTCGCGCTTTTATGGCATTTCAACCGACCTTCGATTTTCATTCCCTTTAGTATTGTCTTGTAATGCTTTATCTTCCTTTGATCCATTTCAATGCTGGTACTCACAACATCCTTCAATGTGTATAAGTTCTTCCATTCACTTCCCATTGTCCCATACCCCTTCTATTCCCAAACCATGCTGGAATTTCTATTCATATTTTACATTATATTCCATTTGTCCGCAAGTTCTTTTCTCTTTTCGCCCTTTCTCCTGCCTATTAAGTACCCTTGAATCCATGTGAATCGACCCAAATAATTGTTATTCATACAATAAGGTCTATTATTCAAAATGGTCTGCTAAGAAAATAGACCCCCAGCCCCTCTTTTTCATAATATGGGTCTTTCCATTCTGACTTTTATCGGTTTTACCATGAAAGATTCCCTTTGCTTTTTCCTTTTCTTATTTCTTTATATTGTTTTTTTCTCTATTTTTTTATTCTTTTCTAATGATTTCCTATTTATTATTGTTCTACATTGGTAAACGAAAAGTGTGAATAGACCTCTAACCTTTAAAATGTTCGCTTTGGGTTTATTATCTCGGAAGACCATCTTATCGTCTTGAGAACCTTTGCTAAAATGCATAGAAATCATGCTTTTCTTGTATGCTCGTTTGTTTGCCGCCACTTGAAAGCCTACTTCTGTGTTGTATAATTGTTTCTGGAGCGTTGACTGCTCCAATCACAACGCATAGCAATGAGGATAGATATTAAGGAGACTACAATGGACAGCAAGGAATACATTGACGGTTATATTGAACGGGCGCGTAAGGCGCAGGCTGAATTTGAGAAGATGAGTCAGGAGCAGGTCGACAAGGCCGTTCAGACCATCGGAAGGGTCGTTTATGAAAACGCCCAGTACTTCGCAGAAATCGCTGTGGAAGAAACAGGGATGGGCAATGTGGAAGACAAGTGCGCCAAGAACAGACAGAAGGCAGGTATCGTCTGGAATAATCTGCGCGGCAAGAAGTCCCGCGGCATTCTGGAGACGGATGAAGCGACAGGAATTACAACCGTTGCGAAGCCAATGGGCGTTGTTGCAGCAATCACCCCTTGCACAAACCCAATTGTAACGCCAATGAGCAACTCCATGTTCGCGCTCAAGTGCGGCAACGCGATTATCATCACGCCGCACCACAAGTCTGTGAAATGCAGCACCAAGGTCGTAGAGATGATGAATGCCGCATTGGCAGAGCTGGGTTACCCTGAAAACCTGATCCAGATTCTCGATGAGCACTCAAGAGAAAATACGAAAAATCTGATCTCAAGCGCAGACGTCGTCGTTGCTACAGGCGGCGCAGGAATGGTGAAAGCCGCGTACAGCTCCGGCAGACCGGCGCTCGGCGTAGGTGCAGGAAATGTTCAGTGTATTATCGATGAAGGCTATGACTATAAAGAAGCTGTTCCGAAGATCATCAAAGGCCGCTCTTATGATAACGGCATCATCTGTTCTGCGGAGCAGAGCGTCATCTGTCCGGAAAAGGACTTTGAAGATATTCTGAAAGAATTCGAAGCGAACGGCGCGGTTATCGTGCGCGATAAGGAAGGACTGGAAAAAATCCGCGGCGCCCTCTTTGAGGACGGCAAAACCAACAGACACTCCGTTGGCCAGAACTGCCAGAAAGTCGGCGAACTGGCCGGTCTGGACATCCCTGCCGGCACGAAAGTCATCGTCGCTGTTGCAGAAGGCACCGGGGCAACAGACGCTCTGGGCGGCGAAAAGATGGCTCCTGTCATCAGCGCATATGCCTATAAGAATCTGGATGACGGCATCAGGATCGCTGCCGAAAACCTGGAACGCGACGGCAAAGGCCACAGCGTATCGTTCCACTCAGACAGCGAAGAACATATTGCCAAGGTCGCCGAAAACCTTTGTGTTTCAAGATTCGTCATCAACCAGTGCAGTTCCAACAGCACCGGCGGTTCCTACTTCAACGGTTTGAATCCGACCAATACATTGGGCTGCGGATCATGGGGTCACAACTCTATTTCCGAAAATCTGAACTACACACATCTGATGAACGTTTCCAGAGTTGCGCGCTTTATGCCGAACAATCACGTTCCGACAGACGAGGAACTTTGGGGGTAGGATTCTCCTGCTGAAAACCACAGAAACAAAAAGTAAAGCTTACCTGCATTGCCGCAGGTAAGCTCTTTTATTACCCCTTCATCTATTTGTTTGTTATTGCCTCTCTACGCAGCGATCAGTCTTCGCTAAAGTCAGCATCGATGTCTCCGGTATCTGTTCTGAACACAAGCTTGTTCGGCTCGCCCTTTGCGTAGAATTCCTTAGCGTCGATGGTGTCTTCATTGATTGAAATCTCACCGGTGTTGATCGAAAGATCCATTTCAAACTGGCTCTGCGGCAGAGCTGCTGCGAATTCAATATCTCCAGTCGCAGTCTCTGCGCTGATTTCTCCGCCGCATTCGCTGATATCAATATCACCTGTGCCTGCCTTCAGCGCCATCTTGCTGCTGACAATATTGTCGGCATTGATGTCACCGGTATTCGTCTCAGCTGCAATTTCGCCTCCTTCTACGTTCTCAATTACAATGTCCCCTGATTCCGCGGTGATTTTTGTGTTCTTGCTCTTAACACATACGATAGCGGTGTCTCCGTACTTGTCATTGATGTGAATGCTTTCAAGCTCATTGTCTGAACAGAATACGATCACATCCGGACTCGGGTCCTCACCTGTCAGGTTGACCTGTGCTGTATCGAAGTCTTCGGAGCTGCCTTTTATCTTTAATACCCCATTTTCATTCGTTACTACCGGCGCGCCATTGCCTTTACCCCATTTCACTGCGACGGTTCCGGCAGTTCCTTGGTAATACATGTCTTCGACGAAATTCGGAACAGCTTCTTCGTCCAGCTCTTCTCCCGGAGCAATCACCGTGATGTCCAGGCTGCCTTCTGCTTCGATGGACTGAAATTCTCCGACGGTTAGAAGATCTGTTTCCGTTGAATTCGGTCCGACAATCAGCCACTCATGCTTATCTGCGACTTTCTGCAGATCATCGACTCCTCCGGCTGCGTAACCCGCAAAGGACATCACGATTCCCAGTACGCAGACTGCTGCGCATATTATGAAAAACTTTGCCAGCTTACTCATTTCCTTCACCCCCTGTTAACAACA
>SVCS01000072.1 GCA_015058205.1 Clostridiales bacterium
CATTCTGCGCTGAAGAAGAATAATCAGGAAAGGCGGCATTTATGGGCACTTTTGTACCTAATACCAAAGCGCAGCAGCAGGAAATGCTGAAAGAAATAGGTTACGAGAAGCTCGATGACCTCTTCGCGCATATTCCTGACGCTGTGAAGTTCAAAGGAGAACTTGATCTTCCATCCGGTTTGTCAGAGATGGAAGCCGCGAAGGAGATCAAGAAAATCGCGGCGAAAAACAGAATCTACGATTCTGTGTTCCGCGGTGCAGGTGCATACAGACATTATGTTCCTGCAATCGTAGGCAGTGTGACAGGCAATGAAACGCTTCAGACAGCATACACGCCGTATCAGGCGGAAATCAGTCAAGGCGTACTCCAGTCGATTTTCGAGTATCAGACCATGATATGCGATCTGACAGGAATGGATGTTTCCAACGCTTCCGTCTACGACGGGGGAACGGCAGCCGGAGAAGCAGTTGCCATGTGCAGAGGGCGCAAAGCCAACAGAGCCCTTGTTTCAGCCTGCATTCAGCCATCTGTAATGAAGGTCATCGAAACGTATTGTTTCGGTAATGAAATGGAGCTTGTCGTCATTCCTGAAAAGGATCATCAGACCGACGTGGAAGCATTGAAAGACCTGATGACTGACGATACAGCCTGCGTTCTGATCCAGCATCCGAATTACTACGGCAGTCTTGAGGAGGCAGCTGAAATCGGTCAAATCGCCCACTCAGTCAAAAACTGCAGATTCATCATGTCAGTGAATCCGATCACATTGGGAACAATGAAGACTCCAAGAGAGTACGGCGCTGATTTTGCAATCGGTGAAGGGCAGCCTTTAGGTTTGTCACTGGCATTTGGAGGACCGTATCTGGGATTCATGGCAAGTATCGATTCCATGAAGAGAAGTCTTCCAGGCAGAATCGTCGGCCAGACAGTTGATCACAACGGAAAGACAGGATACGTGCTCACACTGCAGGCGAGGGAGCAGCATATCAGACGTGAAAAGGCATCCAGCAACATCTGCTCCAATCAGGCGCTCTGCGCTTTGGCAGTAGGTGTTTACCTGTCAGCCATGGGAAGCGAAGGCTTGAAGAATGTTGCCAATCAGTGCTATTCCAAGGCACATTATATGGCAGCGGAATTGAGCCGCGCCGGCTTCGATATCGAGAATGAAGAATTCTTCCATGAATTCGTAACATATTCCGATAAGAAATCATCAGATGTTCTGAAAGCGCTTGATGATGCGGATATCCTAGGAGGACTTCCTCTTGACGACAACCGCATTCTCTGGTGCTGTACTGAAATGAACAGCAAGGCAGATATCGATAAAGCTGTTGCTGTCGTAAAGGAGGTGTAGAGATGCTGATTTTTGAAAAATCCCGTCCGGGAAGAGGATGCAGCGCTATTCCTGCTTGTGACGTTGAACAGTACACGCTTCCTGATGATGATATGAGAGAATCGGATCTGCATCTGCCGGAGATGGCGGAAGTGGATCTGAGCAGACACTATACAGAGCTTGCCAAGAAGGCCCATGGTGTCAATGACGGTTTCTATCCCCTCGGTTCCTGCACTATGAAGTACAACCCTAAGGTCAATGAGCAGATGGCGGCACTGGATGGATTCACACAGATTCATCCGCTTCAGCCGGTGGAAACGGTACAGGGCTGTCTGCAGATCCTGAAGGAAACAGAAGACGCCCTGGCTGCCATTACAGGCATGAGCAACTTCACGCTTCAGCCGGCCGCAGGCGCCCACGGTGAGTTTACAGGTCTTCTGCTGATCAAGGCGTATCATCTGGCAAACGGTGATACTCAGAGACGTAAGATCATCGTTCCGGATTCCGCTCATGGCACAAATCCAGCTTCTGCTGTTATGGCAGGCATGGAGGTTATCAACGTAGATTCCGATGAAAAGGGCCTTGTCGATGTAGAGAAACTGAGAGAAGTCTGTGCGGGTAATAATGAAATCGCCGGACTGATGCTGACAAATCCGAATACGGCAGGTCTCTTCGATCCAAATATCAAGGAAATCACGGATATCATTCATGAATGCGGAGGCCAGTGCTACTACGATGGCGCAAACCTCAATGCTGTAATGGGATGGGCAAGACCTGGAGATATGGGATTCGACTGTGTTCACCTGAATCTCCATAAGACATTCTCAACACCGCACGGCGGCGGCGGTCCCGGATCTGGACCGGTAGGGTGCAAAGAACATCTTGCCAAGTTCATGCCAGGCGTATACGCTGTCGAAAAGGACGGAGTATATGATTTCGCAAAGGCAGAAGAAAGCCTGGGCGAGATGAAGAATTTCTACGGAAACTTCCTGGTAGCAGTTAAAGCGCTGACTTACATCAAGATGCTCGGCAAAGAGGGCATTCCGGAAGCAAGCAAGAATGCCGTACTCAACGCCAACTACATGATGAAGAAGCTTTCTGCTGTCTATGACATCGCGTTCAAGCCGGAAGTATGCATGCATGAATTTGTTATGGACATCGGAAGACAGGCGAAGGAAACAGGTGTTACAGCGATGGATATCGCCAAGGGTCTCCTGGACAATGGGATCCATCCGCCTACGATGTACTTCCCGCTTACTGTTCATGAAGCGCTGATGGCAGAGCCATGTGAAACAGAATCAAAGGAAACCCTTGACTGGGCGATCGATGTATTCATTGAGCTGAACAATCTGGCTTATTCAGATCCAGAGAAACTCCATCAGGCACCGGTGAAAACCCCGGTAACGCGACTCGATGAAGTAGGAGCTGCAAGACATCCGGTACTCAAATACGAGTTCGAATAGTCAGCAATTGTTGTTTAAGGGTCTGATGCTTTTTCAGACCCTTTCTTTTGAGAAATCAATGATAGATATTAGCGAGGCAGTTATGGATAAATTTGATCTTATTGTAATAGGTGCCGGTCCCGGCGGGTATGTTGCAGCCATCAGAGGTGCCCAAAAGGGGCTGAATGTTGCTGTTATAGAAGCGGACCGTGTCGGCGGCACCTGTCTGAACAGGGGCTGCATTCCGACAAAGGCTATGATTCATGCTTCATCCCTCTACAGAGAGATGCAGGAGGGTGAACGTTTTGGCCTTCACGCAGAAGGAGTATCCTATGACTACAGTAAAATCTGCGACTATAAGCAGGAAACGGTGGATACCCTTGTTGGCGGTGTACAGCAGCTGCTCAAAGGCAACAAAGTGACGGTAATCGAGGGCAGAGGAGTTCTCCAGAAGCCTGAAAACGGCGTCAACGCGGTACGTGTTGGAGATGACGTATATTACGCAGACAATATCATCCTGGCAGCCGGATCCAAACCGGCGTCATTGCCTGTGGAAGGCGCAGACCTTCCTAAGGTCATCAATAGTGATGGATTGTTTGCTCTGGATCATGCGCCGGAAAACCTTGTCATCATCGGCGGCGGTGTAATCGGCGTTGAGTTTGCGACTGTATTCTCAAATCTTGGGAGCAAGATCACAATTCTGGAAGCTCTTCCGAAGATTCTGGACAACTTCGATAAGGAGATCTCCCAGAATCTGAAGATGATCCTGAAGAAGCGAGGCGTTGATATCCATACTTCAGCCATGGTCAGCAGATTCGAAGAGGGTGCGGACGGCTCTGTCACCGCTGTTTATGAGGAGAAGGGAAAGGAACAGACCGCTTCAGGAGACTATATTCTGGTTGCGGCAGGCAGAAGACCTGTCACGGAAGGACTCTTCGCAGAAGACGCCCAGCCTGAGATGAACGGCAGATACGTCAAAGTGGATGATGATTTCCGTACGAGCATTCCGGGAGTCTATGCTATCGGCGATCTCATCGGAGGCATCCAGCTTGCACACGCGGCATCAGCCCATGGAATCCGTGCAGTGGAGAACATCTGCGGCTCCGCGGATTCACAGAATGTGATTATCGTACCTGCAGGTGTATATACAGACCCTGAAATCGCTACTGTCGGCATGACCGAAGCCCAGGCGAAAGAGCAGGGCATCGAGGTTATTACCGGCAAGTTCATTATGAGCGCCAACGGCAAAAGTCTCATCACCAAAGAAGAACGAGGCTTCATCAAAGTCGTTGCAGAATCCGGTACGGAGAAAATCCTCGGAGCCCAGATGATGTGCGCCCGTGCGACAGATATGATCGGCGAGTTCACGACAGCCATTGTCAATCATCTGACCGTTTCTGATATGCTCCGCAGCATTATGTCGCATCCGACCTACAGCGAAGGAATCGGCGAGGCACTGGAGGATGTGCACGGCATGTCACTGCACACTGCACCGAGACCATCGAGAAGATAATTGGAATATACAAAACCAGCAAAAAAGCAGCCCGCTCCGCTGAAGTCTTCGTGAACTGCGGATGACAGCTTCGGGGTTGCTTTTTCTGTTTTTGTGCATATATTCATCCAGTTCAAGTTGAAAACTGCTCTTTAGATATAGTATAATAAAAAATCGTGAAACAGGTGAATAAACCAATACATATCAGTTGGAGGATATATACATTATGGAAAAACTGGGTCTGAACACATTAAGAGAGATGTTTCTGAGCTATTTTGAGAAACAGGGTCATTACAGAAGAGAGAGCTTTTCTCTGATTCCCGAAGATGATCCGAGTCTTCTCCTTATTGGTGCGGGAATGGCGCCTCTGAAGCCGTATTTTGCCGGTCTGAAGACGCCTCCGTCAAAGAGAATGACGACCTGCCAGAAATGCATCAGAACAGGTGACATCGAAAATGTCGGATATACAGACAGACACGGAACATTCTTTGAAATGCTGGGTAATTTCTCATTTGGAGATTACTTCAAAAAAGAAGCCATCACATGGGGATGGGATTTTGCAACGAATGTGCTTAAAATGCCGGAGGATAAGCTTTGGGTTACCATCTATGAAAACGATGAAGAGGCCTATGATCTGTGGCACAACATGATTGGTCTTCCGGACCACAAAATCGTCAGACTCGGTAAGGAAGACAACTTCTGGGAAATCGGAACCGGAGGTCCTTGTGGACCATGTTCAGAAATCTACTTCGACCGGGGAGAAGAACATGGATGCGGAAAGCCTGACTGTAAGCCGGGATGCGAATGTGACAGATATGTTGAATTCTGGAATCTGGTATTCACCCAGTTCAATAAAGAGGAAGACGGCTCCTATACCGATCTGCCTCATCCAAACATCGATACTGGGCTTGGTCTCGAGAGACTTGCCTGCATCATGCAGGAAACAAGCTGCATTTTTGATGTAGATACGATTCGTTCCGTACTCAGCCAGGTTGAAAGAGTATCAGGTGTTGAGTACAAAGACGGCACCGTTCCAACGGATATCTCACTTAGAATCATTACCGACCATCTTCGTTCCATGACATTCATGATCGGCGACGGCATCCTTCCGGGCAATGAGGGAAGAGACTATGTACTGAGGAGACTGATTAGAAGAGCTGCGATGCACGGACGTAAGCTGGGCATCAAGGGTCCGTTCCTTACAAATCTCTGTGACAGAGTCATTGACGAGTCCGCGAGAGCCTATCCGATTCTCGAGCAGCGCAGAATCATGATCAAGAGAGTCATCAATGCGGAAGAAGAGAAATTTGCTGCTACCATCGATAAGGGCATGGGCATCATCGATGAATACATTGCCGACATGGTCATTGCAGGCAGCAAGACCCTCGATGGCGCGAAAGCATTCAAACTGCACGACACCTACGGATTCCCAATTGATCTGACCAAAGAAATCATGGAAGAAAAGGGGTATCAGGTCGATGAAGAGGGATTTGCTGCGGAAATGCAGCGTCAGAAGGAACTTTCCAGAACGGAAACAGAAATGGAAGGCGCCGGATGGAAGAATGACACCAGAGAATTAAACGTTTCGGGGGAAACTGAATTTACCGGTTACGATACGCTCAGCCAGAATGCAGTCCTCGAATTCATAAGTGATGATACCTTTACAGAACTTGCAAAAGCAACAGAAGGTGATCAGTGCACATTCATACTTGACAAGACTCCGTTCTACGCCGAAAGCGGCGGACAGGTCAGCGATGCCGGATTCATCTACAATGAGAAGAGCGGCATTGCACGCGTGGACGGCGTGAAAAAGCAGAATGGTATCTATATTCATTCGGTTACTATCGTTCAGGGTGAATTCAACTCCGGTGACAGTGTGGATGCAATGGTTGTTGCCCCTGTCCGCAATATGACAGCTGCAAACCACTCCGCAACACACCTGCTGCACAGGGCGCTGCGCGAAGTTCTGGGCGATCATGTAAAGCAGTCCGGTTCCCATGTGGACCAGAACAGCCTTAGATTTGACTTTTCTCATTACCAGGCAATGACAGACGAGGAAATCAAACAGGTTGAAGCAATCGTCAACGACAAGATCAGTCACTTCCTGCCTGTCACTACGAAGGTCATGGACATTGAAGAGGCCAGGAAGGAAGGAGCGATGGCGCTCTTCGACGAGAAGTATGGAGATAAGGTCAGAGTTGTTTCCATCGGGGATTATTCCAGAGAGTTCTGCGGCGGTACCCATGTTGCCAACTCCGGACAGATCGGCGCCCTGAAGATTCTGAGCGAATCCGGCGTTGCTTCCGGCGTCAGACGTATCGAAGCGATTACAGGCCAGAGCATACTCGAAGATTACAACAGAGAGCAGAAGGTCATCAACGACACCGCAGCAGCACTGAAGGCAAACAAAGATGTTCTAGTTGAGAAGGCTTCTGCGCTTACAGAGGAAATCAAGGAGCTCAAGAAGGAAATCGCAGAGCTCAAGGCTGCGGAAATGAGCAAAGATGCTGACGCATTCCTCGATAATGCTAAGGAAATCAACGGCGTAAGGCTGATTACAAAGAAATTCGACGATTATGATATCGGAGATCTCAGAAACCTCTCAGACAACGTGAAAGCTTCCAACAAGAATGTTGCGATGGTATTCGCGTCTGTATCAGGCGGCAAAGTGACATTCCTGGTTTCTCTGACCGATGATCTTGTAGAAAAGGGCATGCACGCAGGTAAGATGATTAAGGAAATCGCAAAAGCAGCAGGCGGCGGTGGCGGCGGCAAAGCAGATATGGCTCAGGCCGGTGCGAAGGATCCGTCAAAGGTCGATGATGCGTTCGCAAAAGCAGAAGAATTAATATAGTTTAAGACAATAATCTCTTATAAAGGCTTGTAATTATTGGTAATCAGGTGTTATACTTTAGTCACCAAGTAAACTGATTGGAGGTTTAGGAATGGACAGACAGACAAGGATGTATGATAACTTTGATAAAGTCGAGCAGAAGACAATCAAGGAAATACTGACAATCGTATATGATTCTCTTGATGAAAGAGGATATAATGCAATCGATCAGATGGTGGGATATATTCTTTCAGGAGATCCATCATATATTACAAGTCACAATAACGCCAGAAATGTAATCGGCAGAATCGAAAGAGATGACCTGGTTGAAGAATTGATCAAGGCTTATCTCGATAAATAATCAATGCACTCGTTTGTGGCGGGCTTTTTGTCCGCCACTTATTTTTGATTTTTGAAAAAACACTTTTGTTTCCAATAACAAAATTATGTAGAGGAAAGAAGATTGCGCAAGATTGGATTAGATGTAGGTGACAAAACAATAGGAGTCGCTGTCAGTGATGGACTGGATATCACTGCGCAGGGAGTTATGACCATAGAACGGATCGGTATCAAGAAGGATACCGGTAAAGTCCTTGATTTGATCAAGGAATATGACTGCGATACTGTTGTCATCGGCCTTCCGCTGAAACTGGATGGATCGGA
>SVCS01000017.1:0-20360 GCA_015058205.1 Clostridiales bacterium
GTGGAGGACAGAACTATGAGTGCACCTGAATTGATTCTGACAAACGGCAAAGTATATTCCGTAACACTGGATGATGAAATCATCCGCGGCGATGCCGTCGCTGTGAAAGACGGAAAGATTTTCAAAGTCGGTACAGCTGATGAAATTGCTGCCTTTGCAAGTGATGATACTGAAGTAATCGACTGCCACGGAAATACCATCTTGCCTGGTCTTTGCGACGCGCATTGCCACCCATCTCTTGCCGCCTCCTCAATGGCGGGGGCAGATTTGTTCGGCGTCTATCGCGAAGAAGGTCAGAGCGCCGATGAAGTCATCGACATTCTGATGGGAAAGCTGAAAGAATATGTTGACGCAAATCCGGACAAGGAAGTCATCAGAGGCACAGGATGGGTTTATCAGATTTTCAATCCTGCAGAGCGGATGCCGACGAGACATGACATAGATAAAATCTGTGCAGACAAGCCGGTCATTCTCGAATCCTTCTGCCAGCACAACCTCTGGGTAAATACGAAAGCAATTGAGATCGCAGGGGTTGACGAAAACACACCTGATACGAAAATCGGCTGCATTTATAGAGAAGAAGATGGCTACCCGCAGGGTGTCTTCAATGATCCCGAAGCAATGGAATACATCAGGATGGGCGTTCCGGGATACGACCTCAGCGTGGAAGAATACAAACAATCGATCCTCTGGTATCAGCATGAATGCGCGAACCGCTACGGCGTAACTTTCGTACAGGATTGCATGCATACTGATAACGCGCGGCAGGCATACAAAGAGCTTGCCGAAGAAGGAAAACTGACCATCAGATTACGTGCAGTCTATCACTTAAAGCCGGAGAAATACGAACAGCAAATGCCGGAGTTTATCTCACGCAAAGGCACCGACAACGTCGGTAACGATTTCCGCATCGACACCGTGAAGATGTTTGCAGAAGGAACCTTCAGCATGCTCGACGGATACCTGCCGGACTTTTGTGATGCTCTAGGCGTACCGCATGATTTCAACGGACCGCTTTACTGGCCGGACGACGTGTTTACCGAGTACGCTGCAAAAGCAATGGAAGCAGGATTCAACGTCCATGTTCATGCCATGGGTGACGCGTCTGTCAAGCAGAGCGCCGAATGTCTCGCGAAGGCGCAGCACATCGTCGGAAAACAACCGCGAAATATCATCGCCCATGTGATGCTCACTCCTGACGAAACCGCAGCGCTAATGGGTAAGGAAAAAATCATCGCAAACTGTCAGCCGGCTTGGATGATGCTGGAATCAGACGTCTCCGGTGAAATTGAAATGTTCGGCGCTGAGAAAGCGCTGCAATCTTATCCGTTCAGAAAATTCATCGACAACGGCGTGACCGTTGCCTTTGGAACGGACTTCCCTGTCACGCCGCCGCCGGATACGATGCAGGAAATCTGCGCGGCTATGACAAGAGAGATCACGCCGGGATCCATCGGATACGACAAATTCAAAGGCCAGAAACTCGGTGATGAAGAGCCGGCAACACTGGCGGAAGCAATCAAGGCGCTGAGCATTAACGGCGCATATCAGATGTTCGGTGAAGAATTTACCGGTTCCATTGAAGAAGGTAAATCCGCGGAACTCGTCGTGTTGGATTCAGATCTTGAAAGCACACCGGCAAAAGACATTTACGCTGTCAAAATCGACAAAACGATTTTCAAAGGCAAGGTCGTCTTCGACTTAGCCTCGGAATAATACAAGCTATCATTATCATCAACTGTTAAGCGTGAAAGGAAAGGAGAGCTGTTATGGAAGAAAAAGAAGTAATGGCTGAAGCAACGGCTGCGGAAAGTACCGTGCAAAAGGGCGCCCATACGGAAATGGATCGTGTCCTGTCAACGAAGGACATGGTCGTTCAGGGTATGGCGTGGCTTTGCCCGGCCTGCATCACGATGTATTACGGCATCATCAATGAGTCATCCGGCGGAGCGTTTCCTCTGGTAACACTCATCGCAGGTCTGGTTATGTTCATGGCTGCCTTTGGATATGCCAACATGGGTAAAAAGTACACACAGGGTGGTTCCGTTTACACTTATGTAGGCGGCACCTTCGGACCGAGACTCGGTTTCATGTCCGGATGGCTGATGATTCTGGACTACTTCCTGATGCCGATGATCTGCTATCTGACAAGCGGACTGTATCTGCACATTTTGTTCCCGGCAATCTCGGCGAACATCTTCACGATCCTGACGATTATATTTGTATTCATCTGTAACTACATCGGCGTTAAAGTGGCGACGCTCGTCAATGCAATCAACGTTATCGTTCCGATACTGATGCTGATTGTTACAATTATTTGGATCATCAAGTTCGTAGCGACGGATGCCCCGCAATCGACAGGAACCTTCCTGAGCATGAAAGCGTTCATGTCACCGGATACCATCAAGTGGGCAGGCGTGCTCCAGAGCGCTGCCGTCATGTGTGAACTGTTTATCGGATTCGACATCGCGACAACACTGGCAGGTGAAGCAAAGAATCCAACCAAAACAGTTCCAAGAGCTGTTATCATCATCGTCGTTTACACACTGGTCAGCTTCTTCCTGACAGCGTACCTGTTCAACTGCGGATGGGTTTATGAGGACGGAATGCTCCAGGATCCAAATACTGCAATTACTGAATACTATGTATATCTGGGACTTGGATGGATGAATCTGGTGTTTGTTCCAATCAATACGATTGCCTGCATCGGATGCTGCATCGCGGGAAACATTTCCTCATCCAGAATCCTCTACAACATGGCAAGAGACGGCTTCCTGCCGAAGAAGTTCTTTGCATTCATTCACCCGAAGCACAAGACACCTTCCTTCAACATCGCTCTGGCCGGCGTTGCCGGACTCTCTGCACTGCTCTTCCAAGGACAGGTTATGGATGCTGCGAACCTCTGCAGTTTCGGAGGATTGCTTGGTATGGTACTCGTAAATGTCTGTGTCATCGGTTCATACTGGTACAAAGACAAGCGCAGAGGAACCAAGAACTTCTTTAGATACGTTCTCATGCCGGGTGCTGCAGCTGCATGCACACTCTTCCTGTGGTGCCAGCTTTCCGCCATGGCGAAGATCGTAGGTTTCTCATTCCTGGCACTTGGCGCCATCATCCTCGGCATCAAGACCAAGGGCTTCAAGGAGATGCCTCCTGAAATGGACTTCAGCGAAGCTGAATAAAGCAAAAGCAATTACTAGAAAACGAAAGGGCTCATTTGACAACAAATGAGCCTTTTTTTCTGAAATGGGTAACGCCGATACCCATATTATTAATTATTCAAGAAAATTGGAATCTGCATCTGCCGTGGCGATGATTCGGATGTAGCATCCTGCCTCTTCCTGGATTTCCGCAACCACATCACCACACTTAACTGGTGGTTCTACTGTAATCTCTCTCAGCTCCTGCACAAGCTGCGGAAGGCTTTGCTTGCTCACCGGCTCGGCGCTCCGCACCGGCAAAAGGTTCACGCGGCAATAATCTCCGTCACCTGTCTTACGGTTAGCTACCTTCACAGTGGTCGTCAGGATTCTCTGCGGATTCACTCTCTCCTGCTCGGCAAATGCCGCGCCGCGTTTACATTTGTTTCCTTCGTATTCGCCGAGTGCTTCGTTGTATCTGACCTGACATCCTGTTGGACAGAGTGTGCAGGTTACGACACCTTTCTCTGGAAAACCCTTGGCCATGGATGAGGTTCGTGCTTCATCCCATTCGCCCATCTCCGTGCCATTCAGAAACGCGACTGCATTTCTGCCGGCCAGCTCACCCTGTTCTGATACAAAGTCCGCCAGGTCCATGATGCGCCGCGCGTTGCCGCATGCGAAGATTCCAGGGACATTCGTCTGCAGATACTGGTCAGTCATCATTCCATTTGTTCTGGCGTCGAGTTTGATCCCTGCTGTCTGGGCGACTTCATTTTCCGGAATCAGGCCGACAGACAAAACCAACGTATCACATTCAATGAGACGTTCGGTGCCCCTGATCGGCTGCATGGATTCATCAAGTTCAGATATTTCAACTGCCTCAAGCCTCTTCTTTCCGATAATCTTAGAAACAGTATGACTGCAGAAAATCGGAATCCCGTAATCGTACAAACACTGACTGACGTTTCTCGAAAGCCCTGCCGGTTCAGGAAGAATTTCAATAACCGCTTCCACCTTCGCACCTTCGAGGCTGAGCCGACGCGCCATGATCATGCCTACATCACCGGAACCGAAGACCACGACTTTTTTGCCCGGCATAATATTCCTGATGTTCACAAAATTCTGCGTGACACCCGCAGTAAACACACCGGCAGGCCGCGATCCCGGAATGGCGATCGCACCGCGCGTTCTCTCTCTGCATCCTGTCGCGATAACAACCGCACCTGCTTCAATCTGTTTCAGCCCGTCAGCAGAAACAGCAGTCACTACGTACGCGCGCGTACACGCGTACATGCGCGCGGGTTTATGCGCGCGCGTGTGCGCGTCGATCCGCAGCACATGACATCCGGTGAGCAGTTCGATGCCGGATGCCTCAGCCTCTTGTTCCGCCCTAAGCGCATACTCCGGTCCGGTGAGCTGTTTCCGATAGCGCACGATTCCGAAGCCGTCATGGATGCATTGATTCAGAATGCCTCCTGCCCGGTCGTCTCGTTCGATCAAGAACACGTGCTCCGCGCCTGCGTCCCGCGCACTCTTCGCTGCGGCCAGACCACCCGGTCCTGCTCCGACGACGAGGACGTCGCAAGTCTCATGTACTACGCCGCGGGTCTCATATTCATTTGTGTGGTTTTTCGTCTCGCTCATTTCCACACTCCAACCGCTTGTCTCAACCGCTTACCTGCTATTTCACCTTGCCCGAAAACAGTTCGCTTCCGGTGCTCCTGTATGTAATCTCTTCTGGTTTGACTCCATATTCGTTCACAAGCATATCGACGATTCTCGTCAGACAGTATCCGCCGTTGCACCGTCCCGTCGTTGCCCATGCTCTGTATTTGATCGCAGAGATGCTCTTCGCGCCAAAAGGATTTTCGATGGCGTTTCGAATCTCTCTTTTTGTCACCTTCTGGCATCTGCAGATGATCTCTCCAAACTCCGGATCTTCCCTAATGAGCTTCGCCTGTTCCTCTTCGCTGAGGTCGCGGAATCTGACTGGGCCTTTGCGCCCAGCAATGAAGTCCTCTTTCTCTTCCAAAGGCATCCTCGCCCCGATAATGCCTCGCACCATGCGTGCAATCGGCATGGATGCGGTAAGCCCCGGTGACTCAATGCCGATCAGATTGATCAAACCCGGACATTGTTCCTCTTCCTGTATCACAAAATCCCGATACCCGCCTTCTTCCGGCGGTGCCAGTTTCGGACGGATTCCCGCGTAACTTCCGATGATATATTTTCGTTCAATGGAAGGCAGCAATGCCTTTGCTTCCTTGAAAAGTTCTTCCATAACCGGTCGCGTACATGACAAATCGTCTATTTGCGATATGTATTCTGCACTCGGGCCGATGATAATATTCCCTGCTGTCGTCGGCGTCAGGTGGACACCTAGACCTCCGATACCTTTGCGCGGAGCCGGATAGACCGGCATAGGCAGAAGATCCTCTGCCACTTTGTCGAGAATGAAGTACTCACCCCGGCACGGGTAGAGCTGATAGGATGGACCTCCTGCAAGCTCGGATATCTTTCCGCTGCTGAGACCTGCGCAATTGATGAGGAACCTGCACGCGTGCTCACCTCCGTCTGCAGTTTTCACTACAAACCTGTCGTTGCTGTACTCTTTACTATGCTCCTCATCGTGCTCCTCATTATGCTCTTCCACTTTGGTACGTTCGATTGCAACGACTTCACTGTTGAAATGAAACGTTGCTCCATTCGCCAGTGCGTTTTCTGCCAGGGCGATGCAGTAGAGGAACGGATCAAAGACTGCTGTTTCCGGAGAATACATGCCGCCGATTCCACCGATTCCCGGTGCAAGTTTTTCCATCTCGTCCGCATCGACGAGGCGCAATCCTTCGCATCCATTTCGGATGCCCTGCCGCATGATTTCCTGCAGTGCATTCATGTCAGTCTCATCAAATGCGACCAGAAGTTTGCCTGTCTTTTTGTACGGGATATCAAGCTCCCGGCAAAGGGGTTCGAAGCCGCGATTTCCTTCTACACAAAGTTTCGCCATGAGACTTCCCGGCACATTATTAAAGCCAGCATGAACGACAGCAGAATTTCTCCCGCTGATTCCGCCGGCTGCATCACATTCCTTTTCGAGGACGGTTATATTCAGATTGTAACGGGACAGTTCCCGCGCGACAGCGCACCCAACGCCGCCGGCACCTATGATCACAATATCGTGCTTGGTCATCGGCACATCCTCCTGATGCTATTATAGCACCGCGCTAAATCATCAGACATTTTTCATTTTGATTTTCTTCGATTTGCAAACATAGATCCATGTAAGCAGCGCCAGTGCGACGAAGACGAACATGGTGCAGCTGATACCGCCGATATAGGAACTCCATGGAAGCGATCCAATAAACATACCGATGCTTCCCAGAAGTGTGTGCATGAAATTAAGAAGCGCTGATGCAGAACCGGTATCGCCCTGCACCTGATCCAACAGTAAATTCGTCGAGAACGGTCTCTGATAACTGTTCGCTATGCTGAACGGAATCATGGTCAAGAGGAATACGACCGGCGACACCCTGCCGAACAGGAACATTGCAAAGGCAGCAGCGAAACCGATGATCAGCAATGCGCGCATGGTTGCCTTTGCAGTAATTCTGTTGTTGAGCTTCATGTATAACAAAGGGCCGAAAACGGATGTCAGCGCATTGATGGCGAAGAAAACGCTGAACATGGTCGGCATCAGGCCGAAGTAATCTTCGTAGACATAGGAGGCAACTGCCAGGTACGCCATGAATGGTGCCGAATAAAACGACACCGCGAGCAGAAAGGCCGAGAAGTTAATGTTCTTCCCAACTACGCCAATTCGCTTCAGGGAATCCATAACACCTCCCTGGTTGACTTCATCTTCATGAATGGATTCCTCAAAGAAAAATGCCGCTGCAAGACAAACCGCCGCAATAGCGGCGAGCACAATGAAGACGGTCCTCCAAGTGGAAACCTGAATGATGAGTGCGCCGATGACTGGCGCCGCGATTGGTGCGATGACAGACATGCTCTGGACCACCGCCAGTGCCGTCGCTCTTGTCTGTCCCTCGAAACAATCTTTGATGATAGCAATCGAAAGGGACACCATGCCGCCTGCTCCAATGCCCTGCACAATGCGCATGAGAATCATGAAATAAACATTGAACGTGAGTGCGCAGAGCACACTGGAAACGAGATACAAAAGCAACGAAACAATCAGGATTTTTTTCCTGCCGCTCCTGTCGCTGAGTGGTCCCATGATCAGCATTCCGATAGACATGAACACGAAAAATGCCACCATGGTCATATTCACAAGAGCCGGCAGCGCATCAAAATACTCCGCCATCTTCGGAAGGGACGGCATATACATGTCCGTCGAAAGAGGCGGCGCCATACCGAGTACTGTCACCATTGCGATGAGCCCGGCTTTTTTCAGGTATTTCTGATGAATAGTCTGTGTCTGCATTTTTCTCCTCTGTTCCGTATTTTACCACGAATAAACACACTGCCTCATCGTTTTGTTTTATAATATAAAAAACGATATGGGAGAGGGAGGAACTGAAGCCATGAAAAAACTAATCCTATCCATTACTATGATCTTTCTTGCTTTTGCATTCACTGCGTGCGGCAATGAAGCAAACACTGAGGCAACTGAGGCAAATAATGAAGAAGTCAATAACGAAATCGCAAATCCATGGATCGACTGCGCAAACCTTGATGAAGCCGCACAGGTTGCAGGCTTCGATATCGCTGTGCCTGACCGGATTGATGGCTATCCGAATACGTTCATTCAGGCCATGGAAAAGGAAATGATTCAGGTATTTTATTCAGATAAGGACCTGGAAGATGAAACATACTCTGCTATTCTGATTCGGAAAGGATTCGGTGATGATATCTCCGGCGATTACAATGAATACACCGAAAACAAAACCGCAGATATGCACGGTGTCAGTGTGACGCTCAGCGGGAACGATGGTCTGATTTATAAAGCTTTGTGGCAACAGGATGGTTTCGCATACAGCATTGGTGCTGACAAGGGAATTGATGAAGCGCTTGTAAACGATCTTGTGGAGTCAGTTAAGTAGCAGTAATGAAAAGACTTCCGGATAAAAGACGCTGTCTTTATTTCGTCGGACAGGAGATTTCCATTATTTCTTCTACTGCATGATGCAGCTTTTGCGCAATGTCTGTATCAGCAGCTTTATAATACATCTCCTTACCTTCACGGCGAGAGACGATGAGCCCGCTTGTTTTGAGATTGCGAAGGTGATGGGAAACGGCAGGGCTTGACATGCCTGCCATAGCAGCAATGTCGATCACACATTCCTCGACATGGCAGAGGATCCAGAAGATGCGGAGTCTGCTGGGATCATTCAGCTGCTTCATAAGAGCCGCTACGGTCTGGAAATTATTTTCCGCCGGCATGCGCTCCATGACTTTCTTTGATTCAACATCATGATCATGCGGCAGACTTACGTTTTTGCTCACTCTTCTTTACCTCTGGAATTTACCATGCATTCTTAAGCGGCTATGCCGCCGTTTCGTAACTGATACTGTTATTCTAATTCATTTTCTTTTTTCGGTCTACCTGTAAATCGCCACTGAGCTCCGAATCTGTATAATACAAAACCCTTCAGAATAGAACATCTTTCTGCATGAAATCTGAAGGTTTCAAGTTGACATACGTAATATCTCATGCTACTATACAGTCAAACGATTAAACAATCGTTTAATCGTTAAGGATTGAAACACATAAAGGAGCGAACAATGAAAAAGACTTACAAGATTGATGTGGATTGTGCAAACTGCGCAAACAAGATGGAAGTTGCAGCCAACAAGACAGATGGCGTGAAGGAAGCAACCGTCAACTTCATGACACTGAAGATGAAAGTAGAATTTGAAGACGACGCAGATCCTCAGACCGTTATGCAAGAAGTTCTGAAGAACTGTAAGAAAGTTGAAGACGACTGCGAAATTTTCTTCTAGGCAAATAAACGAAGAAAACGGAAAATAGGAAACTTCAATGAACAAGAAACAGCGAAACAACTTAATCAGAATCATTGTTGCGGCAGTGCTTTTGATCGTACTGCATTTTGTTCACCTGGACCGGCCGATTATGCTCGTGTGCTACATGGTGCCATATCTGATCGTCGGCTATGACATCCTTAAAAAGGCAGGCAAAGGCATCGTCAACCGTCAGCCTCTCGATGAGAATCTGCTCATGGCAATCGCAACAATTGGAGCCATCGCTCTGGCGGTGTATAAAACCGGCGACTTCACAGAAGCTGTCGCCGTTATGCTGTTCTATCAGGTCGGCGAATTATTCCAAAGCTACGCGGTCGGCAAAAGCCGCAGAAACATCGGAGAGCTTATGGACATCCGCCCTGACTACGCTAACATCGAAGAGGATGGTGAGCTCACCAAGGTGGATCCGGATGAGGTTGAAATCGGCACCATCATCATCGTGCAGCCTGGCGAAAAAATACCAATCGACGGCATCGTTGAAGAAGGAAAAGCCAGTCTGGATACAAGTGCGCTCACCGGTGAAAGCGTGCCGCGTTCTGTCAAAGAAGGTGATGAAGTCATCAGCGGATGCATCAATACAAACGGCGTTCTGAAAATCAGGACAACTAGGGAATTTGATGAATCAACTGCTTCGAAAATTCTGGATCTGGTTGAAAATGCCAGCTCACGAAAGGCGCGGTCAGAGAACTTCATCTCAAGATTTGCCCGTGTCTATACGCCAATCGTTGTTATCTGCGCAGTCCTTCTGGCGATTGTTCCGCCAATCATCAGCATGGCCGCACTTGGCATCGCGCCAAACTGGGGTACCTGGATCTACAGAGCGCTCACCTTCCTGGTCATCAGCTGTCCGTGCGCTTTGGTCATCAGCATTCCCCTTAGTTTCTTCGCCGGCATCGGTGGGGCGAGCCGTGAAGGAATTCTAGTCAAAGGCTCCAACTATCTGGAGGCGCTCTCTAAGGTGAAGACCGTTGTCATGGACAAGACCGGAACACTGACACGCGGTGTATTCGAAGTAACAGGAATCTATCCCTCTGCTGACAGTGACCTGTCCGAGGAAGAAATTCTTCATCTTGCAGCGCATGCCGAACGGCATTCTTCCCACCCTATCGCACAGGCCCTGCGTGTTGCCTTTGGAAAAGAACACGATGGATGCGAAGTCGATGATGTGGAAGAAATCGCAGGTCACGGAATCCGCGCGAAAGTCGACGGCAAGCTCGTGTGTATCGGAAACCAGAAGATGGTGCGGCTCGCGTTGGGAAATGACGCAGACGTAGCAACAGCAGATATTGCCGGTACTGTGATTCACGTAATTGTCGACGGCAAATACGAGGGGTATATCATAATATCAGATGTTATCAAAGAGACTTCCGCAGAAGCGATCAGGAAAATGCGGGAAGCCGGCGTCACGCGGCAGGTCATGCTGACCGGCGATGGCAAAGCAGTGGCAGAAGAAGTTGGCAGCCAGCTTGGTATTTCGGAAATCTACAGCGAACTTCTGCCGGCTGACAAGGTCTCGAAAGTTGAGGAATTATTAGAATCAGGTAAACAGTGTCTTGCATTCGTCGGTGACGGCATCAATGATGCACCAGTCCTCTCCCGTGCGGACATCGGTATCGCCATGGGCGCACTGGGATCGGATGCGGCAATCGAGGCAGCGGACGTTGTACTGATGGATGACGATCCTCTTAAAATTGCAAAGGCAATCCGGATCTCCCGCAAGTGCATGCGCATCGTCCATGAGAATATCTGGTTCGCCATCGGCATCAAAGTGCTGTGCCTGCTGCTTTGCGCAGTCGGTCTGGTCGGTATGTGGGCAGCGATTTTCGCCGATGTAGGCGTTATGGTGCTGGCCGTTCTGAATGCAATCAGAACACTGTTCGTATAGTAAGTTTGTTGATTTCAGCGTCTCTGTATGTTAGAAATAATGCAGAGGCGCTTTTTGATTGGGCGATGCGTGCCTTTTGATTGGGCGAGGTGATGAAATGGTTTTGAAAAGAATAATCAAAGGAATCATCATTTTCATTGCGGCGGTGCTTTTGCTCGTCGCAGGACTGTTGGCTTTTCTTACGGTGACTGAATACAAACCAGCAGACGTAGAACCGCTCAAAGTCAAAGGAACGGCAAATGAAACGTACTCCGTGGGTGATTCTATGACAATCATGTCCTGGAACATCGGTTACGGAGCCCTTGGTGATAACGCTGACTTCTTTATGGACGGCGGAAAGATGGTCAAGTCCGCAGATGAAGAACGTGTGCAGGAAAACATGGACGGCATCATGCAGACCATCGAACAGGCCGATCCGGACATTTTCCTCGTACAAGAGATCGACCGCGATTCAGCAAGATCATATAACCTCGACGAACTGGCGATGCTGCAAGACAGATTCAAAGACTATGAATCCTCATTCGGCATCAACTATAAAACACCTTTCGTTCCATATCCAATGCCACCGCTCGGTAAAATCGTTGCAGGCATTGCAACATTCTCAGATAGTCATGCAGAAAATGTAGAGCGTATCCAGCTGCCCGTTCCATTCAAGTGGCCTGTTCGCCCAGTGAATCTAAAAAGATGCGTAACTGAAACCCACATTCCAGTCTATGATCCTGCGGGACCTAGAAGTGAGGGCCAGAAAAGATTTGATAAGGATCTGGTGATCTTCAACCTGCACCTTGAGGCCTATGACAGCGGCGCGGGCAAGATTGCCCAGACAAAGATGCTTGCGAAGCTTTTGAAAGAAGAACGGGAAAAAGGCAACTACGTCATCGCCGGCGGAGATTTTAATCAGATCTTTTCTTCAGCAGACAAGGACGCTTACCCTCCTCAGCCGGACAAGTGGCTTCCGGGCGAGCTTGATGAGAAACAATTCGGTAACGGGTGGGTCTTCCTGATGGATGAAAAAACACCAAGCTGCCGCAGTCTTGACCAGCCGTTAGTTGGTGCCGACCTTGGCAGCTTTCAGTTCTATCTGATTGATGGATTCATTGCTTCAGACAACATTCAGATCGATGATCTGAAAACAATGGATCTGGGATTTGTAAATTCCGATCACAATCCGGTGGTGCTGCAGTTTACGCTGCAGTAACACAGCTTTTTAATTGCAGTAGCGCAGCCGTTTAATATTCATGCAAAAACTCTGTGAACAAATCAAGTCCTTTCTGCAACACTTCCGGATCGAAAGCATACCCGATTCTGACGGCGCCTTCCATTTCGAAACACTCTCCTGGTGTGAACAGAACGCCCTTTGATTTCATAAGCTTGTCGCAGAGTTCTCTCGACGGCATATCCTTCTTGTAGTAAACCAGCGCAGTCGTTCCGGCAACAGGTCTCTGGTAGTACACTTCCGGTGTCGCATTGACCCAGTCATCCAGAATCTGACGGTTCTTCAATAGGATTGCGCGGTTTCGCTCAATGATTTTGTCCTTATTGGCCAGAGCCAGTGCTGCCAGTTTGTCATCAATGACGGCACAGCTGATTGTGTCATAATCTCTTCTCTCGTGGAATCTGTGGATCAAATCCATGTCTCTCGTAACGATCCACCCAAGGCGCACGCCGGCCATGGACCAGGATTTGGACATGCTGCCGACAGAGATCCCCTTTTCGTACAGATCGACAACAGAATACATGTAACTGCCGTCTTCGGAAATTCCTCTGTACACCTCATCGCAGAGGACGTAGGCTCCAACGCTTCTGGCAACTTCAATGACCTGCTCCATGACATCCTTAGGAATCAGCGATCCGGATGGATTGTTCGGGCTGTTCATGGTAATCATCTTCGTGTTCTCATCGACCAGTTCCTTCAGCTTATCGATATCCGGCAGGAAGTGGTTTTCCAGATTCAGATTGAGAATCCTGACTTCTGCTCCAATGGATTCCGGGATCGAGTAGTGCTGCTGATACGTCGGCATAACGGAAACCATATTGTCGGAGGGATCGATCAGCGCCATGATGACATGATTATTTGCGCCGATTGCCCCGTGCATCGGAACAACGTGTTCCGGTCTGATCAGTTCGCCGTAAAGCCCTGCGATGCCTTCCAGCAGTTCTGGTGAGCCGAAGATGTGACCATATGTCAGACGGGTATCTGCCAGTTCATTCATAAACTCTGCTGTATCCAGTCCCGCCATCTCAGTCAACTCTCTTACGGTCAGTGAATCAATGCATGTCTCTGCCAGATTATATGTACAATCATCTTCGTATTCATTCATCCAACGTTCTACTTTGAAAGTTTTAATATCCATGTTAATCTCCTTTTCTTATAAAATGAAACGTTACTTCAGATTGATAAACACCAGACCGACGATGCAGATACCCACGCCCGCCAGTTTATTCCATGTCATTGGCTCATGGTAGAGCAGCAGTCCGACGAAAATCAGTGCGACCGCCAGGAACGCAGACTGCACGATGGCTGCTGTGTTGACCTGCCAGCCTGCTTTATAAGCATAGATGAACCCCACCTCAAGCGCTACCAGAACAAACCCAAATACGAATGGTACCCAGTTCAGTTTGCTGTACTCCACAATCAGATTGGCTGATCCTCTGTTCAGCGCAAAGTACAAAACGCCGCTTGACAGGAATGCTACCATATATGTTACGGTCAGCGCAGCCAGCGGATTGATGTCCACCGGCATGGATTTGGCGCAGATCTGATACATTACATTTGCGAAAACTACTAAAGCGATTGGCCAGATATAAGCAACCATTTCCTCCTCCTTTCAAACCATCTGGTTTCTTTTGTTTCTGTAATTGAAGTATAACAAAAGCACCGCAGTACGGTTTTGTAGAAAATTAGAATATATGCAATTAATATTGTGTTTTTTACAAAAGCAATATAGAATAATATCAGACAAGTTTACATGGAGCAGAACTTAGGAGATTGCTTTATGGCACTGACTGTGAAAGACATTCTGGAACTGCCTTCTGGGCAGCGCATGAAACTGCTGGCTGGCAGCAAAGGACTGACCCGGTCTGTTGTTTCTGTGGAAATCGCTGACTATGAATTTGCTCCTGACATAAAGTTCGTGCCGGGAGCCAACTTCAACCTCCAGGATGATATGGAGCCTGGCAGTTTTATCATCACGAGCTTTTTGTTTGCCAAGGATGACCCTTCTCTGATTCTTTCCTCCATAGAAACCATGGAAGAAATGGGGATGGCCGGACTAGCATTCAAGCAGATTATCTATGATCAGCTTCCGACAGAAGTAATTGACTTCGCTGAAAAAAAGAGCTTTCCTATCTTCGCATTCAGCAAAAATCTGTGGTTCGAGAACATCGTTTTCGACATCATGTACGCTGTACAATTCGACGATAAGGTCTACCTGTCAGAGGAAAAAATCGACAACATGCTCTCCGGAAAGATGACCCGCTCAGAGCTGGATATCATTTTGAAAGGCATCTCCCTGAAACTGCGCCGGTACATCTCTGTCATCTATATCTCAGGCAAGAACCTTGACGCAGGCCGCATCCTCCGCAGCTTTTATCTGCTCAAAGGTTTTCACAGCAAAGGCCTCATGGTGCGGTATGAAGACAGCCTGTTTCTGATTACCACATCAGATCGTGGTGATTCAAAGAGCCACGATTTGATTCGTGCAGAAGCCTTCGAACTCTTAGGCATTGGAACCAGCATGGACGAAGAATCCATGCTGATTGGATGCAGTGATGTGCACGAACCGTCACAGTTGGATAAAGCATTCCGGGAAAGTCGGTACTGCTCCACTGCCTCTTCCATCGAAGGCAGTGCTTTCGCGCACTTCTCTGATACAGGCGTATACCAGGTGATCCTTCCAAGCATCGATACCGATGAGTCTGTTGCCTTTGCAAAAGGCATCACATCCGCGTATGATAATAATGCAGATTTGTGCGAAACAGTGAAAGAATATTTGGCGTCCGGCGGCGATGTGACGAAGACATCCATCGCTCTGCACTGCCATCAGAATACTGTACGATACCGCCTTGGGAAAATACGTGAACTGACAGGGCTTACTGCGGCATCCGACAGTGAACTCTTCATGCAGCTCAAAATAGCTGCTGTTATCACCAATGCCAAAGGAGGTCAACATGAATAAATCTGATGTGAGATACGCACAGTTCGTGAGTATCCTGAAAGAAAAACTGCTGCCAGCCATGGGCTGCAGCGGCGGCAGGAGCTGTTGCAACAGATGAAGAAATCATCCGGCTGATGCTAGAAGAATAGGAGATTATAAATGAAATTTCTGTACCCACTGCTGATATTTCTTCCGGTCACGATCATCGGAAAATACATGGGGCTTTCAGACCCACTGCTGTTCATATGCAGTTCCCTGGCCATCATTCCGTTGGCGGGACTCATGGGCAAAAGCACTGATATCATTTCCTGCTTTTGCGGACAGAGAATCGGCGGTCTGCTGAACGCGACCTTCGGCAACGCGACAGAGCTAATCATCGCTTTTGTTGCCATGAAGGCAGGACTGTTCGATGTAGTGAAGGCATCCCTGGCAGGTTCCGTCATTGGCAACATCCTGCTGGTCCTCGGTATGTCCATGCTGGTCGGCGGTCTGAAATTCAAGACACAGAAGTTCAACCGGAATTCCATCAACATCACATCGAGCATGCTGCTCCTGGCAGTGCTTGGGCTCTCCATCCCTGCAATCTTTACCCACACTGTACCTGAGGCTTGGCTGACCACACGGTTTGAAGGGCTCAGTATCATCATCGCAATTTTGATGCTTCTGGTCTACATCATGCAGTTTGTCTTCTGCTTCGTCACTCACCGTTTCCTCTACGAAGAAACACTCACCATGGATGATGAAGAAACGCCATCCATGAAACTGCCGGCAGCCATTGGCTTATTAGTTGCCTCTACGGTCTGCATCGCTGTTCTCTCAGAGATCTTCGTCGGAACGATCGAACCGATGGCAGAAAGTGTCGGGCTCTCACCAGCCTTCGTCGGCATCATTCTCGTACCGATTATCGGTAATGCAGCAGAGCATTCCTCTGCCATCATCATGGCATTCAAGAACAAGATGAATGCAGCTGTCGAAATTGCCCTGGGGTCCAGCCTGCAGATTATTCTGTTCGTCATCCCTGTTCTGGTGCTGCTCAGCCTCTGTTTCACACCAATGAGCATCGTGTTCACACCATTTGAACTGGTTGCTCTGGTGGCTTCTGTTCTCATCGCCAACCGTGTCGCTTCCGACGGTGAGTCGAACTGGCTGGAAGGATTGCAGCTTGTCGTCGTCTACATTATGATCGGCGCGGCGTTCTTCTTTGTATAATCATTCTCGGAAGATTAAAAAAAATTAACAGTATCTTAACAAGTTGATGTATAATGGGTTGTGTGTTCATAAGAAAAAGGTTATGGATACATAATCCATTTATTATTTGTAATGGTTGTTATTCTAATTGGAGGTAAAAGATGAAAAGGAAATTTGTCATTATAGCTGTTGCTGTAATTACCGCTTTCAGCCTTTGTATGTCAATGGCCGGATGCGGTGGCAGCGATAGTTCTGACGAAGGCGACGGAGCAGCGACACTTACAATTGTCCAGCAGTATGGCATGGCCTATGCTCCTCTCAAGGTGATTGAGCAGAAAGGCCTGATTGAAGAGAATTATGACGGGGACGTTGAAGTGAATTTCCAGACACTGAATTCAGGGGCATCCATCAACGATGCTTTTGTAGCAGGTGATGTGGACGTAGGCCTTATGGGTGTTGCGCCTGCGATTACCGGTTCCCTGAACGAAGGTGTTCCATATAAAATCTGCACAAACATTTCGGCGCAGCCGCACAAGCTGATGACAAACGACCCTAATATAAAGAGCTTGAAAGACATCGGCGAAAGCGATCAGATTGCGTTGGTCAACATCGGAAGCATTCAGCACATCCTGCTGGCTATGGCCTGCAAGGAACAGCTGGGTGATGCACATGCACTCGACAACAACATTGCAGCAATGGCACATCCTGACGGAATGACCGCTCTCCTGAACGGCAGCGTCAAGTGCCAGCTTACTACATCTCCATTTGTATTCAAGGAAGCCAAAGAGGAAGGCATCTCGGAAGTAGAAGCCATCGAATCTGTATGGCCTGCAGGCAATTCCTTTATTGTAGCAGTAGCGTCAACGGATCTCTATGAAAACAATCCGGATCTCTACAATGCAGTACTCGCTGCTTTTGATGATGCGATTGCATTCATCAACGATGAGCCGGAAGCTGCTGCCGAGATGCTCTGCGCCGATGAAGATGTCGATGCACAGACTTACCTTGAGTGGCTGAGTGATCCTGCATGCAGCTACTCCACAGAACTCAAGGGCGTTTCCACTATGGCTAAATTCATGACTGAGGAAGGTTTCCTGGAAGATGCTCAGTTTGATGATATCAGCCAGCTCGTATATGACGGTGTTGAAGGAGACTAAGGCGGTTAAGGAAAGAGTATGAAAAGCGAAACACGAAGTGAAATTCGGGATCAGATCATCTTTATCATATGTTTCATCATCGCCTGGTACGTGGTCTACAAAATGCGTGTGTTCAGCCCGACGGCATTTCCGTCTGTCGGAAGCATCGGCGAAAGTTTTGTAACTGCATTCACCACCAATGATATGCTGACTTACACTGGTCATTCCCTTTTGCTGATTGCAAAGGGGCTGGCCATCGGCATCGGTCTTGCCTTTATTTTTTCAAGCCTCGCAGTAATCAGCAAACATTTTCATGCGATCTACAATCTGATTGTATCCATCTGTGACTTGCTGCCGGGCGTTGCCCTGCTTCCTCTGGCGATTTGCTGGTTCGGCATCGGTGAAATTACGATTATCTTCATCGTGGTTCATTCGATCATCTGGCCGATGTCCAGAAGCATCATGGATGGATTCAGTTCCATCCCGCGGATGTATATCGAAAGCGGCATGAACATCGGGCTGAGGGGGCTGAAACTCGTTACGGGCGTATATCTGCCGGCAGCCTTCTCCAGCGTACTCTCAGGCATGAGAGTCGGATGGGCGAGAGCGTGGAGAGGACTGATCAGCGTAGAAATGATCTTTGGAACCACAAGTTCCGGCGCAGGCATCGGTTGGTACATCATGATGAGAAGAAACTTCATGGACATGTCCGGTGTATTTGCAGCACTCATTGTTATCATCATCATAGGCGTTCTCGTTGAATACGGCATCTTCAGAACCGTCGAGAACCATACAGTCAGAAAGTGGGGGATGGTACAGTGACAGAAGCAAACAGAACACCGCTCCTGGAAGTAAAGGATCTTGTTAAGAATTATCACGATGGACCGGACGCGAGGAACATTCTGGATCATCTCAATCTCTCTGTAAACGAAGGAGATTTCCTGACAATTCTGGGACCGTCAGGCTGCGGCAAAACCACCCTGATCAGGTGCATTGCAGGATTTGAAGACTATGAAGGTGAAATCCTTGTCGAAGGCAAAGCTGTCTCTCAACCAGGCATTGACCGGATGATGATATTCCAGACTTTCGAGCAGCTGTTTCCGTGGAAGACAGTCAAAAAGAATATCCAATATCCGTTGAAAATCAATGGTATCACCGATAAGGAAGAACTGGACCGCATTGCGGAAGAGCATCTGGAACTGGTGGGGCTTACCGGCAAAGGCGACCTCTATCCGCATCAGCTTTCAGGCGGCATGAAACAGCGCGTCGCCATCGCAAAAGGCCTGGCCTTGAATCCGAAGATCATCCTGATGGATGAACCGTTTGCAGCATTGGACGCTATGACGAGAAACAAACTGCAGGCGGAACTGACCAAAATCAAAGAAAAAGAAAACGCGACTGTGATCTTCATTACTCACAACATTCAGGAGGCTCTTGTTCTTGGCAACCGCGTCATCCTGATGTCGAAAAACGGTGAAATCAAAGTCAATATGGAAAACAAAATCCCGAAACCGGTCACGCCGGCTTCAGAAGGATACGGCGAGATGTGGAAGCTTCTGAACGACGCACTCTGGGAAGAAGATTCCGAGAGTGGTGCGGTCAGCGAATGATTCCGCATATTCACAAATCTACAAACAATAACAAAGAGGCTGAAGTCTGACTCCAGCCTCTTTTCTTTATTTTTTACGGAACATTTTGATGAAGAAATCCGGAACGCTGCTCCATGAATGATCTCTTCTAGCCAGATTATTGGAGCTGACGCCCTGCACCGTATTGATTGAGGGCATGCTGCTCTCCCCTTTCGCCGCACGCTCACGATTCATGGAGTCGTGGAGATCACGGCTGCTGATAACAGCCTCGCCGTCTTTGCTGCCGTCATCCTTTGATGCCACCAGTCCTCCAATGCCGATGGCGACCGGGATGCCGATAAAGAACAGTAAGGTCAGCACCAGCACAATGATTCCGCCTACTCCGAAGTTGCGGTACAGTCGTTGAAAAGCATTCATATCCGAACCATCCGGACGATGGTAGTCGAATGTTTTGATAAACTCCATCATTTCATTCTGCTGCTCCTCAGAGCATGAAGAATAGTATTTATCTTTATCCGTTTCCTGGCACTGGTATGTCAGGTAGTAGCTTTCATCACCGTGATAGATTGTATACTCCAATTCATTGCCGTAACTGTTATCCCAATCCAGCACACCGATGCCAAGTTCCGTTCCGTCATCCAACAGAACTGTCTTGTCGACGATGTAGTTCTCCGATCGTTCCAAACCGCCGTAGTACACATTGATTGTCTCCAGCTTGTCAGTTGTTTCACGGACATAGGTTTTGTCATCCGCATCATCTAACGTGGTTTCAGACTCGACATATCCTTCCGGTAATTCATACGAAATGTTTTCTTCCAGCGTTCCTTCGTACTCCGTCAGGTTCATGCCGTAGATGACTGCTCCTACCAGGACTGCAAAGGCCAGCGTAACTATTATGATCAATACTCTATTTATGGCCATCCTATGCTTGTCTTTCTTTATCACAGCAGCTTGATCTCCTTCCTCCCTCATTATGTTCTATATCAATACCAGTCGACTTCCTCTTCTTCGTTAACTTCACCGCCCTCGTCACCTTCGTCCTCAATGTTCTCATCATCGTCATCGTCATCATCCGCTTCATCGGATATCTGTGTAGTCATGCCGCCTGAATCGTCTGTTCCTGCATCCGTATGAGCTTTTGGCTCTGTCCCTTCGGCATAGTACTCCCCGTTCACTTTGACGACGGAAGAAGGCATTTTGTCAAAGTGCTCTGCCGGCATGCCTGCACAGACATCGGTCATAATGGCTGACCAGAATGC
>SVCS01000017.1:20460-29866 GCA_015058205.1 Clostridiales bacterium
ACGGAAGAAGGCATTTTGTCAAAGTGCTCTGCCGGCATGCCTGCACAGACATCGGTCATAATGGCTGACCAGAATGCTGCCGCTACGGAAGAATAGTTGGCAAGGGCAATGTTAACATCGCTGCCCATCCAGAGAGCCATGCTGTATCGAGGTGTGAATCCGGAGAACCAGATATCATATTTGGAAGAAGTGGTGCCTGTCTTTCCGGCAACATCCCAGCCTTCCACCTTGGCGTTCTGTCCCGTACCGTACTGCACGGCTGACTTCAGGATATCTGTCATAATCCACGCGACGGATTCATCATACACCTGTTCGCTCGCCTGTTCATTCTCGATGACGATGTTGCCTTTGCCATCCAGAACTTCTGTATAGAAAATCGGTTCCCGGTATACGCCGCCATTGGCGAAGGTTCCGTAAGCCGCAGTCATTTCAAGAGGACTGATTCCTTTCGTCATGCCGCCCAGCGCAAGGGCGTCATGCATATCGGAAGTGCCTCCCTCCAGCACAAGTGAGCTGATACCGACTTTCTGCAGCATATCTATAGAGTAGTCGATGCCCACCTGACGGAATACTTTGACCGCCACAACATTGACCGACTGCTGAACTGCCTTCCGCAGGGTCATCTGCCCGCGGAATCCACCATAGTCATTCTGCGGCCAAACCTTCCCATTCAGTTTCATTGGGGCGTCATTGATGATGCTGCCTGCGGTGATGTAATCTCCCCAGTTGTCTCCCTGATCCTTTGACAGTTCCATCTTCTCTCCTGCCTTTGCCGCTTCAACACTCTTCTGCAAAGCCGGACCATAAGCAGCAATTGGTTTGATGGATGAACCAGGCTGGCGAGGGCTTGTCGCTCTGTTGTAGAGCTGCTTGCCTCTCGCACCCCTGCCGCCGGTCATGGCGATGGTACGTCCGGTATTGTTGTCTATGATCACTGCTGCCGCCTGTGGCTGACGCATCTTCTGTCCAAGTTGATAATTGTCACTTTCGACTGTGAGCGTTCCCTCTCCTGCTTTGAAGAAGTCCGGGAAGTCTTTGCTGAACGCAGCAGAGATAACACAGTTGCCATCGTCATCGAAACTAGTGTATCCTGCAGGGATAGACAGGTTTCCTCCCTCGATAAAGTAGAGCGCGCCATCGTCCTGTCTGTACATACCCTTGAACTCAACGCTGACATATTCTGTGTCTCCGGCATCTACCGCATAGAGCGCAAGCCGCTTATCTTTATACAGCGTAATCGTCCCGTCGTCCCCTTTGCTGAATTCATCCTCTGAAAGGATGAATTTCCCGTCATCAAAATACGAGCTGTAAGGGCGCATGAGGATGTCGCCGGAAGCGGAAATGATGTTCCCGTTTCCATCTGTATTAAGAGAGTTGATCGCAGCGTAATTGGACTCTGTATTGATCTGCTTATCCAGTTTATCCTGTACATTTCTGTCGAGGCAGGTGTAAATATGATAGCCCTTCGTGTAGACCATCGTGCGTGCTTCTTCTTCTGTGATACCGTATTGCGCAGCGATATCTTCAACCGCTTCTTCAATTGCACAGTCAATGTAATAGGAGTAACTGCCCGGATCTTTTCCTGTATTGATCTGGATATGCTCTTCCAGCGATTCGGCGAGTGCGGCGTTGTACTCCGCCTCCGTGATATGTCCACTCTCTTTCATGTTGGACAGGATGAGTTTTCGCCTGTTCTCAGACGCTTTTCCGTTGTACAGATAGACGAAGCCATTTCCTTTTTCAATGACAGGAAGTTCTTCTGAAGACTGAGAGTACGCGCTCTTCACCAACGCATAGGAATCCGGTGCCTGCGGAAGCGCTGCAAGCGCCGCGCACTCTGCGAGATCCAAATCCATCGGGTCTTTTGAGAAGTAACTCTGGCTTGCCGCCTCTACTCCGTAGGCGTTGAATCCGAAATAGACCGTATTGAGATAAGTCTCGAGGATCTTCTTTTTCGAGAGTTCATCCTCCAGAATCATGGTGTAATAAGCCTCGAGGATCTTTCTGTTCAGAGTTCTTTCGGATTTTGTTTCAGAGAGATATATATTTCTCGCAAGCTGCTGTGTGATGGTCGAGGTTCCGGAAATCTGTCCGCCTCCGAATACTCTCTCCTTCACAGCGCCAATCATTCGAATGTAGTTAAAGCCCTTGTGTTCCCAGAAGGTCTTGTCTTCTGTATCAATAACCGCGTTGACCAGATCCTGCGGAATATCCTCATATGCGATGATTGTTCTGTTCCCGCCTGAAAGATACAGGGCGTCGATCTCATTTCCCACATCATCGTAGATGGTGGACTTCTGGTAAATCAGAGAATAGATGTCCTGCGTATCAATATCTTTGATCGCCGATTCTTCTATAACATTCTCCGCGTATTTATTGAACGCGAAAACACCGGCTGCTGCAGCCAGTATCAGAATGAAAAAAATCAGAAGAATTGCTTTAAGGACTCTATGCTTTTTCTTTTTCTTGCGCCGTTTGTTTTTCTTGTTCTTAATTTTGCTCTCTGTTTCTGTGTTGTTCATTTTGACCTTGTTCCCCCTTTTATATCACCATCTTACCACACTGTCTGGTAAGAGTGCGTGTCTTTTTACAGATCTTCACGCATCCGCATGGATGCCAGCCAGACGCCGGCTAATGTAACAGCCATGCCAAATATAGTGTACCATCCCCACAGATCGCCCATCACGATAATCCCTGCCACTACACCAATGACCGTTGAAAGACTGCTGACGATGTTGTTGCCGAGCGCCGGCTCAACGTACCCCAGCAGCTTGTTGTAGCAAACATAGGACGCAAAAGCGCAGAAGACAGATAGGAACAGCATGTTGCCCATGACGCTCCAATCGGTAAACAGAATCGTATATGTATCCAGCCGATAGCCCTGGCAAAGGGCAATGATATTAAACAGTATACCGCCTTCCAACGCCATAAAAGTTGTAACCGTCGCGGCATCGAAATCGGCAGATGCTTTTTTGCTGGAAAGCGAATACATACTGGCCGCGATGACGCCGAACATCATGCAGACCATGCCGGTGCGTGTCCCTCCAACAGAGAATGCAGGCGAGAACACCGTTGCAATGGCAACTCCTACGAAGGTGATCAGCAGACTCAACACCAGTTTCACATCAGCTTTGTGACGGAAGAAGAGGATACCGAGAATCAACGTCATGCTCGGGATGGTCGCAACGAAGATCGCGCTGATTGAAGCGGACGTCATCTTGACGCCATATGCTTCCAGAATGGAATAGGCGCATGGTTCAAACAATCCTGCCAGAAAGAGAAACGGCAGATTCTTCTTCCCTTTCAAATCGAGTTTAATCTTTCCGCAGACGATCAGAATCAGAAACAGGACTCCTGTGATGCCCCACCTTGCCGCCAGCAATTGCATTGGCGCCATTACCTTCAGCAGCGAGGCAAGGGAAATAAACGCAACGCCCCATCCAATGGAGACCATTGCGATCAGAAAGATAATTGTTGTCATGTTCTGATTACCCGTACGCATGGATATATTGTACATTGCGTCAGGGTTCTTCGTCCACTCTATTCTGTCGTTTCTGTGTGCTCTGAGAGCGCGCAACTTGACACGATTAGACCAAAACAGTAAAGTATAGAAGACAACAAACGATGACACAAAGGAGATAAGACAAATGCCGACAAATAACGTACTGGACCTCATAGGAAACACACCTATTATCAACATGGAACCAACCACAGGACTGAAGATTTTCGCAAAAGCAGAATTCCTCAATCCGGGTGGAAGCATTAAGGACCGTGTGGCGAAGCATATGCTGGAAGCAGCCGAAAAAGAAGGCAAGTTGAAGAAGGGCATGCATATTATCGAGCCAACCTCTGGTAATACAGGAATTGGTCTTGCCCTTTGCGGCGTGCAGATGGGATATGATGTTACGATTGTTATGCCTGAAAATATGAGCACGGAAAGAAGAGCCGTCATCAAGGCGCTCGGCGCCAAACTGGTCCTCACTTCCGCCAGACACAGCCTGGAAGGCGCTGTAGAAGAAGCGAACCGCATCGCGTCCAAATCCGATAACTATTTTGTACCGCAGCAGTTCGAAAATCCCCACAACCCGGAAATCCACTACATGACAACAGGTCCGGAAATCTGGGAACAGCTGGGAGGCAAAGTCGACATTTTCGTTTCAGGATTGGGCAGCGGCGGAACGCTGCAGGGAACAACACAATTCCTGAAAGAAAAAAATCCGGATCTGGTTTGTGTTGCCGTAGAACCGAAGAACGTCTCCGCTCTTCTTGGAGATGAACCGGGACTTCACCAGATTCAGGGCATCGGCGATGGCTTCATCCCTTCTGTTTTGGATGTCAATATCGTTGATAAAGTTATCACTGTTACAGATGACGACGCCATGAGAACAACCAGAAAGCTGGCCAAAGAGCAAGGTCTCATGTGCGGCACCTCCTCCGGCGCTAACATCTGGGCTGCTATGAAAGCCGCGCGCAAATTCGGAGAAGACAAGGTCATTGCTACGGTTCTTCCGGACCGTATGGAACGGTACTTCAGCACTGGACTTCTGTAAAAACAGTTTTTAATAGAGTGCAATCATGAATTCACATGCAAAGGCTATTAGCGCTGTAATTGTCGGAAACACCATATTCGGCTTCAGTTTTATCTTTTCAAAAATGGCACTGCAGATCACGCTGCCAAGCGTGCTCATTGCAGTGCGTTTTGTGATGGCCTTTATTGTTCTGAATCTGATTGTTCTATTCGGTAGAGCCATTCAAGTGTCTGACGGACAGGGCGGCAGAAAACCTTTGGTTCAGTTTTCACTCCGCGGGAAACCCCTTCGTTATATCATCCTGCTGGCACTCTTCCAACCGATTCTCTACTTCCTTTGTGAAAGTTACGGTATCGTATATACATCGGCAGCTTTTGCCGGAACGATCATTGCCGTAATTCCCGTTGCTGGAATCGTCTTTGACGTGCTCATTATGCACACAAAAGTAAGACTGCGTCAGATTATCTGCGCAGTCATGTCAGCTGTTGGTGTTGCGATCACCACGGTAGGTGCGGAAGGAATGAGATCGTCTGCTCTGGGGCTGCTGATCCTTCTGGGAGCCGTCGCCGCAGGTGCTTTGTTCTATGTTTTCAGTAAGAAATCCGGTGACGATTACAACCCTCTCGAGCAGACGTACGTGATGTTTGCTCTTGGCAGTATTGTTTATAGTGTGTTCGCGCTGGTACAGTGCCACGGGCAGTACAGTGAGCTGATTTTAGGCGCTCTTCTGCAGCCGCAGTTTATCGTCTCCGTTCTGTATCTCTCCGTCGTTTCTTCTGTCACGGCATTCATCTGCCTGAACTATGGAACTGTACGTGTTACTGTTTCCGAGGCCTCGATCTTCGCGAATCTAACGACTGTCATCTCCATTATCGCCGGCGTTGTTTTCCTGCACGAGGTGTTCACACCATTCCAGGTCGTCGGCGCAATCGTCATCCTGATCAGTGTGTTTTTCGCGAACCGTCAGTAGTCTTTCTCTACGCCATAGCCGGAAGCTGTGCACCGAACGGCATATTTTACGCAAAAACTGCAAAAGCAGTATTAAAACTGCTTTAGCTTCCCAATATTCTTCGCCCAGATACCCCAGCCTTCGGTGAGGAGTTTCCTGCCCGCGTACATGGACGCCAGTGAGTCATCCAACGGCGGGGCGATCTCAACAATATCAAAGCCGATGATGTTCAGCTCCGTGAAGAGCTTTTGCACGAGCGTCATGGCCATCCGCGAGGTCAAGCCGCCAAACTGCGGTGTGCCGGTCCCTCCTGCATATGCCGGATCAAGTGCGTCTATATCGAATGTCAAATATACTTTATTGAACTGTTTCATTTTGCTGATGCAGTCATCAGCCACTGCTTCGATTCCTTCATGATAGCAATCATATGCAGTTTTGACCTGTATGTTTCTGCCTCTGCTGAATTCGAATTCATCCGGTTCAATCGATCTGATCCCAATAAAATACAGATTCTTTTCTGATCCAATATTGGACATTTCCAAAGCTCTCTGCTCTGTAGAGCCATGGGAGAGAGGATCTCCTTCCAGCTCATAGCTAAGGTCCATATGCGCATCAATGTGAATGATTCCGAAGGGTTCATCCAGCGCTGCATTCACGCCTCGCTCCACAGGGATTGTTACAGAATGGTCGCCTCCAATCATGGTGAAACGAACACCGTTTCTCACAAGCATCTCAACATAGCCCTGCACTTCCGCAAAGGCATCGTCACGTTCACCCTCAAAGTTGCCTGCATCCAGAACGGCAAAGTCATCGAAATAATCCAGCCTCTCTGTGCATGGCGTTGCATGATCTGTATTCGCTCTAAGCAGATCCGGTGCCTGTGCAGCGCCGCCTCTGTAACTGACGCCCCCATCATATGGAATACCGAAAATGACGGCATCGACATCTGTTGCTTTTGCTTCTGGCTTATTCAGTCCGAACCATGTTTCCGGTTTTGTTGCGTTTTCATTCTTGTGATTCATGATGATGTCCTCCTTGTTTGATGCCCTATTATACTATATGATTTTCTTCTGCTGAAGCAGATTTGGTCAGAACGATAATGGCGGCGATAACAAGTGCTGTTCCTATCAAACCAAATACCGTTGGTATTTCTCTGTAAACCAGAAGTCCGAATATCAATGCGGATGTCGGTTCTGCTCCAGATGCCAGAATGGAAACGATGCTGGAATCCATAAACTTGAATGCGATGTTGAATAGTAGATTCGGCAGCAGCGCTGCAATCAGTGCATATACGATCAGGTATGGAATATGGGAAAGCGGGTTTGCCGCGATGAAACTGCCAACAACAGCGTAATCTGTAAATGGCAGCATCGGAATCAGCGCAAACAGCGCGGCATAGAACTGAACTGTCAGCGGATGGATTCCTCTGATGTCTGATGCTTCATTCATCGCCATCGTAGAAGCTGCGTTGCAGATTGCGGTTCCTACACCCATGGCAAGTCCCAATATGCTCCACATAAGACCGCCGGATTCTATCACACCACTGAGAAGCACACATCCTGCAAGTACCGCCAGCATGCAAATGACACGGACCGGCGTGATTTTCTCCTTGAACAGAATGGCTCCGAAGATAATGACGAAGACCGGTGCCGTGCAGAGGAGGATGGTTGCCAGCGATAGGCTCAGTTTCAATATTGCGGTATTGTAACAGATATTGAACAGGAATTGCCCGGAGATTCCAATCAGTGCAATCAGCGGAAGCTGTCTGAGTTCTACGTGAAAGAGTTTTTTGTCATATATGAGAAGCGCGAGGCCGAGCAGAATAACAACGATAATCACCCTGGAAAAAGTAATCGTGATATTGTTGAAGCCTGCCTGATCCAGCACTCTTACGAAAACACCGCAGCATCCCCAGCAGATACCGGCGATAATCGGAAGACTGTATGCGATTGTTCTCATAATTCCTGTCATAGCCTGTTCCTTTCTCTTTGCATCTCAAGCGTAACATGGTACAATACATTTGTCTAACTAATGGTTTTGATAATACATATTAATGAAATTAATTATTTGATTTGATATGGAAACACGAATTGCGAAAACCTTCATCAAAGTAGCGGAGCTCGGTAACATTACAAAGGCAGCCGAACAGCTCGGCTATTCACAGGGTGCTGTGACCTCTCAAATTAAGCAGCTGGAGGAAGACCTCGGCGTTCTGTTATTTGATAGGATCGGCAGAGGAATTCAGCTGACCCAAGCAGGAAGAAATTTCAGAGAATATGCCGTCAGACTAGTACGGGCCAGCGAAGATGCTGATGCTTTTGCAATGGATAAAAAAGATCCGGAAGGACAGCTGGTTATCGAAGCCACATCCTCTGCGTCCATTGGAATCCTGCCGAAGGTTCTTTATGGTTTCCACGAGAGATATCCGAAGATAAAATTATCTGTGCGCCTCTCTGAAGACACTGACATATTGGTCAGTCACGTCAGGCAGAACAGAGTGGACTTCGCCGTCTTTCTTGCTCCAAAAGAAAACTATGACGGCTGTACGCTCGTTGCTGAGCGAAAAGAAGAATTCCAATTCGTCACATCTCCTTCCGATCAGCTTGCTACGAAAAAGAAGGTTTCGCTGGAAGACGTTCTCGATGATTCCTTCGTTTCTGCATTTATTTCAACGGATCAGTCTATGAAGAACGATTATATCGTAGAGTCCTATCTCAGACAGCGGGGGTATGACGTGCAATCTTCTGTAGAATTTGGTACCGTTGCATCTGTTGTGAATTATATCAAAACTAATGGTGGACACGCTTACCTTCCATTGTTTATGATAGAGAATGAATTGAAACGCAAGGAACTATGTATCATAGATACAGAGCCGATTGATATCCATGAGTATATTCAAGTTATTTATTCATCTACAAGGTGGCTCAGCCCGCAAATGAAATTATTTGCTGAATATATGAAGGACGTGTTGGGAAAAGAGTGAGGATCCGTTTATGCAGGTAATTTTGATCAATCTGGGAATACTGATTGCCGGCTTCGTGCTGTTGATCAAGGGCGCTGACTTTTTTGTCAAAGGCGCCTCGACCATTGCGCGGAAATTTGGCGTGCCGCAAATCGTAATCGGGTTGACCGTTGTTGCTATGGGCACGAGTGCTCCGGAAGCAGCCGTCAGCATCAGCGCTGCTCTTTCAGGAAGTGCTGATATCACGATCGGTAATGTCGTCGGCAGCAACATCGTGAATATCTTCGTCATCCTCGGAATCACCGCTCTGGTCGCTCCAATTGCTGTCGACCGCAGCGCTATAAAAGTGGATATCCCATTCATGCTCGGAATCTCTCTTTTGCTTTTGCCGATGGGGCTTACTCACAACATCGTTAACCGGTGGGAAGGGCTGCTTTTGCTCGCCATATTTGCCGCGTATTTGATCTATCTATTCCGAAGAGCGATGAAAGATTCCAGCGACGAGGATGAAAGGAGACCTACTTACGGCCAGGGCAATATGTGGATGATCTTCTGGACCCTTCTCGGTCTCGCAATGATTGTATTCGGAAGCAAGTGCATTGTATACGGCGCCAGTGAAATCGCACTGGATCTGGGCGTCAGCCAGCGCATGATTGCACTGACCATCGTTGCTTTTGGAACATCTCTGCCTGAGTTGGTAACATCCGTGACTGCCGCCCGCAGAGGGAATACCGGCTTGGCCATCGGCAACATTGTAGGAAGCAATCTATTCAACATCTTATTTGTTACCGGCCTGACTGCAGCGATTACGCCAATTGCGTTTAGAAACGCTTTTATCATCGATACTTCAATCGCGGCATTTGCTGCTCTCATTCTCTGGCTCTTCGCATTGAAATCCGAGCGGCTCGGACGCATCAGCGGTATTGTAATGCTCTGCTGCTACGCTGCTTATTTCGCATTTATTCT